>MHYA01000014.1:33824-47895 GCA_001825675.1 Planctomycetes bacterium GWF2_42_9 | reverse complement strand
TCGCGTCTGTTGGACAGCCTGTTTGATCATATCCCAGACTTCTTTGAGCGAAGGCTGGAGAGAATCTGGAGCGTTATTAAGCAAAACTCCAAGTTCTTTTTTGGAAAACGCCAAAAGCTGACCAATCGAATCGTGAAGCTGCGTAGCGACCTGACGGCGTTCACGTTCTTCGGCAAATATGATCTCGCTGGAAAGCGAACGCAGTTTTTCCTGATTTTCAGTTAGCTGCTTTTCCGCACTTACTCTTTCGACGATTTCTTTCTGCAAAACGTCAATCAACTTTTCAAGCTGACCTGTTCGCTCTTTAACACGGGATTCGAGCATCACATTGGATGAACGCAACTGCTGCTGAATTAAATTCAGTTCTTTTTCTGTTTCTTTTAGTTCAGTAACATCAATATAAACAGCAATCGCGCCGTTGGGTTCGTTTTTTCCATCAAACATTGGAACTAAATTCCCGAAAAGATAGCGGGACGTATTGTCATCATACAGAATTTCAATTTCATCTTTCATAAAAGACTTTCCAGTTGACGCTACAATCTTAATTGGAAAGTCTTCAGGTTTGATTTCAATGCCATCTTTCAAAAATTTATAATGATTAAATTTCTCATAAAAATTTCCTGTTTTCGAGATGTTGTTTCCAATGTTTACTTTTGATATTTCATAAGCGCCTTTGTTGCCGGTAATATTTCGACATTCTTTGTCGTGCGCGATCCATATAATAGCGGGAGCGGCTTCCAGAATAGTTTTAAGGCGGTTGGCTTGTTCACGATTGATCTGCTCACTTTGGTAAAGAGCATTTTCAAATCTCATTCTTTCCATAGCTGTAGCAACCTGGTCGCTGACAGCTTTCATCATTTGGATTTCTTCGTCATTAAATGTAAGCCTAGTAGAAGTACCAAAAGCAAGTGTTCCAATCACTTTGTCTTGCGATTTGAGCGGATTACATGCGTAAGCCTTAATACCAAAAGAGGCAAGCAATTCCGTAGATGGTTCCTTTTTGGCAGAAATATTGGCTGCAATGATTGGATTTCCTTTTTGGGCGACCATTCCGCAAACTGCCTGCCCATATTGAAGCCATTCAAGACTTTCTCCAACTTCCCTTGATATGCCGGCATAAGCGTTGAGATGAAGGCCATTCTTATCATCATCAACAAAATAATTGAAGAAAACCTGACAATCGAGAAATTTCATAACCCTTTGACAAAGTTCTTCAATGTTTTCCTGCGGATTCTTACTTTGAAGCAGTTTGCCGGCAGTTTCGGAGAGAATCTGGAACCTTTCGGCAGATTTGCGCACAATCTGCTCTGTTTTTTTACGTTCAGTAATATCGATCACAGCTACGCGGCTTTGTACGACTTTATTTTGTGCGTTTAGAACTGGATCAATCTTCAGTTCAACGTAAAATACTGTGCCGTTTTTGCGCATTTTTATCTGGCACTGACGGCAGGCATTCGAGATGAATATATGCGTATCTTGCGTATAAAATATTTTTCTGTCTTCCTCTGCGATGTAAACGGCCAGTGATCTGCCAATCATCTGGAATTTTTCAACGCCCAGCATTGACGCGGCGGTTGAATTTACATCAATAATAATTCCTTCATTATCCAGAACAAAATAACCAATTGGCGCAAAATCAAACAGATCGCTGTAATTGCGACGAGATTCTTCAAGCTGGTTCTGCGACTGCAATAATTTTTCATTTTGCAGTTTTTGTTCAAGATTGGCATCGCAAAGCTCCTTTTCAATTACTTTTCTTTCGATGGAGTAATTTATTGCACGGATTATAATTTCACCATCGACACGGCCTTTGACGAGATAATCGCCAGCGCCCAATCGTACGGCCTGGACACCAATCGTTTCATCCTCAATTCCCGTGAGCACAATAATGGGAATATGCGGAAAGGCTTTAATAGTTTTTTCAAGAGATTCGAGGCCATGAGAATCAGGCAAAGAGAGGTCGAGCAAAATAGCATCAACTTGATGATTACTAATAAAACCCAACGCTTCCTGCAAAGAGACTGTATGGTTTAAATTAATATCTTTTTCTGTAACACGGATATGCTCCTTGAGCAATGCTGCGTCGGATTTACTGTCTTCTACAAGCAAAATTTGTAATGTTTTATTTTCCATTAATTACTCGACAAATTATCTTCTTGGCGGCAGAGTAACTACAACCAACCAGAAATTTTCAATCGCCTTTATAATTTCTATGAAACTTTTGAAATCAACAGGTTTTGTTATAAAACAGTTAGCCTGGTACTCATAAGATTTTAAAATATCTTCATCGGCACGCGAAGTTGTAAGAACGATAACGGGAATCAGTTTAAGGTCGGGGTCGTTTTTAAGTTCCGCAAGGAGCTGCCGGCCGTCTTTTTTTGGAAGATTCAAATCAAGCATAATCAAATCAGGACGTGGAGCGTTTTTATACTCCCCCTGTTGTCTAAGATATGCCATAGCTTCAACACTATCGGCAACACTAAAGAGCCTGTTTGCAATCCTGCCGTTTTTGAAAGCCTCGACAGTAAGATCTGTATCGCTGGGGCTGTCGTCAATGAGCAGAATTTCAACTGGTCTTGCTGTGTTTATGTCCACGTTAATTTACTCCGATCTCGGGAAGCGTGAAATAGAATGTCGAACCATGTCCCGGCTGCGATTCGACCCAAATTCTTCCTCCATTGCGTTCAACGATTTTTTTGCAAATAGAAAGGCCTATGCCTGTTCCTGGATACTTATCACGCGAATGGAGTCTTTGAAAAATTAAAAAAATACGTTCGGCATATTCCTGCTCGATGCCAATTCCGTTGTCGCTTACGGCGAAACGCCAATAACCATCTTTCTTTTCAGCATTAATACTTATATGTGGTTTTTTATCGCTTTTAAATTTTAAAGCGTTTCCGATAAGATTCTGGAAAAGCTGTATCAACTGCGATTCATCGATGCTAACTGTTGGCAGATCACCGATAGAGATTTGGGCTTCTGATTCAGCAATAGAGCGTTCCAGATAAGCAAGAGCACTATTGAGAGCTTTTCCGGCATCTACTGACTGCGATTGGGCGGTCTGGATAGCAGCACGCGAATATTTCAAAAGGCCTTGAATCAGGGCTTGCATTCTCATAACGCCATCAATGGTAAAATTCATATACTTGAGATTATCACTATCAAGAGTGCGACCGAGCTTTATTTTTAAAATCTCAATAAAACCTGCCACCGCGCGAAGAGGCTCCTGCAGATCGTGGCTGGCGACATAAGCAAACTGCTCCAAATCTTTGTTCGATCTTTCCAATTCCTGTGTACGTTTGGCAACCATTTCTTCCAGATTTTTCCGGTATGTATCGAGTTCGGCTTCAGCGTTAAAACGATGTATTGCTTCGCCAATAAGTGGCGCAATAGTCGTCTCGATGAATTGAACCTTATCAGCAGGAACCATATCTTTTTTGAAATCAGCGATGTGGATTGCGCCGAGCACTTCACTGCGGTAGCGAATGGGAATGACAGCTAAAGACTGAAACCCCCATTTTATGCAACTGCCGCGATAGGAATTTTTCTGGTTTGGCTGTAAATCTTTGACAAACGCGGATATGTCATTGCAGAAGAAAGAATTTCCATCAGTTCTATATTTTTTTTCAGTTTGAATAGGATTTTGCATAATTGTACGAACGCAAATACAATCGTGAGAAGATATATGCAATGAATTTTCCAAATCAAGAAATTTTTTATCAAAGCCAATGTAAGATTCGTAAGGAATATTTCCTTTATTATCGCTGATTCTGATGCCGGCACATTCGCAACCGCTCCATTTATCAATAACTTGAACCGATGAATCAAGATAGGCTTTGCGGTCGGCTTTTCGGGCAAAGAGTTCGAGCAGCGCATTAGTAAAATTTTGCTTTTCTTCAGCGGCTTTGGTTTTTGTAATATCGCGAGCGGCAGCAAAAACGCCCTGCACTTGGCCGGCCTCATTTTGGTAAACAGAAGCGTTATATATTACATCTGTGATTTTTCCGGATTTATGGCGAACACGTAACGGGTAATCCCTTAACTGACCTTCCGAAAGCGCCTTTTCATACCCCTGCTTCGCTTTTTGAGGCTCGGTGAAATAATCAGAGAAATCACTGCCTACAAGTATTTGCCTGGGGAAACCTGTAACATCTTCGGTGGCCTTGTTGACATCGGTGATTTTACCGTTAAGGCTGATAGTAACCAAAGGATCGACGCTGGCTTCGATCAAACCACGCGCATACAACGAACTGGAATTTAATGTTTTTTGCAGTTGTTTGTGCGATGTAACATCAACGCCAATTTCCATAATCAAAGGAGAGCCGTCAGAATCCTTAAATGGATAGTCGTAAATATCATAATTTTTACCGTCTGGGCCTACCCATTCCCAAAATTGCGGCTGGTTTGTTTTTAAAACATCAAACGTTTTACAGTTTTCACAAGGTCCGGTTCTATTGAAAAGAAACTCATAACATTTTTTGTTACTGTGTTTGCCAAAACGCTGCTGGAAAAATTTATTGGAATAAGCAACGTTATAATCCGGCGTAAGCAGAATCGCATACGCAGGGAGCATTTCAAGCACATCATTCAAACGCTGACGTTCAGCATCAATAGTTTTTTCCGCTTTAGTGCGAAGCTCAATCTCTTTCTGCAAAGCATCGATTGTTTGATCAAGATCGATTGTACGCTCTTTTACCCGCTGCTCCAATTCATCGTGAGCCTGCTTGAGTTCGATTTCAGCTTTTTTGCGGTCAGTTATATCAGTTCCAACGGCAAAAATTTCTACCACTTTTCCGTTTTCGTCGAAAACCGGTTTATTTGTCCAGGCCATCCATACGCGACGGCGATCTTTACAAATATTTTCGTTGACGTTCGCAGCAAACTTTTGGGGATTTTCAACAATATCATTGACTAAGCTGCTTAAATCGACACCTGTAGATTCCAGTTTGGGAAGCAAAATGGTTACGCTTTTGCCGAGGATTTCGTCAAGTTTGTAACCAAAGAAATTTTGGGCATATTCGTTAAAAAAAGTAACCGCGCCATTGTGATTCCATCGAATGATAGCGCTATTGGCATTTTGGACCAGCTCTCTGTATCGCAATTCACTCCTACGTAGCGTTTCTTCGACGCGTTTTCGTTCAAATATTTCTTTATTCAATTCATCACGTGATGCTGTTGTGATTTTCAAGTTTCGGGTCATTTTCTCGAAAGCTCTGGAAAGGTCTCCAATCTCATCATTAAGGCTACTTGAAAGATTAATATCCAAATTCCCCGCACCGACACTCTGAACGCCTTTTAATAGCCTATGAATAGGCTTTGTAATAGAATGCGCAAATGAAACAGAAATAAAAGCACCCGTGCCAAATACACTGGCAATAATGATAAATAAATACTTTTGCAGGTTTGCGATTTCTGCCAATGCTTCATCAGTATCAATCTTAGCAACAATACCCCAACTTAAAGAAGGAATATATTTCCATGCCGCGAGAACTTCCTGGCCTCGATAGTCGTAATCAATTCCATATCCTGTTTTATGCAGTACTGCATTTTGAATCGGAATGCCATCTTTACCACCGATTTTTATCTTTTTCTTGAGCGCAGAGTTTGGGTCATATTTCAATGAATTTAAATAGAGCACATCATCATCAATTCTTTTGCCCAGTACCAGTTCACCAGTTTTGCCAAGCCCTGTTGCATCCTCAATGTGCTTATAGACGACATTCATATTGATTTCAAAAACAATGATTCCTAAAAAATTATGATAAAAATCATTTACCGAAGCAGCTAAAAGCATTTCAGATTTTTTTTCGTCGGCGGTATCAAAATAAATATCAGACAAGTAAATGCCATCTCTTGCAAGCTGGTAAATATTTTTATCCAGTAAATTATCGATTAAATAATCTTTATAAAAATTTAAAGAGCTGGAATAAATAATTTCACCCTTCGGATTTATAAATAAAATATCTTGCAACTCGAATACTTTTTGAAGATTTTCGATACGATCAAAAACAGTTTCTTTCGCATTTAAAATTTCCGGGCGATTTTGATCATATACGCTGTCGTTTAAAAGCATAAATGCTTTTTGGACAGCATAAGTAGCGCGAGCAATCTCCATATTTGTTTTTAAATTTGAAATATAGTTTTCAATTTTAATAATCTTGATATCAAGTATATCCTGCAGATGATGAAGTTTTGATTCCTGAAGCGTCTTACGGTAATTTTTGAAAGTTATCAGGCCAACGATTAGCGTTGGTATAAGAGCTAACAAGAGGAATGTGATTGTAAGTTTTGGCCGGATAGACATTAAGAACCCTTTTTTACCGGTGGAGAAAAACAACGACTCAACCAAATGAGAAATGCACTATAAGTACAAATGTTTCCTTTTCTTTCTTGTTTCATCCTAGAAATCTCTTTGAACCTTGGTTTTGATGTTAAAATGCGCAAATTCAACAAAATAGATAAGACTATCTCTTATTTATTTTATAAAATTTTGCTATGCCTAAATATAAGTAACCACATTACTTAACTCAATGAGGGAAAACCCTTAATTTCCTTAGGGAAAACACTAAATTTTGAAATATATGGGGTTATATTACTTCCAAAATGGGCCTTTTTCCTGATTGATACATTTTTTAACCTTATTAAACTCACAAGTCTTATTATCGTATAAATAGCGGTGCTTGATGGACAAATACGTTTGTATACATGGACATTTCTACCAGCCGCCCAGGGAAAACCCCTGGTTGGAAGATGTTGAATTGCAGGATTCGGCATACCCCTATCACGATTGGAACGCGAAAATAACAGAGGAATGTTACAGGCAAAACGCGGCTTCTAGAATTTTAAGCTCGGAACGAAAAATCATAAATATAGTAAGTAACTATGCGAAAATGAGCTTTGATTTCGGGCCAACGCTGATGATATGGCTTGAAAGACATGCGCCTGATGTTTACGAAAGTATTCTCGATGCTGACAAAGAAAGTATGAAAAACTTTGGCGGGCACGGAGCTGCAATCGCACAAGCATATAACCATATAATAATGCCTTTAGCAACCAGAAGAGATAAAATTACACAAATTATTTGGGGGCTGGAAGATTTTGAGCAGCGATTTGGACGGAAATCGGAAGGTATGTGGCTGCCGGAGACGGCAGTTGATCTTGAAACGCTAGATTTGTTGGCGGAGAATAATATTAAATTTACGATATTATCGCCAAGCCAGGCAAAACGTGTACGCAGGATAGGCGATAATCATTGGCATAATGTTAGCCGTGAGTCAATCGATATAACCAGACCTTATCGCTGCAATTTGCCATCAGGCAGAACTATTGCGATATTTTTTTATCATGGTGCAACATCACAAGACGTTGCAGACGGCAGAATATTAAGAAATGGTGAAGTATTCGCGGGCAAACTTTTATGGCTGCTTGAAGAAAACGGTGAACGTGCAAGACTTGCGCACACCGCGACCGACGGTGAAACGTTCGGGCATCATCACAGGTTTACAGATATGGCACTGGCTTATTGTACACATTATATAGAAACCAATAAACTCGCGAAAATGACGATTTATGGGGAGTATCTTGAAAAATATCCACCAACTTATGAAGCGGAAATTTATGAAAACAGCGCGTGGAGCTGCGCACACGGAATCGAACGGTGGCGAAGCAACTGCGGCTGTCATCTGGGCAGATACCCTTCTGGAAAACAGCAATGGCGGAAGCCTTTGAGAGAGGCGATGGATTGGCTGCGTGATCAGCTTGCGGGATTCTACGAAGATTATATGAAGCAATTCGCAATCGACCCGTGGCAGGCAAGAAATGAATATGTAAAAGTAATTAATAACCGGAGAAAAGAAAATATAAACACGTTTCTAGCGCGAATGGCGGGTAGAGAACTGGCAAACGATGAAAAAATCAAAGCATTGAAAATGCTGGAGATGCAGCGGAATACAATGTTGATGTACACAAGCTGCGGATGGTTTTTTGACGATATCGCGGGGATTGAAACTGTGCAGATAATGCAGTATGCTTCGCGCGCAATACAGCTTGCAAAAGAAATGCTTGCGTTGGATTTAGAACCTGAATTTGAAAATATTCTAGAAACAGCGCACGGCAATTTGAAAGAATATGATAACGGAAAAAAAGTGTATGCAGGACTTATAAAAAGCACATCAATAGATTTGAATAGAGTATGCGCGCATCTGGCGGCAAGTTTGATATTGGAAGAATTCGACGAAAGAAAAGAGGTTTACTGCTATTCAACAAAAATCACTTCTTACGAAAGGATAGAGGCGGGTATTCAAACCCTGGCTATCGGGCAGGCAACGATAGAATCTAATATTGTGCTTGAAGTGCATCTTGTCGATTTCGCGGTTCTGCATTTTGGTGATCATAATTTGATTTGCGCGGTAAATGCAAGGACAGAGGATGAGGCATTTAATAAAATGAAAGAAGATTTGCGGAACGCTTTCTCGCGTGGGGACACGACTGAAGTTATGCGTGTTATGAGTATATTCTTTAAAGGCAACAGTTATTCGCTGTGGCATTTGTTTAAGGATCAGCAGAGAAAGGTGCTTAATCAACTGCTGATGACGACGTGGGATGAAATTGAAGCGACGTTCAGGCATATATATGAACATAATTATACGCTGATGCAGATTATGCGAGGAATTCATATGCCATTGCCGCCGGCTCTTTGCGCGCCCGCGGAATTTATTATCAATAAGGACCTTAGCAATGAAATTCGCTATGAAGAGGTTGATACGCAGCATTTGAAAAGATTGACAGACGAATTAATTAAACTGTCGCTGCGAATCGATACAGCAACGCTGCGATATGAGACAAGTCATAAAATCAATTACCTTATGGGTAAACTTGAAAACTCGCCGACGAATATTAAACTAATCGAAAAAATTAACAGCATTTTAAGCATTTTGCTTACAGTGGTAAGCGATCTGGATTTGCAAACTGCACAAAATATTCTATTCGTTATCATTAAGGAAAAATATCCTGCAATTAAGCAAAATGCACAAGCGGGTGATGAGGCGGCCAAGAACTGGTGTGTGCAATTTCAAAAACTGGCCAATTATCTCGGCGTTAAAGCGGACTGAAAAAACAGTTAAATCCCTTATAGCAAAATATTCCTATTTATTTAACAATGAAGTAATGGCAACAAAAATAGGCATAATAGGATTCGGCGGTTTCGGGCAATTCATTTATGAAAGCTGCAAACAATTAAAGCATATTGAAGTAAGCGCGATAGCAGACAACAAAAAATCGTGCGATCCTGGGCACACAAAATTTTACACCGCGTGGAAAGGCCTGATTCGTGATGAGAATGTTGATCTTGTCTGGATTGCGACTGTTCCCGACGTTCACGCTGGAATCGCATGTGCGGCGATGTATGCAGGCAAGGACGTTATTATCGAAAAGCCTGCGGCGACAAATATGAAAGACGCAAAACAAATCCTTAACGTACGCGATAAAACCGCAAGAATCGCAACAGTTAATTATATGATGCGATTCAATCCGATAAGCATTTGTCTTCAGCAATTTAACGACAAAAATATATTTGGCAAGATCAGACGCGTACATATTGAAAATTATGCACAGGATGAAACATTGCCTTTAAAGCATTGGTTTTGGAACAAAGAAGTAAGCGGAGGCATACTAATTGAACACGCGGTACATTTTTTTGATCTTGTAAATTATATATCAGGACAAAAACAAATCAAAGTAAACGGTTTGTGTTATAGACGCCAAAGCGGGCAGGAAGATCAGGTTTTCGCAGGCGTATTGTATGACAAGGGACTTATAGCCTCACATTATCATTCTTTTTCTCGGCCGGGATTTTTTGAACGTACCTCGATACGCCTAAGTTTTGATCTTGCGGAAATCGATATTGAGGGATGGCTTCCTCTTAAGGGGCATTTCAGGGCATTGATAAATAAAAACACCGCCTCGGAAATCAGAAAACTGCCGAATGTGGAAATGAAAGAACAAAAAATTGCAAGCATTTTAAAAAAGCAGGGGAACACAGAAATAGCAATGCTTCGAAGCGGCGGAATTAAATATAATGTTGATAAAATGGTAGAAGGTACTTTCGAGATCATCGAGGATAAACAACAGGTTTATGGGGTTTGTGTACGAGCATTATTGAGCGATGTGATAGCCAAGAGGGAAAAGCCATCGCATAAAATGCGGGTCAATTTGGAAGATGGAATTACAAGTTTGGAGATCGCCACTTTGGCAAGCAAAAGCTGCCGATGATTATGCGGCGTAATGGAGCATACTAAGGCTATGTTTGCGGAGCAGCTTTGCGACGGATTTTGAGTTCGCGACATATCTATCAAGCTCGTTCCAGAATTTTGAGCTGTGATTTTTAATTTTCGTATGGACTAATTCGTGCAGCAGAACATAATCCATTAACTCCTGCGGAAGGCGGACAAGATTAATATTTAAATTGATGTTGTTTGTGCCGCTGCAACTGCCCCACCGCGTTTTCTGGTTGCGAATGAAAACTTTATTGTATGAGAAATTAAATTTTTCGGCTAAGTATTTCAGCCTAGAGGTAAGATAAATACGAGCATTGTTTTTATTAATTACAGGCAAATCGACCTTAGCGGGAGTTTGCTTTTCTATTTCCCTCATTTTCATAATCGCTTTTTTAACCCACTCGATATTGGTTTTGAGAAAATCCTCCGCTTTTTTCTGTGAAACTCTGGCCGGGTAGGTTATGCGGACAGGCTTAAATGGCTTAATTGATATCGTTAATCTTCGTGCGCGAAAAGATTTATGAAAAATAACAGGTATATCAAAAGCTAATTGGTTAGTCATATTAACATCTCAAAAAAAGGTCGTAACCCCTATATTATATAAATATTCGGAAAAGTAAAATTAAACTAATTAAACAACAGGAATTTTAGATGAAATGGCCAAATCCAGATAAATTGATGACATTTGTAGACAGTATTACTTACCCCAGTATTTCATTATATATGCCGACACATATTCACGGCGAGGAGATAAAACAAGACCCGATACAGTTCAAAAATTTGATCAATGACAGCCGGACTGTGCTTGAAAAGAATTATCCTCACGAGAAAGCAGTTGAAATTTTAAAGCCCGCTTATGATTTGCAGAGTGATATGATGTTTTGGCAGCATCAGAATAAGGGGCTGGCGATGTTTATAACTCCCGAATTTTCAGAATATATCAACCTTTCTATCAGCCCACGTGCAAATTTTAGTGTTGGGCGATATCTTCATATATTGCCGTTGATAGAAGCATTCAGGGACAACGGTAATTTCTATCTTCTGGTACTTAGTCAGCATATTGTCAAACTTTTTCTGGCAGACCATTACACAACAAATGAAATTGAACTTCCAAGTGTTCCGAAAAATATTGAGGAATTATTGCGTTTTGATATTTCCCAGGACAATATAATGACGCGTTCTTTGCCTCGCGGAAGCATCAGCGGACAAGGTGCGATGTATTACGGATCCGCTGACCTGAAACTGAACAAAAGAAATATTGACAGATACATACAAATAATCGCGGCGGCAGTCGATAAAAAATTGTTTAATCAAAATCTGCCGTTAATGGTTGCCGCGGTGGAATTTGAAGAATCAATGTTCAGAATGCATTGTATGTATCCGCATCTCATAAGCAAAAGCATATATGGAAATCCTGACCAGATAAAAACCGATTCGCTGCACAAAGAGGCGTGGGATATTATCGCGGATTTTCTTAATAAAGATGAAGATAAATATACAAAGTTGTACAATGATTTTTCAGATACCGATAAGACATCGATAGATATTAATCAAATTCTTGAAGCCGGGTATATGGGAAGGATTGATACTCTATTTATAAATATAAACCAACATTTATATGGAAAATTCGATACAAAATCACTGGCTATTGAAACCCACAAACAGCAGCAGGAAAATGACGAGGATTTATTAAACTTGGCGGCGATATATACGCTTAAAGCAGATGGTAAAGTTTTTCCATATAATAGAAAATTATGGAATCAGCACGCGAGCGCAGCGGCAATTTTCAGATATTAAAAAGTTCCGATTTATTATTCTGCCCAAAGGATCATTTCAGGGTGCAGGTCCTGTATGATTTTATTGGCCGGTCGGACACGAATATTGATGGCCTGCAATCCGTAACCTTCTATTTCGAATCTGCATTTATATTCGGCATTGAGATTGGTCGCCGTTGACTGCTGCATCGGAACTATTTTAAAGATTGAGTCATTATCGAGCATATAGAATAACTCCACAGAAATCAAATTAGACGGTATTTGATTTAACTGAACTGTACAGCTTGCGTTTATTGTATCGCCCTTGATCAGCCTTTCGCGATCTTCCAAATCTGTTGAAAAAGATTTGATATTGATGTTGTCCCAGTAACGCAGCAAATCTTTTTCCTGTTGTGCGGCGGTTTTCAAGGCGACATAATCATCGGCGGCTAATTCCTGCGAATCCTGCATCGCGGGCAAATAGCATTGTTTCAAATAATCACACAGCATACGATTAATATTAAAATTCTGGCAAACAGAAAAAATGGATTCCTTGATCATACGTACCCATTCTTCAGGTACATCAGCTTTATTTCTTTCGTAGTATAAATTTGCGACCTCGTGCTCAAGCAAATTATATAACTGACTCGCATCGGCCAAATCCTGTAATTCCTGTTTTTCGTAGGCCCTGCCTGCGGTGATAGCCCAACCATTTTTACCGTTGTAGCCTTCTTCCCACCAGCCTTCGAGTGTGCTTAAATGTAGAGCGCCATTCATCGCGGCTTTCATACCGCTTGTGCCGCAGGCTTCAAGATTCTGCATCGGGACGTTGAGCCAGACATCAGCGCCCCAGACCAGATGCCGAGCTGTATTGATGTCATAATTTTCGAGAAAGATGACACGGTCTTCGATGCTGTTTTCTTTAGCGAAATTAATAACCTCTTTAATCATAGCTTTGCTCTGCTGATCGGCAGGATGAGCTTTGCCCGCGAAAATCATCTGTATCGGGCGAGTTGGATTTGTAAGGATTCGTTTGAATCTTTCTTTATCTTTAAGCAGAAGAGTCGGACGCTTATAGGCGGCGAAACGGCGAGCATAAACGATCGTTAGATAATCAGTGTTCAGCGAAAGAGCCGGGCCGACAGATTGGGGCATTAAAAAATTAGAGTTGACGGTTTGGCCGCTGAATTGGCGACGGATATAATTTATCAAACCTTTTTTATTTCTGCGATGTTCTTCCCATAATTCCTCGTCTGGGATATTATAAATTTTGTTCCAAATCTCACGATCTCTGCCGCAATGAACATAATTGGGGCCAAGATACCTGTTGAATAAATCCGCGATTGGCGGGCTAGTCCAGGAAACGTGGACGCCGTTTGTAACGGAATCGATTGGGATTTCGATTTCGTGTCTTTGCGGAAAAAGAGCTGACCACATTTTACGTGAGACATCGCCATGCTGACTCGAAACGGCGTTTACATAGCGTGAAAAATTAATTGCAAACGCAGGCATCCAGAAAACATCTGAATCATTACCTATATACGCATATTTTGCGACATCATCATATACAATCCCCGCTTCTTTGAGGCGAGGCATAATATAGCGTTTTACCAATTCATTTTTAAAATGTTCATTGCCAGCGATAACTGGGGTATGAGTTGTGAAGACGGTTGAAGTTCGGATAATCGCTCGTGCCTGCGATAAAGTTAATTTTTTATCGCGAAGCAATTCGCAGAGTCTGGAAAATATGACAAAAGCAGAATGTCCTTCATTAAGATGATAGACAACGGGCTTGATGCCTAATATTTCAATAACCTTCATTCCACCCATACCGATAAGAATTTCCTGCTGCAGACGTTTTTCCCTATCGGAGATGTAAAGTTCATCAACGATACTTCGCATTTCAGGTGAATTGCCTTCAATATTGGTATCGAGCAAAACCAATTTTATTTTGCCTATGTCTATTTCCCATAATTTGATACGCACTTCTTCATTGAGTATTTTCAGCGTAAGGTGAGTACCGGCGGGAAGATGCAATTCACG
>MHYA01000014.1:11891-33808 GCA_001825675.1 Planctomycetes bacterium GWF2_42_9 | reverse complement strand
TTTTCGAATGGAACCTGCACTTCCTGCTGGTATCCTTTTGAATCAATGACCTGTTTAAAATAACCATATTTATAAAGAAGCCCGATTCCCATAACGGGTAAATCGAGGTCTGAAGCGCCTTTGAGATAATCGCCTGCAAGCAGACCAAGGCCGCCTGCGTAAATGGGTATTGATTCGTGCAGACCAAACTCCATTGAAAAATATACAATTACATCTTTCGAATTAAGATTGTAAGTACAGCGGCATTCATCTTTAAAACAGGTAGTATGGCTAAGATAGGTTTGGAATTTTTTCCAGACTTTATCCAGTTCAAATAGAAATCCCTTATCCTTAGATAATTCTTCAAGCCTCTCTTTTGTAAGTAAATTTAAAAATTTCAAAGGGTTATGTTCGACCTGTCTGAAAAGCTGGGCATCGATGCGGTAAAATAAATTTATGGCATCGTAATCCCAAACGCACCACAAATTGCGAACTAATTCAAAAAGTGGTTTTAGATTATCAGGGAATTTGGGATAAACATATAAGCTCTTAAAAATCATAATGTTCTTCTTAGAGTAAATTAAATATTGTTTTCATTTAATACAATTCCATTAAATACTATAAGTTGATACCTAAAAATAAGAATAATCCTTAATTGCACCATCCAAATTGCCCAAAAGCAAATTTAGCACTTTTTTTACAATTTGCGTTAAACTAGGCAAAATGCTCATTTTTTCTGTTGCATTCATTTTTTTTAAAGCTAGAATTTATCCACTAGAGCACGGATGCACGTTTTTAGATAAGGAGAGAAGGTTATTATTCATAATTTTTTCCAAGCGTGTAATGGTTTATGATTAACAAAAAATAATGCAAATCAACCTGTAAAATTCACATAGTAAATCGTTCATTTGTTTTAATTGTAATGTGTGGTATATGAGCAATAACACAAAGAATGATGAAAAAAACGGAATCTGTAAAAACGGCAAGGCAAAAGCCAAGAAGGAATACGCCAGGCTGTATCCCACTGACAAATCTATAAAAAAACCTATTAAGACGTTATGGGTTCATCAAGTTGAACTTGAAATACAAAACGAGGAACTTCGGCGCACCCAAATAGAACTCGAACAAACAAAACAAAAATATACCGCCCTTTTTAATTTCGCACCTATCGGATATTTCATCATTGATTATAAAGGTTTTATAAACGAAGTAAATGTAATCGGCTCTGATATGGTTGGGATAGAAAAAAGTACACTCATTAACAAAACTTTCAGGTCCTGCATAAAAAATAATTCTTATGATATTTTCCATTTGAATTTCAGAAAAGCTATCGAAGAAAAGAAAATGAAACGATGCGAAATAAAAATGATGAATCTGAAAAATGGAAAGGAATTTGACGCAGAGCTTATACTAGACCCGATTTTGAGCGAAACAGGAATCAATAAAGGCTGTCGGGCAGCGATTATAGATATAACCGACCGCAAGAAAATGGAGGAAGAATTAAGCCAAAGCAGGGAAGAACTCGAAAAACGGGTAAAAGATAAAACGGAAAATCTGTTGAAAGTAATACAACTGCTTAGTAAAGAAATCGAACAGCGAAAGCTGGCGGAAATCGAGCTCAACAAACGCTCAAAGGAACTGGAAGAGAGTGAAAAAAAATATAGAACACTGATACAAGTTTCTCCAGAAGGAATTTGCGTGTCAGTAGATGATACGATAGCGTTTGCTAATAACACCGCGGTAAATATTCTAAGAGTTAAAAACGAAGACGAACTTAAAGGTAAACCATTTTGGCAATTCATACATCCCAATTCAATAGAGATGATAAAAACAAGGCTTGATAAATTTCGGCAAGGAAGGAAAGACGCGGAATTAATCGAGATGACGCTTATCAGGCCAGACGGCAGTTTCGTCGAAGTCGGCGGCAAAGCAGCTATTATAGATTACGAAAATAAGAAAGGTGTTTTGATCCTGTTCCAGGACATCAGTTTGCGGAAAAGACAAGAAGCTTCACTTCAAAGAGCAAAAGCAAGATTGGTAGAAGCACAGCGAATCGCACATCTTGGCAATTGGGACTGGGATGTCGTTAATAACACATTATGGCTTTCAGATGAATCTTTTAAAATATATGGATTAGAGCGTGAAAAATTCGACGGCACTTACGAATCCTTCTGCAGTATGGTGCATCCTGAAGACCGACAGCGTATAAAGGAAGCGACATACGATGCTATTAATAATTGTAAATCATTCGATTTGGAATACCGTATAATACTGCCCACAGGCGAACAGAGGCATATCCATAAACGCGCATTGATCGAATGCACTGACGGCAAGGCAGTAAGAATGATTGGTACGATTCAATGTGTAACGCAGCAAAAGAAAACGCAAAATCAAATCCTATTGAGCAGACAAAAATTGAGAACTCTCGCAGCCAAGATGGAAATGATAGAAGAACAGGAAAGACACAAAATCGCAAGAGATTTGCACGATTCTGTCGGACAAATACTGGCGTTTGCGACCAGAGAGTTGAAGTATATGCGAAAAAATCTGCCGCAAAACACAGCAGACACATTGCTGGAAATAGCGGAGCAGCTTGATAAAGCGATTGTACAGACAAGGACTTTGAGCTTTGATCTTAGCCCAAGTATTCTTTACGACATAGGATTCGAAATCGCAGTTGAAGACTTGCTGGAAAAATATCAAAAACAGCGAAAAATAAAATGTTCTTTTAAAGATGATGAGAAACCCAAACCGCTGACAATCCCGCTTAAAGTGCTTCTTTATCGCTCAATCAGGGAACTGCTGATGAATACGGCCAAGCATGCTGAAGCCCAAAATGTAAAAGTATCACTTGCGAAAGAAGGAACCAATATCAGCGTTACTGTCGAAGATGACGGCAAAGGTTTTGACGCGGCAGAACTCGAAAGCAGTGAAAAATCAAAAGGGTTTGGATTGTTCAGCATTCGTGAACGTATTGAACATCTGGGCGGTGGATTTATAATCGATTCGGCGAAAGGAAAAGGAACCAGAACCATTTTAACAGTACCCTTGAGCACTGAAGCAATAAGATAGATAAAACAGCATGGGCTAAAGCCCACCCTACAAATAATTCAATTCTTGGAAAACCCGTAAAATATGGGTCTTGAGCAAAAATAAACTACATTTGAGTAAATCAGAGTATTTTTTTGAGGATATTCCCTATTTTCCAAAACCGCCTGTAAAGATACCCTAAACCCGTTCAAAAAATTAATAAGAAGGAATAAAAATGTCAATCACGCAGACAAAAACAACATGGTATGAAGCAAATTCGCCCGAATTGGGGAAATGTTTTCACGATTTTTATGATGCTTGTTTGAATCAGGGTGTGCTTGATAAAAAAACAAAGGAACTTTTAATGGTTGCGCTTGCGAATGTTTTTCGCTGTCCGCATTGCACCGAAACGCATATTAAAGGCGCACTCGACGCGGGAGCAACCAAAGAAGAAATAACTGAAACATTGCTGATTGCGGCAGTCGAAGGAGCAGGCACACAATTAGCCTGGCAAAAGGATATGTTTGAAAAATATCTCACATAAAAAATTAAATTCAATGAAAAATTATGTGAGGCGGAAATGTTCAGATGTTTTCGTAAATGAAGACTGAAAGAATGAGGTGAGTTATGAAAGTTAGCGAAATTATGAGCAGCCCATTGGAGACCGTTAGTTCTGAAGCGACAATTACAAACGCGGCTGAAAAAATGAAAGCATTTGATATTGGAGTTTTACCTGTAATGAAAGAAGATGAAGTTGTGGGGATAATAACGGATCGCGATATTGTGGTGAGGTGCGTCGCGGAAAGCCTAGACCCACAAAGAACACAGGTAAAAAAAGCGATGACGACAGATATTTTCAGTTGCTCCGAAGATATGGAATTAGAAGAAGCGGCGGAATTGATGGAAGAAAAACAGGTCCATCGGCTGCTGGTTCTCGGAGAAGATGGATCGGTAACGGGAATATTAACTGTAGGCGACATAGCGAGAAAAACAGCGGATCAAGAGGACCACTTGGTTCACGAAGTAATAGAGAAGATTTGTATTCCATCAAGATTCTAAAATGAAAGGATGGTACGTATGCTTGTACTGACAAGGAAGCTCAATGAGAGCATCATTATCGGTTCGACAATTGAAATCAAAGTTGCCAGAATAAATGGAAATCAGGTGCGAATAGGTATAACAGCGCCAAAGAATATACCTGTTTACCGGAAAGAAATAGCGCCTCTTTATGGGCAGGGAGAAAAAATGGTGAAAAAGGCCGATTCACAGGAATTGGTGGAATCGTTTAACCGTTGATTCATACTTCATATATAAGAAGTTTATATAAATAAGGTTTCTTCTTCTTCCTCCTCCTGGCTGCCCCAAGTAATTATTATTTGGGGCAGTTTTTATCTTTATGGTATTGATTTAATTGGAGAGATATGATATTGAAGAAGTATAAACAGCCATATTAATAATGGATTAGGAAAATGGCACAGCAGCGAAAAACAAGCAAAGTTCTGTTGAAACAGGCGATAATGCACAGAGTATTGATCGCTCTGATGCCCTGTATAGCAGGAAGTATTTATTTCTACGGCTGGCGAAGTTTGGCAATGCTAATAGTCGCAGCCGGCGTGGGCTATTTGGCAGAATATATTTTCACCCGCACTCGCAACGAACCGGTTACAGAATCGGTTTTTGTTACTTCAACCATTTATACGCTTATAATGCCGCCAACGGTCGGCTGGCACGTATTTATCATCGGGATGTTTTTCGCGGTAATGTTCACGAAGGAAATATTTGGGGGATTCGGCAAAAACTTCTTTAACCCTGCAATGGCAGGAAGGTGTTTCGTTTATGTTTGTTTCCCAATCGCAATGACTGCGGTATGGGCGCCTGTCGCGGATGGTAAATGGGGAGCGCTGGACAGATGGACTACGGTAAGCGAAACAAACGCGGTAACGAGCGCAACGCCAATGACCGAACTTAAAAATGGAACATTGACTTTCAGCCATGAGAATATCCCAGGCACAAAAGAAGTTGATAGAAGGGTATTCTACAAACAATTATTTTTCGGAAGAATCGATGGGACAATGGGCGTTACAAGTGCCCTTCTCATTTTAATTGGCGGGTTGTATTTATTTATTACCAAAACCGCAAGCAGAACGATAATCTTATCCGTGATTATCGCTTATGCTGCGTTGAGTCAAATATTGTATTTGTTCGATGTAAAGCCGGTAAATGACGCATTAGCTGCTGTATTGGGAGGCGGATTTTTGTTCGGCGCATTCTTTATGGCGACAGATCCTGTCAGCGCACCACGAACAGAACAGGCTAAAATCGCTTATGGAATAATTATAGCAATTTGCACGGTTGTAATACGAAACTTTTCAATATTTAACGGCGGATTAATGTTCTCAATCCTGATAGGAAATATGTTTGCGCCTTTGATGGATAAAATTGTTCGTGAAATGAAAAAGCCGGCAGTAAAGAAGGCGGGATAAGTATGATAGAAAAAAAATGGTATCCTATATTCTTTATGTTTGTAGTAACAGCTATTTTCAGCTCGTTTGTCATCGGTTTTACGCAAACGACATTAAGCAGAGTTAAAGCTAATGAAAAACTGATCTTTGAAAAAGCGGTACTGGCCGTTTTTCCAGAACTATATAATTCCGTGAAAAATGCTTCAGGCATCGAAACGCATAATGCTTTCGTTAAGAATATTAAAGAGCCGGACGAACAAACTGGCTCCGCTTACAGTTACAGAATCGATAACAAAGTAAAAGGTTACGCGGTAACTGTCAAAGGTGAGGGATTCTGGGCTCCGATTAAAGCGATTATAGGGGTCGATGCTGATAAAAAAACTGTAATGGGATTTGCGGTTTATCAGCAGAGTGAAACGCCCGGATTAGGCGCTGAAATTTCTAAACCGGAATTCAGGAAACAATTTGAAAATAAACTTTTATCGAAAGACGCTCAATTTTTAACAATAAAAAGGCCCGGCAGCCCGCTTAACGAAAGCAGTGTTCACGCGATAACGGGCGCAACTCAAACGAGCGTTCGACTGGAGAAGATTATCAATGATGGCTTGAAAAAATGGCAGGAAAGTATGCCAAAGGAGACAAAATAAATGGCAGCAACGAATTTACAAGTAAAAAAATTTGCTGCCGAGGGCTTATGGGGCAATAATCCGATTTTCAGGCAAGTGCTGGGGTTGTGCAGTACGCTTGCGGTTACAAATTTGGTTTTGAATACGCTGGTGATGTGCGGCGCACTTGTTTTTACTGTCGCGTGCAGTTCGGCTACCGTTTCGGCATTACGGAATTATACGCCGAGAAATGTGCGAATGATGGTTGAGACGCTGATCATTGCGGTGTATGTGATAATTGTTGATATTCTGCTTAAAGCGTATTGGCCGCAGATGAGTTCAAACCTTGGGCCTTATGTCGGTCTTATAATTACGAATTGCATTGTGATGGGACGATGCGAAGCGTGCGGTATTTCAAATCCGCCAGTCGGCGCGTTTGTTGACGGATTTTTCAATGGGCTTGGCTACTGCTATATCCTTATTATAATCGCGACTTTCAGGGAGATTCTGGGAATGGGTACTTTTCTGGGGTTTGCTGTCCCCTACTTCAGTACGCCTTATTGGGATAAATGGATAATGATGGTTATGCCGCCGGGCGCGTTTTTTATGCTTGGTCTTGTTGTATGGTTTTTCAGGACGATTCAGATTGAAAAGGAAAAACGAAAATGAACCCGGAACAACCCTTTAACGCTGAATTGTGGCAGGCATTAGTTGTTTTTGTCTCGGCAATATTCACACAAAATATTCTGCTGACATATTTTTTGGGCCTTTGTTCATTTGTAGGAGTTTCAAACCAGCTTAAAACATCGATGGGGCTTGGATTTGCTGTCATTTTTGTTATGACATCAACGTGCGCGATTAACTGGGTGGCATATCATTGGCTGCTTGTTCCGATGCATTTGGAATTTTTCCGTTTCATACTTTTTATAATAATTATCGCAGCGTTTGTTCAGTTTATCGAAATGGTGATAGACAGATATTCTCCGGTGCTGTATCAAAATCTTGGGGTGTTTTTGCCGTTGATAACGGTGAATTGCGCAATATTGGGCGCGGTTTTATTTATGGTAATTCGTAATTATACATTTATTACTTCTATCGGATATGGTCTTGGCAGCGGGATCGGGTGGTTTCTTGCGATAATGGCGATGGCGGGAATTCGCGAAAGGCTCGCAGTTGACCGCATTCCAAAAGGTTTACAGGGGCCCGGCATTACGTTGTTTATTGCGGGTTTGATGGCGCTTGCATTCATAGGTTTTACAGGGGTATTACAGGGAAGATAAGGGATTAAGCTATTTTTACTTTTATAATATCAGTGTTGGTTGTTAGTTCTATCGGAGCGGCGCTTGCGGCTGTGCTTGTGCTGTCTGAAATGAAATTTATGAACTATGGCCGATGCAAAATAACCATCAACGATAAAAAAGAAATTGAGACCGATGGCGGAAGAAGTTTGCTTTCGGCGTTGGGAAATGAGAAAATATTTATTCCGAGCGCCTGCGGCGGACGCGGCACGTGCGGATTGTGTAAATTAAAAGTTCTTGAGGGAGGAGGAAAACTTCTGCCCACGGAAGAACCCCTGCTAGACAAAAAAGAAAAGGAAACAAATACAAGGCTTTCCTGTCAGGTGAAAATCCGCAATGATTTGAAGATTTTTATACCGCCGGAACTTTTTGCGATAAGGGAATATAATTGTATTTGCGAAAGCATAACAGACCTTACGTATGATATGAAGCAGTTCAGGTTTCAGTTGGTTGAGCCGAACAATATTGATTATATTCCGGGACAATACGTGCAGTTACTTGCTCCCGCTTATGAAAAAAGCGACGATGAAATTTACAGGGCTTACTCAATTTCAGCAGACCCAGCCGATAAAAATCATATCGAATTGATCATTCGGCTTGTCCCCAATGGAATTTGCACGACATATTGTTTTAATTATTTAAAGACAGGCGATAAAATCAAATTAAACGGCCCTTATGGGCAATTTAAACTTGCAGATACGAACGCCCATATTGTTTTTATCGCGGGCGGGTCAGGTATAGCGCCGATAAAATGTATGCTGCATTATTTGAAGAATACTGCGAGCAAACGTAAGGCCACATTTTATTTCGGAGCCAATCGCGTCAAAGATTTGTGCTGTACGGAGCTAATGCGGGAATTCGAGAAAGATTTGGCGGATTTCAGATTTGTGCCTGCTATCGCTTCGCCAGAGCCGGATGAAAAATGGGAAGGACAAACCGGACTTGTTACAAATATTGTTCGGGAAGATTTGAAAAACGCGGCAGAATGCGAAGCGTATCTATGTGGAAGTCCGGGTATGATCGACGCATCGATAAAAGTCCTGAAAGAAATGGGAATGAAGGAAGAAAATATTTTTTACGATAAATTTGCATAGAAAGCAGATATGAAAAAGTCGCCTGATATAGAAAAACTGGAAAATGCTTTGCGTTCATCCACGATTGTCGCGGGCGGTTTTCTTGGAACCGATTCGCGTGATCTGAATGATATAATCAGCAGCGATTTGTCTGAACTTGACGGACTAGGGATTACTATTACAAAACTGGTCAGCCGAATGAAAGAAATAACCAATACGGCAATACCCGCTCTAGGCAACTGGGTCAAAATCGATGAAAAATACGAAGCAATGGTTGAAGAGGCGAAAGGCATTTTAACGTGTCCGTGGCCGCATTCTGGCGGTTTTGATAAAAGAGTAACTTTCTTAAAAAACACAAAAACGAACAATATTTTCAAATGGACAGACTTAAATATCCATTTAATCGAACAGCATAATTTCTTTGAAGGAAAAGGCTCACCATATAGAATCGAACCAAAGGAACTGGTAGAAAGTATATTTTAATTTCTTTGGTGAGGGTATTATGGTTAGTCGGCAATTAGAAAAAGCGAATCGGCTTATCGAAGAATCCAGTCCGTACCTTTTACAGCACGCGCATAATCCTGTTGATTGGTTTGCGTGGAAAGGCGAGGCTTTCGATAAAGCGAAAAAAGAAGACAAACCAATTTTCCTTTCTATCGGGTATTCATCGTGCCACTGGTGTCATGTGATGGAAAAGGAAAGTTTTGAAAACGCAAATACCGCGAAGATACTCAACGATTTTTTTGTCTGCATAAAAGTTGATAGAGAAGAACGGCAGGACATCGACGAAGTTTATATGAACGCGGTGCAGGCAATGACAGGTGTTGGCGGTTGGCCGTTGTCGGTTTTTATGACGCCGGACTGCAAACCGTTTTTTGCAGGTACATATTTTCCACCGATAGATTTGCCGGGCAGACCAAGTTTTGAGAAAGTGTTATTAACGATTGCACAGGCATGGAGAGATAACCGAGAACAGATAACGAATTCCGCAGATCAAATAAGGCACTCTCTTGCGAATATTTTTCAGCATCCAAAACATCATACAATATCTGAAGAGATTTTAACGGCTGCGAATTTCCAGTTGCAGAAAAATTTTGACGATGTCAACGGCGGATTCGGAAAAGCGCCAAAATTTCCGCAAGCGGGAAATCTTTTAACGCTTTTGAATTACTGGTATAGGACGGAAGACAAACAGTCGCTTGAAATGGTTGAAAAGACACTTCTGGCGATGGCTAAAGGCGGTATCTGCGACCAATTGAGCGGAGGTTTTCACCGGTACACAACCGATGAACGATGGCTTGTTCCGCATTTTGAGAAGATGCTCTATGACCAGGCACTATTAAGCACGGTTTATATTTATGCGTACCAGGCGACAGGTAAAGATTTTTACGCAAGTGTCGCAAAAGACATTTTGGAATATGTTCTCAATGAGATGACGGGTACTGATGGCGGATTTTATACCGCACAGGACGCCGATACACAAGGCCGGGAAGGAACGTTTTACATTTGGGAAATGGACGAGATCGAAAAAATATTGGGCAAGCATAACGCCGAAGTTTTTAATAAATATTACGGTGTTACCAACAAGGGAAATTTCCAGGAGAAAAAAAATATACTGCATATAAACCGTTCACTCGAATTGCTGGCGGAAATTTTTAACGAAAAGCCCGCAAAGATTGAAACTATAATCGCTCAATCGCGATTGAAACTTCTGGAAGAACGCAACAAAAGACCAAAACCACAAAAAGATGATAAAATTATAACCGGTTGGAACGGGTTAATGATTTCCGCAATGGCTCTGGGCGGAGCGGTATTAAGTGAAAAGAAATATTTAAAAGCTGCTGAAAAATGTATGGATTTCATATTAAGCAATCTTGTTGTGAACAAACGCTTAATGCGATATTACCGCGATGGCAAGGTTGTGAATAAGGGAGTTCTTGACGATTACGCATTTTTGGCGATGGCACTTATTGATTTATATCAGGCTGATTTTGAGGTTAAATGGATCGTTGAAGCCAATAAACTTGCTATTGAGATGATCGATCTATTTGAAAATCCTGACGGAGGGTTTTATCTTTCAGGAAAAGATGACGAACAATTATTTATCAAGACTACGCCTTCTTTCGATAATCCGATTCCCAGCGGTAATTCTGTCGCGGCTATGGTTTTATTAAAACTTGGTAAAATAACATCAGAACAAAAATATATCGAACGCGCAAAAATGGTTTTGGACGCAAATTCATCACAACTAGCACAGGCTCCTGCTTTGATGTCATATATGCTTTGCGCTTTCGATTTCTTTGTCGGTCCTTCACAGGAAATCGTAATAGCGACAAATCATTCCGGCAAAAATGAAGCGAAAAAGATGCTCAAAGAACTTCGCAGCACTTATTTGCCGAATTCGGTTTTGCTGATGCATCAGGATAATAAAGACAAAACGGTTTTGGAAAAAATTGCTCCTTATATTAAAGATCAAATCTCTATAGACGATACGGCAACCGCATATATTTGCAATAATTATGTGTGCGGCAGCCCAATAACAAGCATAGCTCAATTAAAATCCAATCTTAAGAATTTGCATTAGGCGATATTAAGGAAATCCCTGATTCATAAATAATACCTGTACTGTATTATTATTTTTTTTGAGTGTGTATGTTTAAAGATAGAAAAGAAGCAGGAAAGCGGCTCGGCAAAATGCTTGAGCCTTATAAACACAGCGACGCAGTTGTGCTTGCGATACCAAGAGGCGGTGTTGAGGTGGGTTTTTATGTCGCAAGGCATCTTGATCTTCCTTTGTCTGTTGTTGTTATAAGAAAGCTGCCTTTTCCCGATAATACGGAATCTGGTTTTGGCGCGATAGCTGAAGACGATAGCGTCTATTTTATAGATAAAGTTTACGACTGGATGCCGTTTGATAAAATCCAGGCAATTATTGATAAACAGAAAAATGAAGTGCAGAGAAGAGTCAAAGCATACAGAGACAAAAATCATCTGCCGACAATCACAAATAAAATAGTTATTCTTGTTGATGACGGGATCGCGATGGGTTCGACAATGCAGGCGGCTGTTATGCTGTGCAGAAATAAAAAAGCGAGAAAAGTAATTGTGGCCGCTCCTGTTGCTGGAATGGATACGGCGATGGAGATGGCGAGAATCGCAGACGATGTGATTATAGCGGAAAAGCCGATGGAATTTCACGCGGTGGCGGATTTTTACGAAAACTGGTACGACGTTGGCGATGAAGAGGTCATCGATTTTTTAAATAGGTCTGTTCTTGAAGGGAAAAAAAATGGCTAATAATGAAATGCCTCATATTGGGCACGATAAGCATC
The DNA here is from genome assembly GCA_001825675.1 of Planctomycetes bacterium GWF2_42_9. Classification (GTDB taxonomy): domain Bacteria; phylum Planctomycetota; class Phycisphaerae; order Sedimentisphaerales; family UBA12454; genus UBA12454. The sequence continues at coordinate 22,029 of MHYA01000014.1, read as the reverse complement.
TATGTTATTTAACAAATCTCGATTTTCATAACAAAAACCCACAGGAGTATAACAAACTTGTTAAAAACGCGGTGTTTGTTTGTCAAAATTGCGGCAGAGTCGCTGAAAATGCGATAAATTTATGTAAACCGGTTAAAATTAGCAATTAAAAAAAGAATCAGCCTAATTTTTCAAGAAGTAATTTGAGCTTTTGAAAATCCTGTTTCATTAAAATATCAATTTTTGGGAATCGCATAGCTGATGCAGGATGGAATGTAATAAGACATTGACTGCTATGGTACGTGAATATTTCGCCGTGCACCTGTGTTAGGTTGTCGGTTCTGTTTGTTAGTTGAAGTAACGCGACTTTTCCCAACATAACAATTAATTTTGGATTTATGATCATCAACTGCTTATCGAGCCAATTCAGTCTGCATATTTTTAATTCATTAGGCAAAGGCCTTCTATTTTTCGGCGGCCGGCATTTTACAGAGGATGTGATATAAACTTCGTTCCGCAAGATACCAATATCGGCAAAAAGCTCATCCAGATATTTTCCAGATTTGCCGACAAATGGTTTTCCAGTGCGGTCTTCATTAATTCCCGGTGCTTCGCCGAGGAAAAATATTTTTGGATTCACCGCTCCTTCGCCGGGAACCGCGTTTAACCTGCTTTTACATAGCGGGCATTTTTTGCAATTCTTAATACCAAAATTTAATTTATCGAGGGTTAAATTCATATCGATATCTATATCTGAAAGAACAAATATTTTTTATAGGTATTTTGCTTTGTGTATTTGCGGAAATACCTAGTTTCTATTATTCCAGGCATAAGATATAAAGAAATTGTAAACACTATTTAGGAGATTTATATGAAATACGTAATTGGGTTAATATGTTTCTTTTTGGGTGCGGCGGTGATTTGCGGATGCAGAACGGCTCCAGAAACACACGCGCAAAAGAAAACACTTTCGGCAGAAGTTGAAGAGGCAATAGCAGTAATCAAAGCAAAAGACCCGAGTATCCAAAGGTTTTTTGACGACTCGTACGGCTATGCCGTGCTGCCTAAAATAGCCAAAGGCGCTTTTGTAGTAGGCGCAGCACACGGAATGGGAGAGGTCTATGAGCAGAAACAGCTCGTGGGCTATACTACGATGACGCAAATCAGCGGCGGAATTTCTTTCGGTGGGCAGTATTATCGTGAATACATATTCTTCAAAGACAAAATGGATCTGGACAAATTCAAAGAAGGTGAATATACATTTTCAGCTCAAATGATGGCAGTTGCCGCAAGGTCTGGCGTGGCAGCCAAGGCTGACTATAAAGGCGGAACAGCTGTATTCATTTTGGCAGATACCGGTTTGATGGCGGACGCATCTTTGGGCGGACAAAAATTCCGGTTTGCACCTTATGATCCAAACGCTCCGATTAATTACGACCCAAATGCTCCTGCCGCTAGATAGCGGCAAAATATAATTCGTTGTATAAGGAAATGAGCAATGCCTGAATTTCTAAATCCATTCAGCGGTATTGTGCCACGTAAAATGACACATTCTGAACTGGTACGGGCGATACGCCTTGATTTAGCGGCCGAGGAAGAGGCGACGCACGCATACACCGCTCACGCAGATGCGACAGATAACGAACTTGCGAAAAAGGTCTTGCTCGACATCGCGAATGAGGAACGTGTGCACGCGGGCGAATTTCAGCGGCTGCTGAATCTCCTGGTGGACGATGAAGAAGAGTTGCTCGCCGAGGGTGCGAAAGAGGTTGATGAAATGGCGGGGAAAAATGACAATGACAATAATAATACTAAGGCAGTTTCCAATATTGCAACTGTTGGGAATTTAAAGCCGCATATATGAAAGGCAGCAAATGTCTGAAAAACATTTAAATCGGGGCGACGCACCAATCAGCGAAAAACTATGGCAGTTAATCGATCATACCGTAATCGCAGCCGCAAAAACAAGAATGAGCGCACGAAAAATAATCACCGCGCAAGAGCCTATGGGGCTTGGAATAAAAGCTATACCAACTAACGATTGTATAATTGAAGAAAATACTCCGGGCGTGAAATTATCGACAAGCTGCTGGACACCTTTGACTTTAATTCAAAGCGGTTTCAAACTTTCGGTCAGAGATATTGCAGCTTACGAAGAAACAGGTACTCCGATAAATTTATGTAATGCAGCTAAGGCCGCGATTGCTGTCGCAGAACAGGAAGATAATCTTATATTTAATGGTTTGTCTGCGATCAAATTGAATGGCTTATTAAATACCAGCGGCTGTCAAACAATGAATCTAAAATCGTGGGACGATATCGGCGCAGCGGCGGAAGATATTATGTGGGCGGCGTCGATGCTTGATAACGAAGGATTTCACGGGCCTTATACGCTCGCACTTTCGATTAATTTATATAATATGCTGTTCCGCAGATATCCGCAATCGGACACGGAATATAAGCATCTATCGCAATTCGTTACGGACGGAATTATTAAAACTTCAACTATTAAAAATGGCGGTGTTCTTTTGGCAAGCCACGGTTCGTGTATTTGTATTTGTCTTGGGCAGGATATTACCGCAGGTTTCATCGGCCCTGCTGGAGGCGAATATGAATTTACTGTTAGCGAATCGGTTGCGTTAAAACTTAATTTACCAAAAGCTGTGTGTATCTTGAATAAATAATTATTTCGGATCGAAATGCTTAAATTATGGCAGATAAAAATCAAAAACTTCTCGAATCCGAAATTAAGGAATGGAAGCATTTGCTAGATGATGTTTATTTTCATCAGGGGCCATCGGCGGTAAAGAATTCACTCGAACAACTGCAAATCTATGCGCAAAAACTCGGTATAACCGCGCGCAGGCCGGGAACTACACCTTATATTAATACAATTCCGGCAAATCAACAGCCGCCCTATCCGGGCAGACGCGAACTTGAAAAAAGAATCAAACACATAATTCGGTGGAACGCGATGGCGATGGTTGTGCGTGCCAACAGAGAAATGCACGGCATCGGCGGACATATTTCAACTTACGCATCGGCGGCGACACTCTACGAGGTAGGATTCAATCATTTTTTCAGGGCAAAAAATGAAAAGCAGCCCGGCGATATAATTTATTTTCAGGGGCACGCTTCGCCCGGCATTTATGCGCGCGCTTTTTTTGAAGGCAGAATTTCAGGGTTCGATCTGGAAAATTATAGAAGAGAATTAAACCCTAAAGGAGGCCTGCCTTCGTATCCGCATCCGAGACTAATGCCCGATTTCTGGCAGTTTCCAACGGTATCAATGGGGCTTTCGCCGCTTATGGCGATTTATCAGGCACGATTCAACAAGTATCTCGAAAATAGAGGAGTTAAAGAGCCGAGCGATCAGAATATCTGGGTGTTTTTGGGTGATGGCGAAATGGATGAGCCGGAAAGCCTCGGCGCTCTTTGCGTAGCGGCAAGAGAAAAACTCGATAATCTGATTTTCGTCGTCAACTGCAATCTGCAAAGACTCGACGGGCCGGTGCTGGGAAATGGAAAAATTATTCAGGAACTGGAATCAATTTACGCAGGCGCGGGCTGGAATGTGATTAAAGTTATTTGGGGTTCCGATTGGGATCCGCTTATTGAGAAAGATACGGAAGGTTTGCTCGTTAAACGAATGGAACAAATTCCTGATGGCCAATTTCAGAAATATGCGGTTTCATCAGGGGATTATATCCGTAAAGATTTTTTCGGCACTGATTCTTATTTGCTCGATTTGGTGAAAAATTATTCGGATGAGCAAATTGAAAAACTTAATCGCGGCGGACACGATCCGCTAAAAGTTTACGCGGCGTATAAAGCGGCTATCGAAAACGAAGGTTCGCCGACGGTTATTTTTGCACAGACGATTAAAGGCTACGGCCTGGGCGAAGCAGGTGAAGGCAGAAATATTACACATCAGCAAAAAACATTGAACGAAATGGAACTACTTGAATTTCGCAGCAGATTCGGAATTCCTGTGCCGGATGGAGAGGTCGCGGAAACGCCCTTCTATCGGCCTAATGAGCAAAGCGAAGAAATGAAATACCTGCGAAGACTGCGCGAAGATTTGGGCGGATATGTTCCGCAGCGGAAAGTTGAAGTTAAGCCACTGCCGTCGCTGCCGGATTCTATTTTTAATGAATTTTTGAAAGGCTCCGGCAAACGACAGGAAGCAACTACTATGGCAACGGTCAGGCTGCTTTCCAAACTGCTCAAAAATAAAGATGTTGGAAATTTGATTGTTCCGATCGTACCTGATGAGGCGAGAACTTTCGGAATGGAAACTCTTTTCAGGCAAGTTGGCATTTATTCGCCGCTGGGACAACTATACGAGCCGGTCGATAAAGAGAGTTTGCTTTATTATAAAGAGTTGAAAAACGGAGCAATTCTGGAAGAGGGCATAACGGAAGCCGGTTCAATGTCGTCGTTTATCGCGGCAGGAACAGCTTACGCGACGCACGGAATAAATATGATTCCGTTTTATTTCTTCTATTCCATTTTCGGATGTCAGCGTATGTTCGATTTGATTTGGGCGGCGGCGGATAGTATGGCAAGAGGTTTTCTGCTGGGTGGAATCGCTGGCAGGACTACACTTTCAGGCGAAGGATTGCAGCATCAGGACGGACACAGTCATCATTTTATGTATGCGGTTCCGAATATGAAAGCGTACGACCCGGCGTTCTCTTATGAGGTCGCGGTAATTATTCGTGATGGTATTCAGAGAATGTACGAAAAGCAGGAAAATATTTTTTACTATCTTACAATTCTGAATGAATTTTATGAAATGCCAGCAATGCCGGAGATGCCGCAGAATGTGAGCGAAGGAATTATCAAGGGAATGTATAAATTTAAGAGCGTATCGGACGGAAATATCGGTAAAAAAGCAATTCTTCTCGCAAGTGGAGCAATAATTAACGAAGCAATCAAAGCACAGAATATTCTTGAGTCAAAATACGGTATCGCGGCGGAAGTTTGGAGCGTTACCAGCTTTAAAGAGCTCTACACCGATGGATTTTCAACTGAAAGGCTGAATATGCTAAATCCGCTCAATGAGCCGAAACGCTGCTATATACAGCAGTGCTTTGAAAATGAGGACGCGGTTTTTGTTGCGGCAAGCGATTATCTGCGTGCACTGCCCTACTCAATCGCGCGATGGCTGCCTGGCAGAATGATGCCTCTTGGTACGGATGGTTTCGGTAGAAGCGACGGCAGAGCCGAATTGCGAAATTATTTTGAAGTCGACTGGCGTTTCATTACGCTGGCGGCTTTGCAGGGACTTGCGATGGATAAAAAAATAGAGATTGCGGTTGTTGCAGAGGCAATTAAAGATTTTGATATAGATGCAAAAAAAATTAACCCCATAAGCATTTAAGGAACAGATAATGATTAAAGAAGTAACACTGCCGAAGATTTCTGATAATGTCGATACTGGTCAGGTTATAGATGTGCTTGTTGATGTCGGCGATACCGTCGATGAAGAGCAATCGCTAATCGAACTCGAAACGGAGAAGGCGACATTTGAAGTGCCTTCGCCTATTAAGGGCAAGATTTCAGAAATTGACATTCACAAAGGCGATGAAATAAGAACAGGTCAAATGATTATGAAAATCGATACCGAACAGGAGGAATAAATATGGATATTTTTGAATTCGCGAAAGAAAAAGAAAAAATAAGCGAAGAAAATTACCGAAAATTATCAGAAGAAACAGAAAATGAAGGTTTGCATAAGATTTTTGTAATGCTCGCGAACGAGGAAACAAGTCATTACACGGCGATTGAGGCAATGCACAATAACGAAATCGCCGAGATTCCGCCAAGCGATATTTTGAATGACGCAAAAAAGATTTTCGATTCTATGCGAAAAAAAACCGGTGAATTCAATTTTAAAATGGACGAAGTAACGGTTTACAAGAAAGCACGTCAGTTGGAAATTGAAAGCGAAATGTTTTACCGTCAGAAAGCACAGGAAGTTGGCGATGTGAATCAGAAAGATACTTTTCTTAAACTGGCGGAAATGGAGCACAGACATTATATTATGCTCGAGAATATTTACAGCTTTGTTGAAAAGCCGCAGTATTTTCTGGAAAACGCGGAAATGTACCGCTTCGATGATTACAGTACCGAAGGAACGCTTTAACTGGGTTTTAAGCCGACAAGCGCTTCTGAAACTTTTTTGCGTCTGAATTTTCTTACAACGACACGAATTCCGTCATCTTCAATCACTTCCCCTCCTTCGAGGGTGTGATGTGCTTTTTGCAGGATCCACTCATTAAGGGTCGGTACTTTCACTGATTCCAGATCATCGTATTTTCTTCCCATTGTGGAATATACGCGCGTCATAGGCAGACCGCCGCCCATAATCCAGCAATCGGAACCGCAGGAGCTGATGTGCGTCGGCAGATAGTCGAATTCATCTTCAATTTCTCCGACAAGCTCTTCGAGAATATCTTCGAGCGTAACCATTCCGAGAATTTTGCCGTCTTCGTTGGTAACGATCGCGATATGCAGCTTTTCCTGAATCATTTTTTCGAGGGCGTGTGAAATAGTGCTTTCGCCTTCGATTTTTTTAATCGTTCGCACAATGCCTTTTAAAGACGGGTCGTTTGGCCGGACTTTAAGGGCATAAACAATATCTTTGAAATTTATGTAGCCTTCGATGGTTTGCGGGTCGTCTTTGACTCTGCATGCCGGAAAACGCGTGTGCATATCGAGATGAGCCTTTACAAGAGCATTCATAAGAGTATCTTCCATCCAGATCATTGCGATATCGGATTCGGGAATAATAATATCGCGTACCGGCCTTTGTGAAAGCAGCGCACTGGACAATACAATTTTTTCCTGTCGGGCGTTGAGAAGTTTTGACGCGCGAGCGAGTGAAACGGCGGCTCTGAAATCGTAAAAGCCGTGAGTTTTCTCGATGCCTTTTAATGGACTCAAATGCGTTACCAGGCTCACTAATTTTTTAACAATTCCCTCAATTACGGAAATTATAGGATTTGCTATCGCAGAAAGTCGCTTCATACTGGGCGAAAGCAGCAGAACGACCCTTTCCTTGTTTTGAATTGCAAGCATTTTAGGAACAAGCTCACCGAAAACCATAACGAGAAATGTATATGGAATTATTAAAAAGACAAGCGAAAGAATTTCAGCGAGAAAAGTGTGGATACCAAGATGTTTTACAAGATACGGCGTTAAAACATCGCCGATACCCGCGCCGCCTGTTGCCGCGGCAAAAGCACCGGCCAAAGTGATTCCAAGCTGAATTATCGCAAGGCTCGCTTCTATGCGATTCTTCATGAAAATGGCTTCGGCAGCGCCCTTTTTATGCTCGCCAAGCAGAACCTCAAGCCGAGAGGGAGTTACAGACGCAAGCGCCATCTCGTACGCGGCAAAGACCGCGTTCAAAGCCAACATCAAAGTTATAATTATTAATTCGTAAATAAACATCTAAGTTACTCTTGTATAAGTATAAGGCAAAAAAACAAAAAGTGCAACGCTAAAGATTCCTGCCTGATTTTGCATTGTTCTTTTTTGTACAATTATTTTTTCGGCTCTTTTCTTATGACGCAATAGTGTATTCCCCCTATGTTTTCTAAATTAAGATGAATTTATTATTTTCGAATGGTTTTGAGTTGTTCCATACTTTAAAAAATAGGAGATTTATATGAAACTGCGATTTTTCTTTTCGTTTGTGCTGCTCTGCCAAATTCATTGCTTTGCATATTCACAGACGATTTTTAATCAAACCCGTTCGACATACCACGCCACAATTCAGGAAGCTGTAAATGCGGCAGTTGAAGGCGATAAAATCATCGTATCAGCAGGAACATACAGCGGAACAGGAAATCGCGACGTAACTTTCGGCGGCAAGAATCTGATTTTGAGCGGTTCTGAAAATGTTATCATCGATTGTGCCGCGAGCCAATCCGAGCCTCACCGCGCGTTTAAATTCGCATCGGGTGAATCTTACGAATCCGTCATAGAAGGTTTTACAATTATCAACGGCTACGCTCCCACAGAACTTTGCTCTGACGGCAATTCTTACTCCGCAGGCGGCGCAATTTACTGCGATACTGTTATGCCGATAATCCAAAACTGCACATTCATCAATAATGGAAGCGATGATTTGGGCGGCGCAATATTCTGCTATAACAGCGGAACAGGAATCAGCGGCTGCACTTTCAAAGATAACAGTTCAACCAATGGCGGAGCGGTGTTTATTAACCTATGCGATATGGTTGTAAACAACTGTGTATTTAATCAGAACTACGCATCTGCTCAGGGCGGCGGAATATATATCAGCAAATGCACGCCAGGCACTATAAACTGCACGTTTTATAATAATCACGCGGCTGTTCAGGCAGGCGGCATTCGTATCGCTAATCCTTATCCGCAAATTTTTAATTCGATACTCTGGCAAAATGATGCGCCAACCAATCCGCAAATCGGCGGCATTTTACCAGACGATACAAGCCCTCTCACCGTTCAATATTCAGATGTAGAGGGTGGCTTCTGGGGATTGGAAGTTATGAATACAGACCCGCATTTTGCTGATGCCGCCAATAACGATTTTCGTCTTAAATCGTCTGTCGGCAGATGGAATGGAAATGCGTGGGTTTATGACGAACTTACAAGTCCGTGCATTGACGCGGGCGATTTTTATTCCGATTGGCGTAACGAACTTTGGCCGCACGGTAAAAGAATCAATCTGGGCGCTTACGGCGGAACAAATCAGGCGAGTATGTCTGATTCGCAAATAGGCAATATCGCGGATTTGAATAATGACGACATAGTAAACTATGCTGATTTAATGCTGCTCGGCGAAGTTTGGCTTAATGCGGAATCATTGTTGAAAGCAGATATGGATAGAGACAGCAATGTGGATTTTTTGGATTATCTTGTTTTCGCGAATAATTGGCTTTGGACACAGCCGGAAGAATAAGAAGCCAACCTTACAACAGATATAAGTTCGGCACTAAAGATAAATTTCGATTAATTTGTATTTATTTTATCAAACCCAATGCTTGTGTGCATTCATTGATCAATAATGTTTCATCTGCCGCTATGAGATATTTTTCAGCCTCTAAAAAAAAATGTTTTGCTTTATTTATATCACCTAATTTGGCATACACACATGAAAGAAAAGCCTTTGCAATACAAATATTAGCATCCATGAAAACCTGATGTCGTGCTTTTACCATCATACCAAGTGATAACTCAAGTTTACTTTTTGCCAGCGCGTAATCATTTTCCATGTATGCAAGAATTCCTCGAGTACCATGATAAAACGGCTGTATAATAGAGGGCAGTAAATTTGGGTCCACTTTACTAAAAAGCTCTTTCGATTTTACTGTTTCTTTCCTATATTTTAAAAGCCGAATCACCAATTCCATATAAATTATTGGCGTTTGTTTATCTTTGAGTGCTTCCCATCCACATTCAATAGCTTTATCATAATCCTTGTTGATATCATAAATATTTGCTAAAGCCAATTTTGAAACCCATTCCGGTACGTCAGGCAAGTCACGAAATTTTTCAAATTCGGCCATAGCTTCCGGCATCCTCCCTATTCCTGCTAATGCTTGCGATCTTAATCTCATTATTTCCTTCAAAGGTATTTTGATCGGATTGAATTTAATGGATTCTAATTTTTTTACATAATACATTACTTCACGCCATCTGCGCCACTCCTTGGCTTTATTTAATTTCTTATAACAAATTAGCGGCTGCATAAGCCAAAGTCGAAATATCGGCCATATTAACAGAATGGCAATTCCAATTACTACGGTTAAAATAATGCGAGTACGATAATATACTATTATTGTAAAAATAATTACCGCTATGCAAAAAGTCTGCGTCTCCTTTATGCTGTCAACAAATGTTTCCAAAAAAGTCGGTTTTGGCTCCCCCATATATGTAACAACATCTTTTGGAGAGATTTTAAAATTCTTATCTTCAAACGCAAGATTTGAAATTTCTTCAGAAATTAATTTAATATCTGTATATCCCAAAGAAAGCAGGATTTTCCGGGATTCCTCCACATTGACGGCAGTCACTTCCCTGGCCACCGTCTCTCCAGATTCATCTTTAGCACTCCAAATGAATGTTCCCATTTTTATTCCTCATATTAATTGTTTTGCTCTAG
>MHYA01000014.1:8833-11875 GCA_001825675.1 Planctomycetes bacterium GWF2_42_9 | reverse complement strand
CCAAAAAGTTGCCATCGCGAAAATCGCACCCAAAGTATCTGCGAGCATATCTTTTTGCGCATCCCATATATCGCCCTGCGACCCCAGAACCGCGATCCCCGCTTCTTTGTCTGCGCTGACCGCATACAGCCATTCGAAAACTTCATAACCTGCGGCAACGGTAACGATGGCAAAAATTGGGAACAATATTAAAACCAATTTAGAATTGAGAGATTTTTTCGCAAGCAGCAATTCCGCTATCGGATACGCATAGAATCCCACTGAAAAATGTGCGACTCTGTCGTAATGATTGCGTTCAAAACCAAAAAGATTAGTAATGAAATCGAACGGAACCCTTTCAAACGTATAATGGCCGCCGATGGTATGCAGGATTATAAGCACCGACATCAGAATATAGCTTAAAGGGTTGAAAAGATGAAAATGCGAAACGATTATAATGACAATCACAATCAAAACAATCGGGGCATTCTCGGCAAACCAGACATTCCTGTCATAAGGTGAAATCGCACAAACAATAAAGACAACAATGTATAACGCAAGCAACAATAAGGGTACGATTTTTTTATTCAAGGTTCCTTCCTTAAAATTAATTATCGATGGCGGAATTTGCCTAATTTAGAAATCAGTTCCTTTCGGCCTTTTGCCGAGAGAAAATTGGCAACCATTCTTTGATTTTCAGGTCTGCTGTATTGTAAAAGAGCCAATTGCAGCTTTTTATCGCTGTGGCCTTTTGGCACGAAAATCTTTTTGCCTTTTGAGTCTTTACCGGAAACATACATCGCCGTTGAGAGCGTTAGCGGAACAGGTGTGAAATCCTGCACCTGCTCAAGACGCCAGTTTCGTTTCACGAGATATTCCATCAAATGCAGAGCATCATCCGATGTGCAGCCGGGATGCGAACTGATAAAATACGGAACAAGATATTGCTGCTTGCCTGCTTTTCGCGAAGCGGCGGCAAATTTATCCTCGAACTTCTCAAGAATTTCTATCGGCGGTTTGCCCATTAATTGCAGCACTTTCGGGCAGGAATGCTCCGGCGCGACTTTCAAATGCCCGCCGACAAAATAACGCGAGAGCAAATTAATATAATCATCGCTAAATAGAGCCAGGTCGTGGCGCACCCCAGAAGCGACATAAACATTAATTTTGCGTTTGTCCGCCCTGCTGAATTTCAAAATCTCATCCATCAATTTCAGCATTTGCGAGTAATCCGCTTTCAGAAATTTGCACGGAGTCGGAAACAGGCAGCTATTTCGCAAACACGGCTTATCGTTTCCGCATTGCATTCCGTACATATTCGCTGTTGGGCCGCCAATATCGGAAATTGTGCCGCGGAAGAATTTTTCGGTTGTCAGCTTTCGTGCTTCCTCAAGAATTGAATCAATCGAACGGGAAGAAATTTGTTTGCCCTGATGGAAATAGAGTGAACAAAACGAACAGCCGCCGAAACAGCCGCGATGTGTAATTATCGAAGTCTGCACAGGCTCAAGCGCAGGTACGCCGCCAAGCTTGTCGTACATCGGATGCCATCGTTTCGTGAAAGGCATTTCGTAAATCGCGTCCATCGTTTTTTCATCGAGCGCAGCAGCGGGCGGCATAACGACAATTTTCGCCGCTCCCTGATCCTGAATGACAGGTTTGCCGTCAACAGCAATTTGATTTTGATATTTCAGTTGCGCATCCATCGCGGTTTCAGGGTTGTTTATTTGCTGCTCAAGAGAAGCAAGCTCAATGCAATCCGCAGGCGATGTAACGCCTTTATACAGAGGATACGCTGTGCCTGCTATATTCGTGATTTCACGAATCGATTGCCCTGCCGCAAGACGTTTGGCAATTTCAAGAGTCGCAATCTCACCCATTCCGTGCACAAGCATATCGGCTTTGGCATCGACAAGAACGCTGCGTTTGAGTTGGTTTTCAATATAATCGAAATGAACCAGCCGCTTGAGACTAGCTTCAAGGCCGCCAATAATAATCGGAATATTCTTGAACGCTTCTCTGGCGCGGGCGGCATAGGCAAGCAGCGGTTTATCAGGCCTAAGACCGAGAACCCCGCCGGGCGAATAAACATCTTCCCTGCGTTTGTGGCCGAGCGAAGTATAATTATTTAATCGCGAATCAATCGAACCGGATGTAATGCCCCAGAATAACCGAGGCGGCCCGAAAACGCGAAACGCATCGGCACTTCGCCAATCAGGCTGGGCAAGAATCGCAACTTTAAAGCCGTGCTTTTCGAGCCATCGGCCGATGAGCGCTGCGCCAAACGAAGGATGATCAACATACGCATCGCCGGTAACTATAATTATATCGGGCTGCTGCCAATTGAGAGCGTGCATCTCGTCGGCGGTTGCAGGTAAAATCAAGTTATTAACTGGTTTAGACATAACATCTATTGTACGTCAATTCGGGAGTTTTGTCATTGAGATTAATGAAATTTGAATCAAAAAAAAGGCTGCGATAAAAATCACAGCCTTTACAAAAATCAGATCAATTCTGGTTTATGCTTTGCGTTTTCGGCTAAGCAGCAAACCGCCCAGACCAAACAATGCCATAGCCGCAGGTTCAGGAACAACGGTGTCAGGTCTTAGAATGTGATTGGCAACAGAGCCATTCGAAGGAGCCGCAGTAGGGTCAACATCTGAAATTGTGAACCCCTGATTGTACGCACTGTTGATGCCGCCCGCACCGCCGCATCGACCATAAAAATCGCCCCAGACGGGAAGACGATCACTGTAAAATGAAAACGACCAATCAATTACTCCGCTGGTCAAAGGATTGAACCTTATACCGTAAACATTTTCGGGCATAGCGGGATTACCACCTAACACTGTCTGAAGTTTCACTGAATCCATTATCGCCCCGCTAACTCCAGTGATGTTGCCAGCAGTGAAGTTTGTGGAACTTTCGATAATGATGTGGCTAAAGCCGTATTGAGTGCCGCTGTGCTGGAAACGATACTCATATTTTACAGGGTATAATGGGTTAGGACTATTTTGAACTGAATCGTCAACAGTCCACGACATTGTAACCGTGTAGCTTGTC
>MHYA01000014.1:6014-8807 GCA_001825675.1 Planctomycetes bacterium GWF2_42_9 | reverse complement strand
TAGGCCATCATTAAGACCTACCGGCAACGGCGGAGTATATTGAAGACTACCCTGATAGACCGTTGCGGTTGCAAGGCTAAAAGGTATCAAACATAGACATACTATTGTTAAAATTAATGAATTTAAATGTAGTTTCATATATTTCAACCCCCATATTAATATATTTAATACTAATGTATTATTTTTCGCCTGAAATGTCAAGTAAAATAGTCTTTTTTTGTTAATCTAGGGAAAAAGAGTGGTTTATAAGACTTAATTACTCTTTTGATTTGAGCGATTCTTGCAGTTCGGCCAAAAAAGAAAGCTGGCCTTTAAAAATCTTCTTTTTGGCGTCTTTCAGATTGAACCATTCGGCACGATCGGCTTCCGGGAACTCAAGCTTTTTCCCAGATTTCGGCGGCCATTCCATTTCGAATGTGTTACTGGTAATTTTGCTTACATCGTAATCGCCCTCGACCGCCCAGGCACTTACGATTTTACCGCTTGGTTGTTTTTGCGGTGTTAATTCTATGAAATCCCCTTTGGGCGGATTAAGGCCAGTCTCTTCCATAAATTCACGTTTGGCCGCATCGAGCGGATGCTCATTATCCTCATAAAGCCCTTTGGGAATCGACCACGAAGCAGCGTCTTTATTCTGCCAAAATGGCCCGCCGGGATGAATTAGAAGAACTTCCAGCACATCATTTTGGAATCTGTAAACCAGTAGTCCTGCGGATCGTTTAATCATCAATTTGAACTTTCAACATCGAACATTGAACGTCCAACGTTGAATTCAAAGTTCGATGTTCAATGTTGGATGTTCGACGTTCATAAATTAAGCGGATAAGTATTTATCCACCAATAAATAATTTTGAACGTAATCTCTTACCGCGTCTTCAAGCGAGGTAATTTCTTTTTTATAGCCTGCTCCGCGAATCTTGCCGATTTCCGCCTGCGTGAAATACTGGTACTTATCGCGCAGCACAGTCGGCATATCCTCAAACACAATATTCGGCTGCATATTCATCGCCGCAAATAATGCGTTTGCCAAATCGAGCCACGTACGCGCCCTGCCTGTGCCCACATTAAAAACGCCGTTGGCTTTTTTGTTCTCAAGGAAAAACAAAGTCATATCGACTGCGTCTTTGACGTAAACAAAATCACGCATCTGGCAGCCGTCCTTGTATTGCGGATTATACGATTTAAACAGTTTTACCCGGCCGGTTTGCTGAATCTGCATAAAACCTTTGAGAATAAAACTTCGCATATCGCCCTTGTGATATTCGTTGGGGCCATAGACATTAAAATATTTCAGGCCTACGATTTTTTTCGCCATACCGTTGTTCTGCGACCAAAGGTCGAACATCTGTTTTGAAAAACCATACATATTCATCGGCTGCAACTGCGGAAGCATCGCCTCGTCATCGCAGAAACCTTTTGAGCCGTCGCCATAAGTAGCTGCGCTCGACGCATAAATGAAACGCGCCTTTTTATCCATCGCAAATGACGCAACAGATTTTGAATACTCAAAATTATTAGTTACCAAATACGATGCGTCCGGCTCCGTTGTCGATGAACAGGCTCCGAGATGAAAAACCGCATCGACTGGCAAAAAGAATTTGCCCGCGGTGATAATATCCAGAAAATTGCCCGCTTCGAGATAATCCGTGTACGCCAAATTGCGGAGATTCTTCCATTTCTCGTCCCTGCCAAGTACATCGACAATGAGAATATCCTTTACGCCTTTGGCGTTTAGAGCGGCAACAACGGCCGAACCGATAAATCCTGCACCACCAGTTACTATTATCATATTAAAAATCGAATATTAAATATTAAAAATGTTGAATCCCTTGTGGGAACTGCTTCAAAAGAGTAAGGAAAATCCGGTTGGTTGTCAAATGCAAAAACGGCATAAAAAAAGCCGACTTTTAATCGGCTTATGAAAACAAGATCATCTTTTGATAACAAAAAGCGCTAACAAAGCGCGATATAACTAAGAACGGCAAGCAAAAGTATCCGCTTCTTATTTGAAGTAAACGGAAGCCATTGCGTATAATAAAAACTTCTAATTTTTGCCAATCTTCGTTCCTTTCCTGAATCAATGTTCGCAGTATAACAAATAAATAGCAAAAATGCAAAAAATCACACGTAAATATTTATTAACACAATGCAATAAAAGAACTTACGCAAAATTTTTACATTTTTTAAATCCTCATTATCAGCACTGAAAAGCTGTGAGATTATATAAGCCACAAAGGCACAAAGACACCAAGAACCTGTCATTCCCGCGCAGGCGGGAATCTATACCATCATAAAACCTTGTGCATCTCAATTGAATAAAGCGTCAACAAACGTCGCTGGGTCAAACTCGGCAATATCATCCGGCTTTTCGCCAAGTCCGATAAACTTGACCGGAATATTAAGCTGATCTTTAATTGCTATAACAATGCCGCCTCGTGCAGTACCGTCGAGTTTGGCAAGGAAAATACCGCTGACATTCACAGTTTGCGTGAACATCTTGGCCTGTGCGATCGCGTTTTGGCCTGTGGTCGCATCGAGCACAAGCAAAACTTCGTGCGGCGCACCGGGTATTTGCTTCGTAACAACGTCGCGAATCTTTTCGAGTTCCTTCATCAGATTTTTCTGCGTGTGCAGTCTGCCTGCGGTATCGAGAATCAGATAATCTGCTTTGCGAGCAAGTGCCGCCGAGCAGGCATCATAAGCAACCGCCGCAGGATCGGAATTTTGTGCGTGCTTCACAATTTCAACGCCGATGCGCTGCGACCAAATCGTAAGCTGCTCAACCGCTGCCGC
>MHYA01000014.1:346-6005 GCA_001825675.1 Planctomycetes bacterium GWF2_42_9 | reverse complement strand
TATCGCACGCTGCGACGATCACCTTCTCCTTATTCCGGCTCAACATATACGCCAGCTTGGCGATGCTTGTGGTTTTGCCGCTGCCGTTGACACCCGCAATGAGAATCACCGTGGGTTTGGTTTCAGATATTTTTAATTTGCTGTCCTGATGCGGCCAGTAGCTTTTTATATGCTCTTTTAAAAATAGAATGATGTCTTCTGTCTTGAGAATTTTTTTCTCTTTATAGGCCGTCCTTAAATCCGAGATTAATTTTTCCGTTGTCTCAACGCCGATATCATCGCTGACGAGCGTTTCTTCAAGCTGTTCGAGAAGTTCATCATCGATATCTCTGCCCAACGTTAGAATAGTTTGCAGCGAAGATTTAATTTTATCGCGCGTTTTGCCGAGATGGCCTTTAATATAATCAAGAGTCTTTGTAAAAATTCCCATATCATTTCCTTAAAACGCTTTATAGCATAGTTATAAACAGGCTAGAATATTAAATTAAGAGTTTTAAGTTGACAACTAAAAACTTTGAATTTAAACTTATCTGCCTACTTTCGTTATATTCTATACTTTAAATCCTATTATAAAGAGTTTTTGTGAGGAATCATTGGCTCAAGATTCTGAAATATTTGATAAAATAATTGAACGGGTAAAAGTTCTCGACCCGGTGAACAGCAGAAGCTGGTTTGATACATTAAAATATAAAAATTTCAACGGCGGACAACTCGAAATCGAATGTCCCGATCCTCAAAGCGCAGGCTTTCTTCAGGATGTCTGCATCAGCAGTTTTACTCTGGCCGCACAGCAAATCACAGGCCATTTGGTAAGTGTGAAATTTGTCGGCGGAAATCATCAGGACAAAACCAGCCGCCCTGCTATCCCATTAAAACTGCATCCAGATTATACCTTCGATAGTTTTGTCGTAGGCCCCTGTAATCGTCTGGCGCACGCAAGCTGCGTCGCCGTCAGCAAATCGCCCGGCAGAACTTACAATCCGCTTTTCATTTACGGTACTGTCGGGCTTGGCAAAACGCACCTGCTGCACGCGATCTGCCGTGAAACTACAAACGCAATTCCAAACGCGAAGATTCAGTTTATAAGTTGTGAAGAATTTGTTAACCGTTTCATCAATGCTATCGAAGCCGGTACTTTGGCTCAATTTAAAACGCAATTTAGAACGGTTGATTTGCTCGTGATTGACGATGTACAGTTCCTTCGTGAACGCGATCAGAGTCAGGAAGAATTTTTCCACACTTTCAACGCACTATATGCCAACGGCAGTCAAATCGTATTAAGCGCCGATGCCCCGCCGGGTGAGATCCCGACTCTGCCCGAGAGACTTACCAGCAGATTCAAATGCGGCCTTGTCGCGAGGATCGACCCGCCCACACACGAAACGCGCGTCGCTATCGTGCAGAAAAAATCCAAAATGCGAGGAATGAAAATCACCGACGATGCCGCTGAATACATCGGCTCGAAAGTGAAAGCTAATATCCGTGAGATTGAAGGCGCGCTGACTACGCTTTACGCATTAGTCGGCTCGAACGAACAGGAAATCACAAAAGAGTTCGCCAAAATCGCCCTCGGCGACAAAGAAACATCGGACAGAAACATCACGATAACAGATATTATCAAGGCCGTTACCGCATATTATGATATTCGCCCCGCAGACCTGCAAAGTAAGAAACGCAGCCAAAGCATTACAATGCCGCGTCAGATATGTATGTATCTTGCGAGGAGTTTGACGAGCCATAGTCTTGAGGAAATCGGCGGCCATCTCGGCGGACGCGACCACACAACGGTTATGCACGCGTGCGATAAAATCTCGGAACTGGAAAAATCCGATGAGAAAATAAAATCGCAGCTCAACGAACTTACGAAACGAATTACGAAGTAACATCATACCCACGAAGGCACAAAGACACTAAGAAATAATATATATAGAAAAACTTCGTGCCTTAGTGTCTTAGTGGCTAGAATAAATTTACTTCACAGCAAGTTCCAACGCCTGTTTTTGCGACAACGGCCAAACCGATGCGTTCGCTGCGTAAGCCTTTTTGAAAGCCTCTACAACTTCAGGATCGAACTGCACGCCCGCAAGACTTACAATTTCCTCAACCGCTTCATTTTCCGATTTAGGATTCGGATTCCACGGCTTGGCGGATGTCATCGCATCAAAAACATTCGCGACAGCAAGAATACGTGAACCAATCGGAATATTTCTGCCGACAAGACCGTTGGGGTATCCTGTGCCGTCATAATTTTCGTGATGATGGCGAATGATCACAATTTCCTGATTAAAAACGCCTATTGGCGCGAGTATATCAGCGCTTGCGATCGGATGCCGCTGAATCGTCCGCAGCTCTTCATCGCTAAGCGTCGTAGTTTTGTGCAAAATATTATTCGGAATAATAATTTTGCCAAGGTCGTGAAGCATCGAAGCCGTGCGAAGCTGATCAACCAGAATTTGCGAAACTTCCATATACTTAGCGATCTCTTCGGTATAAATTTTAACATTCTCAATATGGCTTGCAAGATAAGGATCTTTAACGATAATCGCTTTTGTGAATGCGGAAATCACGCCAAGAGTTTGTTCCTTCATTTGCTGCGCAAGCGAGGAAATCTTGGTCTGCAATTCGACGAAATCGCCGTTATGATGTGTTTTAACCATTTCTTGCGGTTTTAACTGATCGTAAGGCACAACGCAATTCCTGCCCCGATTTTTCGCCGCATACAAAGCATCGTCCGCCCTGCGTATCAATTCATAAGGATCGATACTTTCGGCGCCGTCAAAAACCGCAACACCAGCACTGACAGTAACGGAAATATTTTTGCCGTTTACTTCCCAATTATTTTTATCGATTTGCGATGCCAGTTTCTGCGCTCTTTGCATCGCGATCCCGACAGGCATACCCGGCATCATCACGACAAATTCTTCGCCGCCGTAACGTGCCGCCATATCCATCGGATAAATATTTTCGCTTAGAGTTCTGCCGACCTGCTGCAATATTTTGTCGCCCGCAAGATGGCCGTAAGTGTCGTTGATATTCTTGAAATGGTCAACGTCAAACATCATCACCGAAACTGAACCGCCGCGGATTTTTGCCTGTAACAATTCGCGGTCGAGTATCTGAAAGAAATGCCTGCGGTTTGCCAGTTTCGTAAGCTCATCGGTATTCGCGAGCAAAAGCAGCTTTTCCTGCAATTCCATCATTTGCAGCACAATACCGATACGTGCCTGCAATTCGCCTTTGTTGAAAGGCTTGGTTACATAATCGATCGCGCCGAGTTTCAGGCCGCTGATCTTATCTTCGCTCTGGTCTTTGGCGGAAACGAAAATCACAGGTATCGAGGATGTCCGATTGTCCGCTTTCAATCTCCTGCACGTCTCAAAGCCGTCAATATCAGGCATCATCACATCAAGCAGAATAATATCAGGCTTTTGATCGATCGCGATAGAAATACCCTCAACCGCGTTATCGGCAAGCAGCGCGACAAGACCCATATTATTAAGATGAGCCTTAAGCAAAATAAGGTTCGTCTTACTATCATCTATAACTAAGATTTTACGTTGTACGCTTTCTGACATTAGAGAATCCCTATTAAAATCTCCTCTTATATCGACACTTTAAACAGGCGAGATAATCCAGCACAAAAAATTGTCGGTAAACCACAGTACACTTCGCATAGTCCGAAAATAACCGTAAAGTAAATGAGTAAAAGAGTAAATGAGTCCATCACATTCACCCATACACCCATTTACTCATTGACAATCAATTTATACACTCGCCGTCTCTGTCTTTGTCGTCGCCGCTTTCGCAAGTTCCGCTTTTACTTCGTCCTCTGTGTAATGATTCGGCCAAAGCGTTCGCCAACCTGCAACATACGAACCCACCGGCAGCAAAGTAAGCAGACCCGTCAGCAGCCAACCCGGATTATCCATCGTACCGATAATCGCTTGCCTGTCCGCCTCGGCCTGTTTTATCGAGACATCCAGCAATCCAAGCACCTGCTGATATTTCTCCTTATTAAGGTTCGCCATATATTCCAGCTTCAAACTTTCCGCGATGTAAACATCGATAACCTCGCTTTTGATTTCGTTGGCGGTTTTCAGATTCTTCGCATACCACGCGATACTGTTTGCATCTCTGCCGGCGTATTTAACTGCCAACGGCGAAATCTCCGCAGGCCAGAAGTTGTAAAAAAACTGACAACCAGCCGCGAACATCAGCGAACAAACTAAAATTAATGATAAAATTACTTTCCAATTCATAAAATGCCTCCTGTGTTAAAATTGTTTATAACTTGATTTTTTTAAGATTTACGTGTACATTCCTTAACAACATTGAATGTGTAAGTGAGCAACTGGCTATTGACTATTGGCTACTGACTATTGATTACCGAAAGGTGTGATTATGATAGAGTCGGATTTCTTTAACGCTGAACAAACCAAAACCCTTGAAGACCTTTTCTTTCTCAAGAAAGACCGGGAGATTATCGCGCAGTTTCACAAAATGGAGATGATGAAGGAGAGCAAACAATCGCTCGCGAAAGTCTCCGGCATTACGAACGATAAGGTTCTCGAAAAACTTGTTGAGCTGGAAGTCAGGCCGGAAGTGCTCGCATCATTGGCGATGATTCCTCTTATCGAAGTTGCGTGGGCTGATGGCGAATTGAAAAAAAGCGAACAAAACGCCGTGCTCGCCGCCGCGTGCGAAATATTCATCACAAAATCAAACCCCGATTATGAACTTCTCAATCGCTGGCTCAAACACAAACCCGATGCCAAACTGCTCAAGGCGTGGACGGTTTACATAAAAGGCCTATGCGAACATCTTACGAAACAGCAGGTAAATGCTCTGAAAAAAGATTTGATTGGCCACGCGAAAAATGTCGCGCTTGCCGCGGGCGGTTTTTTAGGCTTCGGCGAAAAAATTTCCAAAGCCGAACAAAAAATGCTCGATAAACTTACCGCAGCGTTTGAATAATTGTCATTCCGACCGAAAGCCTGCGTAGCTTTGGCTGAGCAGGATGGAGCGGAGGAATCCGTTCAAAATAAGGAATTCCTCTACACCATTGACGTTCTTTTAAAACATCATTTGAATAATTTACTTAGCCACAAAGTCACAAAGGCACAAAGTTTTTATATTTTTTCCTTAGTGTCTTAGTGCCTTAGTGGCTATTTAATCGTCGCTTTCATTTCCTCGATTTGCGCAGGCGTTATTTTTTTCTCGAGCAAATATTTATTATCATAAACATCCGCACCATTTTTTTCAGCAAGCAGTATCCACTTATACGCCTCGACATAATCCTGCTTTGCCGCCGGACTATCCATATAGATCTGTGCGAGCGCGTGTTCCGCTCTGCCGAACCCAAGCTCTGCCGCCTTCTTATACCAATCGATCGCCTGCTCGTAACTCTGCGGCACACCAAACCCATTGTATGCCATCCAACCCATATAATACATTCCGCTCGGCTGCCCCGCGTCCACCGCCTTCATAAACCATTTCACCGCTTCGCTGTAATCGCTGCGTTTGACACCCCATCCGCCTCGCCAGCAGTAACCGATATTGGCATACACTTTTGCATCGCCGTTTGCCGCGGCCTTGTTGAGAGCCTTGAACAATTTGCCGTAGTTCCAGCCGCCCCATCCGTCTTTATAAATTTTGCCCA
>MHYA01000014.1:0-296 GCA_001825675.1 Planctomycetes bacterium GWF2_42_9 | reverse complement strand
TTTTTCGCTTTGCCATAATTTTGCTTTACCTGCTCGCCGTGCAGATACATCGTGCCGAGTTTGTACTGCGATTCAGGCGTAACGGGATTAACGCTGGCGATGACTTCCTTTTCTTTGATTTTCTTGGGCTTTGGTGCTTTTGCTTTTTTAGCTGAATATGCGTTGCCTGCCATCACAGCAAGACAAAGGATTGATACGACAAAAATCCGTTTCATTTTTAGTTCCTTAAATTGATTACCAACTTCGCATTATATAGTACCAATCCCGCTTCCAAACGCAAGTGATTTATGCTAAGG
>MHYA01000013.1 GCA_001825675.1 Planctomycetes bacterium GWF2_42_9 | reverse complement strand
AAAGCTGAATTGAAGGCTTGGTACAAACAATATCATTGGCATCCGCATCAGCTTCGCCACAACGCAGCAACGTTTTTGCGTAAAGAGTTTGGAATCGACACTGCTCGGATTATTCTGGGGCATAGATCTGCGGTTATTACCGAAGTTTATGCTGAACTTGATCAGCAGAAAGCGATGGAGGCGGTGGTAAGGGTGGGATAAGTTAGTCCTAAAGCCCACTAGCTTCCCAAGCTGGTTATGTGAGTTCGATTCTCATCGCCCGCTTTTTGTATAAGTCTTATGCCCCCAAATTGAGCGCAAATGACCCGAAAGTCTATGATAGTAAGTGTTTACTACAAGCGCAACTGTAATCGCTGGGTTAGAAATAATTGAGGCTCAAACAAATTTATACAAGTTGCTCTTACCTGCTAACTTTTCTATTCTGCCTTATTCTTCTTTCGTGCAACATACAATATAAAACAGGAACTATTAACATTGTAAGCATTTCTATTGTCATGCCCCCGAAAGATGGAATAGCCATGGGTACCATAATGTCAGCACCACGGCCTGTCGCAGTAAAGACTGGAATAAGAGCTAAAATCGTTGTAACCGTAGTCATTAGGGCCGCGCGGATTCTCCTTTTAGCTCCCATAATTGTAGCATTGCGAACATCCTCGATTGTTTGAGGTTTCATTTTTCTGAATGTTTGAAGGAGGTATGTTCCCATAACAACACCGTCATCGTCTGCAATTCCGAAAAGTGCCAGAAAGCCAACCCACACCGCAACACTTAAATTAATCGGATGGATATGGAAAAGTTCTCGCAAATTAATTCCAAATAAAGCAAAATTCATATACCATGGTTGTGCATAAAGCCAAATTAAGATAAATGCACCTGACCATGCTACCATGACGCCGACAAATACCATGAGAGTAAGTGTGACACTTCTAAACTGAAAATAAATAATAATAAAAATAGTTAATAAAGATAACGGAACAAGAAGCATAAGAGTTTTGGCGGCGTGAAGCTGATTTTCATAACTGCCGGCAAAAGAAAAGCTGACACCCTGTGGGATTATTAATTCACCTGAAGCAATTTTGTCATTTAGAAATTTTCTGCATTGTTCGACAACATCCACTTCGGCCAGATTTGGAAGTTTATCAAACAAAACATAACCAACAAGGAAGGTGTCTTCACTTTTGATTTCTTGGGGGCCGCGTACATATTTTATATCTGCAAGCTGAACCAGAGGAATTTGAGCACCATCAGAGGAAGGAACAAGAATTTTTCCGAGAGTTTCAATCGAATCCCGAAGCTCTCGCATGTATCTTACACGAACAGGATAACGCTCTCTTCCTTCGACTGTCGTTGTAAGAGGATCGCCTCCGATTGCGACTTCAATAACATCCTGTACCTGTCTGATAGAAATGCCATAACGTGCAATTTGCTGGCGATTAATCTCGATTTCCAAATATGGCTTTCCAATTATTCTATCAGCTATGACAGTTTGAGGTTCAATAGAAGGAACTTGCTTCAAAAATTTTTCAATTTCAAGCCCAACTTTTTCGATTGTATCAAGATCAGGGCCTTTTACTTTAATTCCCATAGGAGCCCTCATACCGCTTTGAAGCATAACTAAACGAGCGGCAATAGGCTGAAGTTTCGGAGCGCTTGTAGTACCCGGAACTTGTGCGGCAATGGTTATTTCATGCCAGATATCGCCTGGAGTCTTAATGTGCTCTCGCCATTGGCGGTAAGGTCTTCCATCGTCATCGGGGATGAGATTGTTATTGGCATCACGAACAAAGGAGCGGCTTTTATTATCGTATTTGAAGTTTAGTCTTCTGCCATCTTTATCCGTTATATATTCGTTTTTATAATTTATTACGGTTTCAATCATTGAAACCGGGGCAGGGTCAAGCGCAGATTCTGCACGGCCTATTTTACCTACAACCATATCAACTTCTGGTATTGCTGAAATCGCAGCGTCCTGTTTCTGAATTACATCAAGAGCTTCACCAATTGAGGCATGCGGCATTGTTGTCGGCATATATAAAAATGAGCCTTCATCAAGCGGGGGCATAAATTCTTTGCCCAAACCAGACCAAATCAATGCCCCGAAAATAATCAACGTAACTGGAATGGATAAAAATGTAAACTTGTTGTTTAAACACCATCTTAAAATCCGCTCGTAAAATCGTTGGAATAATAATATGAAAGTCATCAACACGCCAATAATAAGTATTACAAATAATAGATTTGTGAATAATGTTTTTTGGGCGCCGAGTGGTTCCCAGTCGATTGTTAAAACTAGCCCAATGATAATTAATACAAAGATGTTGGCTATAGTTGGTATTCGCATATTAATTTTTTTTGGAATAAATCTTTCAAAAAAGAGATATAAAGCAATTAGTATGATTGCTAAACCAACAATCCATCCTATGAATTTTATCACTAAAATGCCGACAAGTGCTACAAGAAGCGATAAAATCAAATGCGATATTCTTGTCTTTGGTTTTCTGGCGAAGAATAATAAAGGAACCACAGGTGGGATTACAGTTATAGCTACAATGATAGAAGAAACTAATGCAAAAGTTTTTGTAAATGCTAAAGGTCTAAAAAGTTTCCCTTCCGGGCCAGTCATGAAAAAGATTGGTATAAAACTGATGATTGTCGAAGCACAGGCGGAAATAACAGCAGAGCCAACTTCTGACGCTCCTCTGTGTATGACTTCAGCACGAGGCATTTCAGGCGGGTCTTCTTTGAGATGCCGCAAAATATTGTCACAAATAATAATTCCCATATCGGTAATCGCTCCGATTGCGATGGCTATGCCGGAAAGAGCGACGATGTTGGCATCGACTTTGAAAAACTTCATTCCTATAAAACAGCCAAGAACGGCTAAAGGCATAACTGAACTTATGAGAATGCTGCTGCGAAGATGATTTACCATTATGACTATTACAATAACAGTTATAAGCACCTGTTGAAAAATCGCATCGTTGAGTGTGGCGAGAGTTTCATAGATTAAGCCTGTGCGGTCATAATACGGTACAATTTTAATTTGTGATACGCTGCCATCAGCAAGAGTCTTCTTTGGAAGGCCGGGTGAAATTTCTTTGATTTTCTGTTTTACGTTTTTTATCGCTTGGAGCGGATTATAGCCATATCTTACAATGACGATACCGCCGACAGCTTCAGCTCCGGATTTATCTATTGCACCTCGCCTTAAAGCCGGCCCAAAAGCGACTTTTGCAATATTCTTAACGTAAACAGGAACTCCGCCTTCATTAACTTTAATGACAGTATTTTCAATATCCTGTAATTGTTTGATAAAGCCAAGACCTCTGATAATATATTCAACTCTGTTTATTTCTATTGTCTTGGCCCCGACGTCAATATTGGAATTTCTAACAGCGGAATAAACATCTTCAATAGAAACTTTCCATGCCCGCATTGCATCAGGGTCAACATCAATTTGGTATTCTTTTACAAATCCACCAATTGATGCAACTTCACTAATACCTTCAGAACCCAATAGGGCATAACGTATGAGCCAATCCTGTGTACTTCGCAGTTCATCCAAATCCCATCCGCCAGTTGGTTTGTCGTTTTTGTCTCTGCCTTCAAGCGTGTACCAGAAAACCTGGCCAAGCGCAGTGGCGTCTGGTCCGAGCGTTGGCTGGACTCCTTCCGGAAGAACACCCTGAGGTAAAGCATTTAACTTTTCGAGTACTCGGCTTCGTGACCAATAGAAATCTATCTTTTCATCGAAGATGATGTATATGCTCGAAAAACCAAACATTGAATAACTGCGAACGGTTTTTACACCGGGCACACCCATTAGAGCCGTTGTGAGGGGATATGTTATCTGATCATCAACATCTTTTGGAGATCGACCGGGCCAATCTGTAAAAACAATTTGCTGGTTTTCACCAATATCGGGAATAGCATCAACGGGAACGGGATTCCGCAGTATAGGCAATTCCCAATCGAATGGCGCAACGATAACTCCCCAACAAATAATAAAAAGTGTTATCAGCAAAACAACAAGTTTATTGTATATACAAAAACCTATTATTCTGCCTGCAACAGTTTGCTGTTCAGGGATCGGAGGATATTTATTTTCTTCCATAAATTATTTTTTGAATTGCGGTAATTTTGGCAGATATTTTTCAGGTTCTTTATTAAATTCATCGATACAAGCCGGGCAGCAGAAATAAACTTTTTTACCCTGATATTCTACAAAGATATCCTTATTGATTGCACCTCCCATTACCGGACAGGTTGTCTGCTCGGTTTGCGAAACCGCTGCATTTGATTCTGTGGGTATCGGAGAAGGTTCTGTTTGCTTCTTGCAGCCAACTACTATCAGCAGCGAAACTATCCATAAAATTAATCCAAGTGTTGTAATTTTACTTTTCATTTTACGTGATCTTTCATTGGTAAATAAATTAGTGTTGATGTCCGGCAGGCATGGGTTTTTCTTCACCTTTTGGACTCATCATACTTGGTTTTGCTTGAATCTGCAGAGCAGAATCAATTTTGAAATTGCCGTTCGTAACTACAATTTCACCTTCGTTTAAACCTTTTTGAACTATGTAATAATTTCCGGCTCTTGGGCCTAGAACAACTTCTCTGCCTTCGAAAGTGGGTTTATTAGGGTCTGGCAGCCGTACATATACGACAGCGCGTTTACCGGTAATGAGCGGTGCACTTGCTGGTATTACAAGAGGAATATGTTCGTGCTTTTTTTCGCTTACGTATCCGAGGGTTTCTGTTTTTACTAAATCCATGCCGCAAATATCACACTGATTAAAAGAATCTTTAACAACTGAAGGGTGCATTGGGCATATCCATTTATTGGCCATATTGGCGTCCATCACATTTCCACTTGCTGCAACGTTTGTCTTTACAATCGCATGCACAAACATTCCTGGTTTTAATTTACCATCTGTGTTTTTTACATTCACACGCAACTTTATTGTCCTTGTTTGTGGATCCAATACTGGAGAGATGAAACTTATAACGCCCTCGAAAGATTCTGCTGGAAATGCTTCTGTAGTAAATTCTACTTTTTGGCCATAACGAAGCCAAATTAAATCTGATTCGTAAGCATCAAGTTTAACCCATACTTCTGATAGATCTGCAATGGTATAGATTTTTGTTCCTGTTTCTACATAAGCTCCCTGATTTATATTTTTTTCTATTACGATTCCGCCGATTGGAGCATAAATGGTTATATGGTCTGTTGGTTTGCCTGTTTTTTCTACTTCCTCAATTTGCTGAGTTGTTAAACCAAGCAGACGCAGTTTTTCCCTTGCTGCTTTTAAAGTACTTTCAATTGAACTTGTAAGAAAGTCTGAGCTTTCTGATTTAAGATCGTTTTTTGCGGCGACACTTTGCAATAATTCTGCTTGCGCACTGATAAGATTTGGACTATAAAGGTAAACCATGTGGTCACCCTTGGTCACCTCTATACCTGTAAAATCAACGTATAATCTGTCAATGCGGCCGGGCACCCAGGAAGATATATACTTTACTCTTGCTTCATCATAGTCAATTTTTCCAACCATCTTAATCTGTGCTTCGACGTACTTTCTTTCAACTAATGAAGTTTCTACTTCCATCAGCTTTAAAGCTTCTTCTGTAAAAGTAATTGCATTAGTTGAAGCTGAAATGGTTTCCTGCTCTGCAGGGATAAGATCCATAAAGCAAATTGGACATTTGCCCATTTTGGGTTGTCGAATTTGCGGGTGCATTGAACAAGTCCACCATTGGTTAGATTTTTGAATGGTTCCGGTCTTATAAGCTTCTTTCTTGCCTTCACAACCGTCACGTATAAAAAATCCAATTAAGAATGCTATAATTATGATAATTAATATTTTTCGTTTTTTCATAATCAGTCCATTATTTAGCTTCCAAATCAACGGCCACAAGCTTTTCCATCTCAGCGAATTTTTGCTGATGATCAGTTATTACCCGCTGATAATTTAATGTATATTCCAGCAGCATTCTTTGTGAATCAATAAGGGAAAGAAAATCTATAGTTCCTGCTTTATACGCAGTTTCTGATGCTTGTATGAGCTGTTGAGCTTTTGGGATTAGAATATCACGATAAAGTGAAATTTGTCTTCGGCTTTCTTCGATGTTGTATAGTACACCTGCCAATTCCGCTACTAACCGTTTTTCTTCGTTAATCTTTTGATAGGTTGCTTTCCGTATGTTAGCTCTAGCTTCACGCTCGCCAGCCTTATAGCTTCCTGACCATAAAGGAATATTCATTTGGAATAAAAGAAGCACAGAATCTCTACCGCTATTATCTCCGCTTCGATCGAATCCCGTCCACTCGACTCCCACACTTAAATCTGGATATGATCTTTTTTGGGCTAATATAAAATCCTTTCTTGCGGCTTCAATCATCCAGCTTAATTCAGAAAGTTGTGGATTTCTCTCGATCAGTAATCGCATCAACTGTTCGGAATCTATTTTTGTTTCTGAAAAATCAGGTTTGTCCGGCCAATCTAAAGGCGCATCTGGTGCACGATTGAGAATAGCATTCAACCTTGAAACCTGTGGAGTTTTTAATTCTTTTATTCTTACGAGTATTTCATCATATTTTGCCAATTCAATTTGCGCTCTAATTACATCAGGATGAGCACCAGTTGCGGTTGTATACTTTGAGAGAGCCACTTGCTCAAAATGTTTGACCAAATCGAGGTTTTGTTCTGCAATATCAATGTTTTCTTTAAGAAAGTAGAATTCATGGAATTCTTTTTTAACCTGCTCAAAAAGTTTAAGTCTCGAATATTCGAAACGATGTCGTGCTGCTTTGGCCAATGCAGATGCTACATCTGTTTTTGCTTCAATTTTTCCAAGCCAGGGAAAAGTTTGCATTATTCCAATCATTTGATTCATCTGCATGTCCGATTGACGGACGTAATTTCCATATGTGAACTGAGGATCAGGTAATGCTTTTGCCTGTGGTATTTCTTCCAATGCCGCTCTCCACTCTTCGAAACTTGCTTTCAATTCAGGATTATTCAAGGATGCAAAATCAAGATAATCGTTTAGTGTTTTTAGATTATTCGGGTCATACGCATTCGGATCTCCCAAGGAGAATTGGTATATGCTTAGTGAAAATATAATACTAATTATATATTTCATACTATGCCCATAGGAAAACTATGATATATGCCCTTACGTATAAAGGTCTAGGAATGTTCATCGTATGTTAATAGTTACATAGACCGAATAAGGATTTTCCTTAAAATGCGATCTTTCTTACTTGATTCTGTAGCTGGCCTTGTTGTACGTCTTTTAATTAACTGATACTGCCCGAATAATTGGGCCATACCTCTGCGGTTATTACTAAAGTTTATGCCGAGTTGGATCAAACTTGGATAAAATTATAGCTAAGGATTAAAGAAGAAGTTAAAAGAACGGGTTTCCCCTTTCAAACATCAGGGGTTATATTATAATTCTATAAGTTTTGAACAGATTCGGAGAAAGCTTTGAAACCCGAAATAAATGGAGACCGCCTGCTTTTAGAGAACATGCCCTCAATGTTCCAGATTCTTGAGCCAATCTGCGATGAGGATGGCAAGGCTATCGATTTCCGCTACATCCATGTCAACAAGGCAACTGAAGAATTTGGCGGGAAAAAACGTCAAGAGCTGGAAGGGAAAACAGCAAAGGAACTCTGGGGCTTCGTTGAGGACTATTGGCTAGACATGCTTGTGAAGGTAACGAGTACCGGCGAGCCGGTGAGATGCGAGAATTATGTCGAACAATTTCATCGCTGGTTTGACATACATGCTTGGCAGAATCGACAGTTGAAGGATCAGGTTGCGGTACTGTTGAGTGATATTACTGATCGCAAACAAGCTGAGGAAGTATTACGCCAAAGTCAAAAGATGTTAACGCAATTAATCGAGCGTTCGCCTTTCGGGTCATATGTCGTGGACTCTCAATTCAAAATAGCTATGATGAACGAAAGCTCCCGGAATGGAGCATTTGCAAATATCCGGCCTATAATCGGAAGACCCTTTAATGAGGTAATGTATATTATATGGCATCATGAGGTGGCTGACGAAATCATCGGGCATTTCCGCCATACACTCAATACAGGTGAACCATATTACTCAACACAGTTTATCAATCCCCGCCATGATGAGAAACATGTGGAATCTTATGAATGGCAATTACATAGAATGGTGCTGCCAGATGGGCAATTCGGCGTGATTTGTTATTATTTCGATTCTACTAAACTGCGGCAGGCCGAGGATGCTTTGCGCGAGAGTGAGGAACGGTTCAGGGTTGCGCAAGAGCTTTCGCCGGATGGCTTCTCAATTCTGAGACCGATACGTAATGCCGAGGGCCGCATCTTAGACTTTAGGTGGGTCTATGCCAATCCGGCAGTTGAGCGTATCGTCGGGATGCCGCTGTCAGACCTGATGGGTCATAGCATGATTGAAAAAATTCCAGGCCATCACAATTCGGCCTTCCAAAAGGCATACCAAGAGGCGGCTGAAACTGGCAAAACCTGCACGCTCGAGGCCCTTTACGAGGGAGATGGCATTATGTCGCAACACTGGTTCCGCGTAGCGGTGGTCCCAATGGGCGACAACATCGCAGTTCTATCGCAAGATATTACAGAACGCAAACACGCGGTAGAAGGGCTCAAAGAGAGCGAACAGCGGATGCAAATGGCGCTGAAATTGGGCCACTCATTTGCTTTTGAATGGGATATAGCAAGCGATAGGGTTTTGCGTTCCGACAGTTGTGCCGATATTCTTGGATTAACCGGTGAAGAAGCCGAACATGACACAGGGCAACGTTACTTTCAGCGGGTACATGGTAAAGATCGTGACAATTTTGTACGAATGCTGGATGAACTGGAGCCAACCGCTGATACTTACCACACAGAATATTCCTTGCTTCGTGGCGATGGGACAATAGTGATACTGGAAGAATCCGGGCAGGCATTTTTTGATGCTGAAGGTAAGCTGTGCCGATTGATAGGGGTTGCAGTTGACATCACAGACCACAAGCGGAGCGAGGAGGAGTTGAAGCGGATGAGCGACCAGTTGGCAGAAGGGCAGCAGATTGCGCATCTCGGCAGTTGGGAGTACATTGCGGCAACACAGACGACGGTCTGGTCAGATGAAACAAAGCGAATGTTTGGTCTAGATACTGCCAAGCCTTCGCCGGATTACAAAACGTTGTTGCAAAAGTACACACATCCTGACGATGTGGCGGAGTTGGACCGCAGTTTCCGCGAAGCGATTGCTACCCACAAACCATTTGAGAACGAAAATAGGATTGTTAGGGCAGATGGAACGGTTGGGTGGATATCAAACAAAGCATTTCCGTATTTTGATGAACAAGGCAAGTTGGTACGCTATGTTGGCACAACCCTCGATATTACGGAACGCAAAACAGCTGAACTTGCACTAAAACAGCTTAATGAAGAACTGAAGCGTTCGAATAAAGAACTTGAGGAGTTCGCTTATATTGCAAGTCACGATTTGCGCGAACCTTTGCGTGCTATAAGTGGTTTCACACAACTTTTGAAAGAAAAATATAAAGGCAAGCTCGATGAAAAAGCGGATGAATACATAAATTACACCGTTAAGGGTGTAAGCCGGATGGACGCTTTGCTTTCTTGTCTGCTGGAATATTCGCGTGTCAATACTCATCGGCAAAATCTGGCACCTGTATCTGCGAATGACTGTTTGGATGCGGCTATCGACAATCTTAGTAAAAGTATTTTGGAAACAAACGCAGAGATTACTCATGATAATCTTCCAAAAGTTGAGGCTGATGGCAGACAGCTTACACAATTGTTCCAAAATCTTATTCACAATGCAATTAAGTTCTGCGATAAAAAGCCGCCTAAAATTCATATTGGAAGCCGAAAAGAAACTAAAAATCACCTCTTTTGGGTAAAAGATAATGGAATAGGTATAGATAAAGATTATCATGAACGAATTTTCAAAATTTTCCAGCGTCTTCATGGGCAGGACCAATATTCTGGTCAGGGCATTGGGCTTTCAATTTGCAAAAAGATTGTAGAACGGCATGGTGGAAAGATATGGCTTGAATCACAAGTCGGCAAAGGATCAACGTTTATGTTCACTATCCCAAGTCGATGATTTTTTATATGAAAGATAGATGATTAGAATAAAGCTGTAAAAAATATTTAGGAGAAAATGACATATTGCAATGCCATTACTGCAACGTTTTTGCGTAAAGAATTTAGGATAATGACTATTGCAACTAATTAATAAAAAAGGCTCGTTTTTGCGAGCCTTCTTCGTTTGATTCAGCTATATGCTCTTTAAACAGGGTTTACTTTGTTGGCACATGGACCTTTTTTGCCTTGGCCGACTTCGTAATTTACTTTCTGGTTTTCATTAAGATTTGCATAACCTGTTGTTTGAACCTCTGAATGATGAACGAACAAATCTTTGCTGCCATCATCAGGTGTTATAAAACCATAACCTTTGTCTGAATTGAACCATTTTACTGTACCTGTACTCATTAAAACTCCTTAACCTTCTAAATAAAGGCCATATACATTGTATCTCTCTGATTAAAATTAAAATGGAAGTATAAACTTGAGAGATGAAAGAATACACACCACAAAACTCAGATTATAGTATCATCTGAACTTTAAAAGTCAAGAAAACAATATAATGAGTATTAATACTGTTTTTTAGCCTTCAATGTTCAATTTAATCACTTTTTTTGTTTACAGCCGAAAATCTGACCAACTTTTGATTTTCATCGTCCCAAAGATGCAGCATTGCCGCTTTTAAACTTGTTCGAATAGTTACATGCCGTATATGCCTGAATTCAGGCGTATTTTCATAGCACCTTTTAAGATTATAATTTGGAATACCTGTCCTGACATGATGAAGATTATGATATCCGATATTCGCTGTAAACCATCGGAGCACCGCCGGCAGATCATAAAACGAACTTCCATCAAGTGCGACTCGCACTTTGTCAACTTCAGTATGATGGGCCCAATACACACCCTCAAAATTATGTTGAATGAAAAATAACCACACTCCAATTGTCCCTGCTATAAGCCATACAGGTGTCCAAACTTTCAAAAGTGTTCCAAAACCTATGGACTTTACTGCTGATACAAAAATAATTAAAATCAAAATGTTCGTAATTATAACGCTCTTTCGCTGCTTTTTGCCTGGCCCTTTTGTAAATCGCTGACTGAGAATAAATAATGCTGATGGTCCTAAACCGAATAACACGAGCGGATTTCGTCCTATTCGATAAAGCATTCGCTTTAATTTTGAAGCCCTCTGATATTCTTTTACTGTCATTACAGTTATTCCACCTATTCCCTGCTTTTCAAGGTCACCTGCGTTCTGATG
>MHYA01000012.1:17522-19941 GCA_001825675.1 Planctomycetes bacterium GWF2_42_9 | reverse complement strand
AACAACGTGATCAGAAAAACTTTTTTCCCAATCATTTGGTGTCGCAGAAATAAAAAACGTTTTGTCTACTTTTCGCAAAAATTCATCAAACTTAAGCGGACGATTGTCCAATGCAGAAGGAAGACGAAAACCATACTCAACAAGTGTCTGCTTGCGAGATCTATCACCCTTATACATTCCCCTAATTTGCGGAACCGTGATATGCGATTCATCAATCACAGTAAGAAAAGACCCGTCCCCAAACTCCCGAGCATTTTCCTCAAAATGGTCAAGAAGAGTAAAGGGTGGATCTCCAGGCTTTCTTCCATCAAAGTACCTTGAATAGTTCTCAATACCATTTACAAATCCAACCTCCCCAATCATATCAATGTCGTAATTCACTCGTTGCTCAAGACGGTATGCTTCAAGCATTTTTCCAGCATCTCGAAGCTTTTTGAGATGATCATGAAGTTCTTTCTGGATTTCTGAGAAAATTTGTTCCTGGTTCCTCGTGTTCGCAATGTAATGCTTAGCCGGAAATATCGTCACTCTTTTTTGCTTGTTATCTGGTTCCAAGACTTCACCAGTAAGAGGATCAATGCTATCCAGTTCTTCAATTGTATTTCCAAGCATCGTAAGGGAGAGTGCTTTATCTTCATACGCCGGCCAGATCTGAATATTTTCCCCTTTAATACGAAATGTCCCGCGACGAAACTCCATATCATTTCTCTGATACTGCAAATTCGTGAGCTGCATGAGAATACTGCTCCTTGGAATCACTTCTCCCTGCATCAGTTCTAACCTGTTCTTTGAATACTCAACAGGAGATCCCAAGTTATAAATAGCTGAAACAGAAGCAACCACAATCACATCTTTGCGAGTCAAAAGATTCGTGGTTGCAGCCAAGCGAAGCTTGTCGATATCATCATTAATCTGAGTTTCTTTCTCGATATATGTGTCAGTTGAGGGAATATACGCTTCGGGCTGGTAATAATCATAGTATGAACCAAAATAGCTCACCGCATTTTCTGGAAAAAAATCCCGGAACTCTTGGTAGAGCTGCGCCGCAAGAGTTTTGTTGTGCGAGATCACTAGAGTAGGTTTTTGAATCTTTTCAATGACTCTTGCAACAGTATGCGTCTTTCCGCTCCCCGTGACACCTAATAAAACCTGATTTTTTTGCAAGTCTTTAAATCCTTGAGAAAGTTTCTCGATTGCCTGAGGCTGATCTCCTGTTGGCTGGAACGGAGCGTGTACGGTAAAGTTCATGTTTCCATTGTACCTGCGGGTTATGTTTGGGTAAATAGGTAATGGGACGACCACGTCGCTCGGTTGATGGAGCGACCACGTCGCTCGGTTGATGGAGCGACCAGGTCGCTCCGTTCGTTTGCTATACTAGTAACACAAAAATATGCAACTCATCACAGATCTCCATACCCACTCCAAATACTCCCGCGCCACAAGCCCAGAAATGAATCTGCCGTCTTTATGGAGATGGGGGAAAATAAAAGGAATCAATATCATCGGCACTGGCGACTTTACGCATCCTTTATGGCAAGAGTCATTAGTAGAGCAGCTTGAACCAGCAGAGAATGGCCTGTATACGCTAAAACAACAGTACGCAAAAATCGAGGACGAAAAACTTCCAGAAAACATACAAAATAACCTTATCAGATTTGTCTGCACTGCTGAAATTAGCACTATCTATAAGAAAAAAGATAAAGTAAGAAAACTGCACACCATTATTGTGTCTCCCAACTTGAACTCAGTCAAAAAACTCACAGAGAAACTAAAAAAAATTGGTAATCTTCACTCAGATGGCAGACCAATTTTAGGATTAGATAATAAAGAGCTGTTAAAGATTGTGCTCGACACTGATCCTGATATGCTTTTCATTCCAGCACATATCTGGACTCCATGGTTTTCTGTTTTTGGAAGCAAGTCAGGATTTGACTCACTCGAAGAAGCATATGATGAACTAACACCATACATTTATGCTGTCGAGACAGGTCTTTCTTCTGATCCGGCGATGAACTGGAGAATTTCTGACTTAGACAAGGTCATGCTGATCTCAAATTCTGATGCGCATTCTCCAGCAAAGCTTGGACGGGAAGCAACCGTGTTAGACATTGATCTTTCATATCAAGAGATCGCACAAGCTTTGAAAACTAAAGACAAAAGAGCTGTGGGGACAATTGAGTTCTTTCCAGAAGAAGGGAAGTATCATTATGATGGCCACAGAAATTGCGAAATTGTATTGGAACCAAAAGAAAGCATTAAACTCAACAATATCTGTCCTAAATGTGGAAAAGAGCTCACTCTCGGAGTTGAGCATCGCGTAGAGGAGCTTGCAGACCGCTCACTAGGTTTTAAGCCAAAGCAAGCAAAAAAGGTTGAGTATATTGTTCCGCTTACAGAGCTTATTGCGCAAACTCTTCAT
>MHYA01000012.1:15907-17412 GCA_001825675.1 Planctomycetes bacterium GWF2_42_9 | reverse complement strand
CGTAAATTATTATCGTGTAGTAAGTATCGCTTATCAGAGATGACTCGGATATTTCAGAAACAGGAGCATTCCATATTACCGCAAACTCATCGCCGGGCAATTCCACATAAAAATCGCCAACCGCAATATCAATCGGTGTTCCGCCGGCAGAATATGCGTCGTTCATTGGAATATCTTCCAGCCAGTAAGAAACAAATTTGCCCAAATCCAGACTGGAACCACTTGAATCACAATCAACGAAATTGTTCAGTTTGTAATTATTTGCATCTAAACAATCTTCACGGTTAACGTGCTTATTCCTCAAATATTTGCTTACCTGTGCCATTTCATCATATGTCAGAACGCGGTTATACACGAGAATTTCCGATATCCAGCCGTTAAAAAAGCTGGCTGGAGTTTTAGTTGTTGTGCCGCAGCCTGCGCCGATGGTGGCGACGCAATTTCCGCTTCCAAAAGCGTTTGCACCAGTTGTCGATGTTGTGCAAACCTCACCATCCCGATTACATAAATACGATGCAACAGTGCCGGTAAAATAATCGTTTGTCATGCAGGCAATGTAAAAGTCGTGTATCACATAACCGCTCGGCACGCCTGAATTGGCTCCTATAAAAGTACCTGCGACATTTCGGGAAAGCGCCCTGATGCCTGCCGTTGCGCCACCTGCCACAACTGAATATGTCGTATAATTAGCCGTTACTGTTCCACTGGGGTCTATATCATCATAACCGAAATTTATGATTCTTCGTGAACCTGAACCGCTGTCGAATGCGTTCAGGTCGTAAACCGCGAAAATTGTCCATGTGCCGCCATTAAAATTTGTCGGCAGAGTCAAATAATCATTTGTGCCATCAAATTTAATCGCCGAGCCGCCAGTGGGCGTTAGATTGCTAACCAGAGTCGGCTGCGAACCGGCGATTGACTGCACAGCGTCATTATTATTCCCGGACAAATCATTCCAACTTGTAACTTTGCTCGCTCCGTCTGTGATAACATCAGACATATCAAGCCGCAGAACCAAACCGTCAGTTACAGGGGCGTTGTACTCATTAATTTCCAGCCAATAATCCATCAACTCATTAAAATCTTTAAAATTAATTTGTTTATCGCTTCCAACGAAATCAGCGATAACCGCCTCATCGTTAACCATCAAAGTCGGCGAGACCACAAATTCGCCACTGCCGGCATAAGTATAATCGTTGTCGCCGTAATCTGTTCTAATGTGAACAAATTTTTCCGATTCACTGATACCTCTGTTACGTTTCCACTGATATGTGAATATATCTTCATAAGGCGAATAATCCGATTGCTTCATCCATAACGACACATCCGCCGCATCTTGGCCATTGATTTTATTTTCAGTAAGACTATAAAAAACGCAATTCAGAACTATCGGTTTTACAACATCTTTGAAATTATTTGCTGCAATCGTATTGCCCGAAGTATTGATTTTTATTCCGACAGTAACATCATTAAAATCGTTCGCCTGAATAGTATTATAATAGCAG
>MHYA01000012.1:10988-15878 GCA_001825675.1 Planctomycetes bacterium GWF2_42_9 | reverse complement strand
TTCCTGCCGTCCCATTCTTGCACCTAGATTGATTCCTATCAGGCGGTCATTTATGCTATTATTACGCACAATATTAAAGTGCGGAGCATTTTCCCGCAGGCCGCCGCCTTCGCCAAGGTTGCGATAGAACGCCACCGCTCCGCTGAAATGTTCCGGTGCGTATTCCGATGCGATAAAATTATTTCCTTCAATCAATGTTTTGTACGCCGTGTCCATTACGATATCGGCGTAAGACTCGAACGAATCATAGCAATTATCGCGATAAGTATTGTATGTGATGAAATTTCCACCGCTGCCGGAGCCGCTGTACATTGCGCCTTTGCTGTTTTCCAAAAACTGATTCTCTATAACAGTAGTGCTTTGCCCGCTGAAATAAACGCCCCACTGATTTCTGGTGAATACGCAGTTTTGTATAGTAAGCGGATGAGTTTGTGCCCAGAATGTTCTTATCGACTGGACGAATCCTTTTAAAGTAAAATTTAGTATTATTGTCGGGTCGGTTACTGACGCATCCAATGGCTGAACAAGCCCAAAACAATAGTCGAATCCCGTTCCGCTTGAACTTCCACTTACATAAAGCTGCGAAAGAGTTTTTGTCCTGTATTCCGGCGTTCTTAGATCAACCACAAGACCTTTGCCGTCAATTTTAATACCCTGTCCATATTTGACATAAAAAAGGGTACTGCCCGCAAGCGTCTCATTTATATCCGGCTGCCAGTCCGTGGTTCTTGTCGCGAAATTAACATCCGTGCTGATTTCAAATTTTTCAACGATTTGGGTTTTGTCTGGGCTATACCACATCGCCCAGCGGGTTGTGTTCCACGGGTCAAAATCACCCTGCCCATCATTCAGTACGGACGTAATATCTCTTGCCAATACACACTGAAACATACACAACACGATTGAAAATACTATTCTAATATTCATCAAAAACCATCGCTTAATAGAGTATGTGAGTACAATTTCCATTCGCAGGGTCGCTGCATTTGAGCCATTCGTTCAAAAACCCTGCGTAATCTTTCATATTTATAAAATTATCCGTATCAAGTCTTTCCATCGCTGACGGCGAAGCTTTGAGCCAATAATGCGCGATATAATACAGGTCTTCGTCATCGACATAACCATCTGAATTAAAATCCGCCTTGAATAACCCCCAGTCACCAACTTTAAGACCGCCATAAAGTCTGGCACTATCGGCTATGGCCATATCGCTGATTCTCAACTCGTCAATCTTGCCGTCAAAACATCTGCCGCCGGAAAGATACTCGCTGCCGACAGTAAACTTTGGATTAGGGTCGTCTGACATTGCCATCAACGGTTTGGATGTTGTTGAGCCGGAAACCGTGTAGCCGGTGGTCATATCCCTTACGATTAACTCCAGCGTACCCGCACCGGCAGGATAATCATTGTATATAACGCCAATATAATACCAGTTGCCCGGTGTAATCGTTACTCCTGCGTTTTGCGCATTAAACGTATAAGATGTGGAAGTACCGTCGCTGTGAATCGCGTAAAAGCTCACGCATCTCTTAAGCGAACTGCTGTTGAGCAGACGAATCAGATAACGTGTTTTGCCGTCCGCGGAGTCGTAATATCGCAAAAGCCCCATCGGATGGTTCGCATCATAAGTTGCAGACATCGGCCAACTCGTCGGATTGATAATCATTTCAATCGCATACGAATTGCCAGGACTGATCAATTCCGTATCTTTTAAAGCCCAGTCGCTGTTCATCGAATACACAGAGATATTATTGGCGGTGTATTTATTCCCCTTCATACAACTGCCGCTCAAGCCCGTACTCCACGTCGGGTCTGAATTATCCACAGAAGTCATCGAGCCGAACTGCAAATTTGCATCGGTTGCACCGTTTGTGTTAGCGGTTATCTGACCGGTATTCTCATCAAACGTCCAATACGCCAGTGTAGGATATAGATACAGCCTTCGTGCATAACTAAGCCTTGTATTGCTTAAACGCACACGGTCTATTCTGCCGTCAAAACAACGCCCTCCGCTTCCGGTATATTCCGAGCCGATTATAAAAACAGGGTCAGGATTCGCAGTCCAGCCGACCAGCGGTTTGCTAGTTGTAACACCAACATACCTCACGCCAGTCTGTAAATCACGAACCATCGTTGTCATCTCATTATTTGTACTGTCAAAAGTTACGCACACATAATACCACTTGCCGGGCGTAATCGTGATGCCAACTGCCTGAATATCATAGACGAATGATGTGCTTGTGCCGTCGGCGTGATTGGCGTAGAACCTGACGCATCGGTGCATAAAAGAATTATTCAGCAGACTCAATACATACTGGCATTCGCCTCCGTCCGATACATCTGTGCATTTGAGCAGACACATCGGATGGTCACTGTCGTATGTAGAATAGTTTGGAAAACTGGCAGGGCTAAAAATTACTTCGATTGTATATGAACCACTCGGTGCAAGTTTGCCGCATTCATACGCAGTCAGCTTATCGCTGAAATTTCTAACGTAATTTGATGCGCCATTAGCTGAATATTTTTTTGTGCGTATGGCTCCAGTTCTGTAAAAACCATCTGCCCATTCCGGATCTGATGTGTCTGTGCCTATCGAACTGCCCAATTGCAAATCAATGGATATTTTGCCTTTGCTCGTATAGGCATATTGACCACTGTCTTCGTCAAACCGCCAGTCGGCGACAATATACGATGGACATAAAATTTCGTGATCGTCAAAAAATTCCTTAAGCGCAGCCTCGCCCATCTGCAAACTGTTGTCAAGCCCCTCACTTATCTGGTTATGCGGAGCGGACGTAGGAAATATCTGGTCTTCGTACCAGTCTTTATATCTATTTCCCAAATCTATCTGTTGGGCGTAAATATCATCCATCTTTTTAGAATATGATCCCATCAACACATCCGCCGTGTAACTAAGCGAAGGCAATGAAAGAATTTCCGCTGTTGCTTCCCATATATGATGCGCCCAGTCATTTTCAAGAATTGCCGGCTCGTGCTTTGATGCAACACTTCCATCAGCAGCGGCGTGCAGTATCATACCGATGCTATAACTTGTAACAGGTGTATCGGTAAGATTTCCTGATGAATCAATAAACGCCCAGCCGTGATGAGGGTCGGGTTCACTGTCTGCTGTCGCGACAATATCATCCACATCTATATTATAATAACGTACTAATTCCGCAATGTACGGCGCTATTGTAGGATATTCGAGCAGATATTCCGCTATTTCTTCGTGCTTTGTACCAAGAGAACCGCTCCAGTACGCAAACGCATTACCAGAGGTAATATTTACAGCAATCAATAGACATAATATCAGTCGTCGCATAAATTTAATCTCATCACATTAGTAAAGATGCGGGTCTGCCAAATCACAAACCCGCATCTGTGTATTTCAAAAAACTATATAAACCACCCGCGGTTAATTAGCACAACCGGCGTGCATAAGCCAATCCAGTGCCAATATGGCAAAATCCTGAAAATTGACCCTGCAATCCTTGTTAAGGTCTGTCGTCAGCATAACTTCTCTGTGCATTCTGATATCGTCGAAATACACCGAGCCTTTGCTGCCGATTTGCGGGTTGTTTCTGTTGCCGAATCCGATATAAATTTTTGACAGGTTGCTCAAATCAACATTATTCGTTGCCAAATCTTCCGGACAAATTTCCCATTTATGCCATTCCGCTACCGCAATATCACTTGAAGTCGGATAAACTACCGGAGTGCCGATATGTCCTGAAGCGTCTTCGAGCAGCAGATAAAGCGGCGACTCTGTGCCGTTTGTTGTTAAGCCATAGAAATACACCTCTAAAGTCCAATCACCCTGTATAGTCCAGTTTGTTCCGATTGGCAGAGAAGCCAGACTTACATTAATTTCAGCGTAAGGATGAGCAGGTGTAAACAAATCTGTAAATCCGCTCGGATATTCATAATCAATCGCATTACCAGTATTATCAAAAGCGAACAGCAGAGTTTTCATAAGCGTTCTTACTTCGCCTTTAGTGTTGGCATCCGTCGCACCGGCTGTTTTATCAACCAGAACTGCAAAAGAACCTAATTCTGTGCCCGGATCCATCGACCAACCGTCTTTCCAGTCTTCTCTAAGCGAGCCTGCTGTGCTCGAATTGCCTGTGCCGATGTAATCTTCAAAATTATCAACACGATAATAAGCAGGAACTTCAAAATTCCAGACTTGGCCATACACTGTAGAGCCGTTGACGATTTGATTGATTCTCCAGTAATACTTAGTTGACATCTTTACATCAACTGGGCCATAACTGGCGGCATCACTGGCCAGAGCAGCTTTTAGAGCCGCAGGAGCGGAATTCGCAACATCATTATAGTCCGTACTGAAATATATGGATTGCGAAGTTACCCCGTTTGCAGGTGTCCATTTAAGAGTGGTCATTTTATCATAAGCGTAGGCACCAATTCCCGGTGTCGGATTATACGCCATCGGGGGCATATGCCTTGCGCCAAGGTATGCACTTACAGATGTTATTTCTGCCGAGTCCAGAGCACGATTATAAACCAAAAGCTCAACAATATAACCATTGAAGAATGCCCCTGGAACCCAGGAAGATGCACCTGTGGTACCACAACCAATTGTGGCAATATTATTACCGCTGCCGACAGAAGTGCTGCCGGGTAGCGTACCTGTGGTAAATTGTGCCTGCGGAGTTAATCATAATGCTGTAGCGTTAGTTGACACAGAATCGATTGTTGCAATGCCGGTATAAAACGTATTTGCGGCATAACCGGCAACAGGTACGGCAGACGCAAATATTCCGGTACCAGCGATGTTACGCGAAGTTGCCCGAACACCCAAGTTTGTTCCATTTACTACCATTCCATATACAAGAGGATGAGCTTTTGTTACGGCGGGGTCAGGAT
>MHYA01000012.1:7669-10941 GCA_001825675.1 Planctomycetes bacterium GWF2_42_9 | reverse complement strand
CTTGCGTAAACCGCAAAAATAGTCCATGTGCCGCCGTTAAAATTGTTCGGCAGAACCAAATAATCATTAGTGCCGTCAAATTTAATCGCTGCTCCCATAACAGGTGTGATACCGCTTACTAAAATCGGCTGCATAGTTTCATCCGCCTGAACGGCATCATTGGTACCGGCCAGGTCGTTCCAACTGGTAACATACGTTGTACTGCCGTCTGTTCGAGTAGTAACATCCGAGGTATCCAATTGAAGTACCAAACCACTGGTTACAGGAACCGCGGACATAGCGGTTGAATAACCCATAAACACCACTAAACACAAACATAATAAAACAAACATCTTTTTCATTACAGACCTCCATAAAAATTAGGTATCATTTTTTTTAATAACACTGTAAATTTTAAATTAATATATCCGTGTTGCGGCTATTTGCCCGCAGACCTGACTGTCATACCAAAATCCCTGAATGACGACATCCATTTCGGCCATTTGCTGGGTAGATTAGCGTTCGTATCAAAGAGCTTGTTCCACTTGAGCTTATACATTTCCTTGAGGTAAACTTTTCGAGCGCTGCCATCAACAAAGACAATAACAGTCGCACCGTCAGAATTCGAGCCGTGCCTGTTTATAACAGCCCGCCATGTAGCATTACCTCCGCTGGGGTCGGCCCCTTTGTATGG
Source organism: Planctomycetes bacterium GWF2_42_9 (assembly GCA_001825675.1). GTDB lineage: Bacteria > Planctomycetota > Phycisphaerae > Sedimentisphaerales > UBA12454 > UBA12454. Next base: position 10,268 of record MHYA01000012.1, on the reverse strand, counting down.
CGGCGGGTCTGCAACATAGCCGTTTGATGTAAAGAAACTCGCATCCACTGTCGTACAATCAAAGAAAAGCGGGACGGTATTGCCCTGTCGCACCTGGTCTATTCTTGTAAAATTGGATTTGATGCCATCCTGCGTTGGATGTGTCCTGTTATAGTCACTCTCATATTCCGCAGGTACACTTGTAAGTTTACTGTTTTTGCCGACACTGCCCATCATTCCGGCGGCAACACCATACAGTGATTTATCGCTTCCAACTTTCCAGACTCTGTACGTTAAATCGGTAGAGTTGTTTTTTGATTGATCTTTAGCGGTCGCGGTACAAAATAAAATATCCGGCATTTGCTTGTAAAATGGATACAGCGTTACATACCAGGATTTATCTTTTTTCGGTAGTACTGCCGTAATTGCCCGGCAGGTCAAACAAACCGTTGTACTCCATCGTGTACGCCATCATCACAAGCCCCACTGCTTCATATTAGAAGAGCACTGAATCGCCTTGGCCGCCGTTCTGGCTTTGCTCAGCGAAGGAACCAGTACAGCAAGCAATACCGCGATAATGGATATTACAACTAATAATTCAACGAGCGTAAACGCTTTCCTTTTCATAAAAAGGCTCCTTATGCTGCTATTGTCTATTATTTAAATTACCAAACCTGTTAGTACTTTCACGTAATACGGGAATCGAGGGCAATATTCTGTTGATAATGCGTTCATTATTGCCGAGCAATTGATCAAAAAGCATCTCAACTACGGTTTCGTTCATATTGAGTTCAGACCGGCCGAACGAACTCATCGGCGGATCCATATATTGACAAATCGATGTTTCACCAGTCGCAATTACAGCAACATCGTGCGGGATACGTAGACCTCGCTGCTTAATCGCATGATATGCGCCGATAGCCAGTGTTTCCAGTACAGAGTACAGGCCGTCAATCCTGCCTCCATTCATAATATATTCGGTCATTGCCGCGCAACCGTCATCCTCAATAAAGCCCTTGGCGGTAACAACCGTACATTCAATATTTTTCTGGCGGCACTCATCACCGAAACCATTTAAACGTCCGCTCGTTGCCTGTGTCAAAATATTTGGAACTAGAACAACAGGATTTACGCATCGGCAGCTATCCAGCAGCGCATCTGCAGCCATTCTTCCGGCCATATCAACGTCAACCGTAACACAGTTATACTTAGGCAGGTACCTTCCAAGAAAAACCACCGGATATGGTATTTCGTTTTCCATAAGAAATGCATCATCTTCAGGTGTTGTATTTAAGATTACTGCTCCGTTGAAACGGCTTTCATTAAGTATGCCGGAAAATTCTGATATTTTACCGGCGTGATACATCACAACCTGTGCAGAAAAATTATAATCTTTGTATTTTTCCAGCAGAGATATTTTCTCTATTGTATGTATAAGACTAAAGGTAAACTGCATCGGAACTTCAAATGACGTAATCACCGCGATTTCAAACGAACGCAACTTTCCCTGCGGTGCCCTTAGCTTTTTAGCCGCCACATTCGGTCTGTAGCCGTATTTCCGAGCCTGATTCTTAACAAGCTGCACTGTATATTCGGAGATACCACGCTTCTTATAATGATTATTCAATACACTTGAAATCGTAGCCGTAGAAAGCCCAATGTTCTTCGAGAACTCTCTTATCGTCATATTGTTGCTGTTCTTTTTGGGCATAGCTTAAACCAAAATACCTTTCAATTATTTATAATTATTTTCCGCGGCGAATGAACAATCCAAGCCCCAACATTAACAATGATATTGTTGCAGGTTCAGGAATATATTTATTTGCGAGATATTCACTAACATCCGCTATTTCATCAGACGTCAGAACTGTGTTGTAAATCAGAATTTCTGATACCCATCCGTTAAGATAAACCGAAGGAGTCGTTACCGTATTACCAGATGTACCTGCACCAATTCGAGCCACATTATTCCCGCTGCCAACAGCAGTGGCGCCAGCTAAAAATGCTGAAGTAACACTGCCGGCCGAGTCAATCAAATATGCCGTGGCATTAGTTGACACAGAATCCATAGTTGCAGCGGCGACATAAAAGGTATCCGTCGCATAACCGGCAGGAATTCCAGAGGCTGCAAATATGCCAGTGCCGCCAACATTACGCGAAGTTGACCGAACGCCGGTAGTTCCTGAACCTACTATTAATGAATATGTGCTTGTGATTTGTTTTACCGGTGTACCGGGGTCAATATCTGCATAGCCCAAATTTATTAATCTTCTTGTGCCAGACCCACCGTCAAAAGCGTCAACGGCATAAACCGCAAACATAGTGAATGAGCCGCCGTCAAAAGTTGAATTGGGAACAATGTCAAGATAATCGTCTGTGCCATCAAACTTGATAGCTGAAGCACCTGTGGGTGTCATACTGCTGACGAATACAGGCTGCAAACTGCCGGTCGCCTGAACCGCGTTATTACCATTTCCCGACAAGTCATTCCAACTCGTTACATTACCCGACCCATCCGTAGTAACGCTTGACATATCAAGCTGCAAAACCAGGCCAGCTGTTACAGGCACAGCCAAAACAGAATTTGAAACACACGCTACCGCCATAATCAATACCATCA
>MHYA01000012.1:0-7636 GCA_001825675.1 Planctomycetes bacterium GWF2_42_9 | reverse complement strand
ACTAAACCGTTTTATCTTATTATAGCTTTTTTAAAACTTGTGTCAACTTATTTATTACCACTAAACGACTCTATAAATAATTATCCATAAGATCATACCAATAAATCATTTACAACTTTCATGTAGTTTGTTTCAGAGTTAGGACTTGCCAATATTATTTTAAAAAATTATTATTACAGTATTATTTTATGACTAAAATCTAAACAGTTTTAGCAACGTAAAACCGTATGAATTCAAGCGAAAAATTCAAAAACGCGTTATTAGTTTTAGCCTTAAAATAAAACATTGACACATAGATATAATTATCTATAATATATATGATCATTTGGGAATTGCTCTTTAAAAGAGAGCGGAGTAGAAAACTGTGAGATTGGGAAGAAGGAAGAAAACAGCATAATAATTTTCATTTCCCGCATCATCAGTTTTCCTTCTAAATTATATGTTATTTTATTTTGGAGGAAGAAAATGAAAAGATTGATTTGTTTAGTTCCACTTCTATTGGTTGTGATGTTCCTATCGCAGTTTGCCGTTGGATCCATTCTGCCAATTACTGAAGGTCAGATTGTAAAGACAAGATTAGGTTCCGGCTGGGTATCTCCACGAGTTGGAGGCATCGATTTGATGGTCAACGGTACAACAATAGACCATTCAACGCCTGGCTATGATGATGGTGTATGGGCGGGATGTTATCTCGCTGATATACAAACTTCGTCAGGTACACAGATTGCGGTAGGCTATAAGTCCTTCTGTATGAATGCACTTTTGGATCCGCCGTTTTCTTATACCAACGCCACTGCCGTTGCGGCAAGTCCAGCAGCATTAGAGTGGATGTGGGGTACATATTATGATGAGGTCATTACCAACGCAGTAAAGGCAGCAGCTTTTCAGTTGGCATATTGGGAAATTGTACATGAAACATCCGGCACATACGATGTTTCAAGCGGCAGTTTCTATATGTCCAACCTTGTTACCACAAGCGGCAACAACAATGGCGCAACTTTCGCCAGCTTAGTAAGCTATGCAAATACATATCTTAATAGCAACACATGGACCGACAAAGCTGAATTATTAACTTTGAACCAAAACGGCTTTCAACCATTCATCGTTGAAATTCCAGAACCATTAACAATTAGTTTATTAGCTCTAGGCGGAATGTTGATTAGAAAAAAACATTAAGAATAAAAAGATCAAATTCAAAAGGACGCTTATTCCTCTAACAGCGTCCTTTTTTTTATACCCTTTCCATTACTGGATGATTTTAATTTGAAATAACATTTTTAATGGTTAAAATACCGGCAACATGGATGTTAAAACATTTTTAAAGCGATGGCGGTTTACTTTTATACTGCTCGGGTCGGTAGCGGCTGGTGCTTTGATTGGGTATTATTTCAAAGAACGAGCGGCAAAGCTAAAACCTTTTGGCGACGTATTTCTTAATCTTCTTTTTTCGGCGGTTGTTCCGCTGATCTTCTTTTCACTTTCATCCGCGATAGCGGGCAGCAACAATATCAAACGGCTTGGCAAAATCGCGGCTGTAATGCTGATCATATTTGCCATTACTGGAATCATATCATCGTGCGTGATGCTTTTTGCGGTGAAAATATTTAATCCTGCACAGGGCATAAAACTTGACGAAACTCAAATTGTAAATTCTGAAAGAACTAGTTTGCCGGAGAAAATTGTAAACACAATTTCGGTAAACAACTTTGCGGAACTGCTGAACAGGAAAAATATCTTAGCGTTGATAGTTTTTTCAATCCTGGTCGGACTGGCATCACAGGCGGCTGGTGAGAAAGGCGAAAAGTTCAGGCAGTTTCTTGTAAGCGGATCCGAAGTGATGGGGCAGCTTATAAAAATTATAATGCTTTACGCGCCGGTCGGGCTTGGAGCGTATTTCGCTTATATAGTCGGTACATTCGGCTCACAAATTATACGCTCTTATGCAAATGTCGCGGGCGTTTATTATCCAACCGCCCTGCTGTATTTCGCGATTGCATTTTCATTTTACGCCCTTATAGGCGGTGGAATTAAAGGTTTTAAAGATTTTTGGAAATACATCTGGCCGCCGGCGATCACGGCTTTTGGAACGGGAAGCAGTCTTGCGGCGCTGCCGGCAAATCTTGAGGCTGCGAAGAAAATCGGTGTGCAGGAAGATGTTCGCGAGATCGTTTTGCCATTGGGCGCTACGATTCACATGGACGGCTCGTGCTTGGCGGCGGTGATGAAAATCGCAGTATTATTTACAATATACGGCAGAGATTTTTCAGGTTTTGAAACAATGGCCGGTGCGGTCGGGGTGGGAATTTTGTGCGGCGTTGTAATGAGCGGGATACCGGGCGGCGGATTTTTAGGTGAGGCTTTAATAGTTTCACTTTACGGTTTCGGGCCGGAGGCACTTTTTATCGCATCGATGATCGGTACGGTAGTTGATTCGCCAGCAACGATGATAAATTCAAGCGGCGATACGGCTGCGGCAATGATCGTGAATAGGTTTATTAGAAGTAGGAATGATCGCCAGTAAATGAAACGAGATTCTTCTCCCTCTGAATTTTGTTTTCGAGGCAAAACTTTTACATCAGATTTTTTATATTGTACTGCGAAAGGGTTTGGCGGTACATATCTGTAATCTGTTTGATGACTTCGGATTGATCGCCTGGCGCGACGAAGGTTGCACTTTTGACAGCATCATATATTACCGCAAGGCTCAAATTTTCGGCAATGGTGGTTGGCGCATAGCCGGTTGAAGGCGCACTTGTCTTTAATAGAATGTTTGCACTGACAAGATGTTCAAGCACTTTGTCGGTGAAATCGCAGGGTAAATTTAATTGACTGCAAATAATTTCGGAAGGCACTGGAACATTTTTCTGCTCGAAAGCTGAACAGATGAATTTTACAATCCCTGCAACCTGTAAATCAGTCGCGAGAAAATATTCGCGGCTGCGTCTTTCGGCTGCTTTTTCGGCTTCTTCGATTGTTTTCAGATGCTGGGTTGTAAAAGTCAACTGCAAACCGAAAAGCACGATGAGCCAGGTAACATAAATCCAAATAACAGCGAGCGGAATCAGGCCGAGCATACCATATATGACGTTGTAGGGAATTAATTTTATTACATAAAGGCCGAAAGCCCATTTTGCCAGAGTCCATGCAAGAGCGGCAATAAACGCGCCCCAAAGTGCCGCTTTGTAAGAGACCTTTGCATTTGGCATTAGGACATAAAGAACAAACAAGCCAAGGAATGCCATCGCAAACGGCACAAGTTGACTAAGGTACAAGAAAATTCCGCCGCTAAAATATGAGAGAATCCCAAAACGTGTATTGAGATAAACGCCTGCGCCAAGCAAAAGCGGGCCAAGAGTCAGGAACGCCCAATAATTTGCGATACGATGGAGAAAGCTTCGTCCCTGCGATACATTCCATATCATATTAAACGACCTCTCAATCGTAATCAACATCGCAATCGCAGCCCAGATAATAATTAGCGTAGTAATGATGGTTACAGAGCCGGTGTTCAAATTTTTGAAATAAGATTGTGTATATTCGTCAATTTTTTTTGAAAGATTTATTTTTATAGAAGGATCATTCGGATCGGAATATTGAATGTTTTTTATGAATGTCTGCTCATAAAAGAAATTGCGTATTGGGCCGCCGACATCCTCGAAAGCACCAAGCGAGTATAATAGCATCAAGGTAACGATCGCAAGAGGAACTATCGCGAAAATGGTTGTATAAGAGAGGACCGATGCCTGCCGTAAAGCGTTGTTTTTGTAAAGCAGACGGAGGCAACGCGGCCAGACACGAATTTGAAAAAACATAAAATTCGTGAAGTTGTCGATTTTGCGAACCGACAAAATGTTATCAGCCATGTTGCCGCCTCCTTTATATCATCCCGCACAGGGGTTCTGATATTTAAATCCTATTTGAATATATTTTGAAGCTGATCTTTAAACTGATTTTGCAACTGCTCTTTTAACTGTTCCTGAAGTAATGAGCCTAAATCAATTTCCGGTTTTGAAAGCGTACCTTTAAGCGGCAGAGTCGTTGTTTTTCCGCCTCCAAATGAATAAGGCAGCGTAACCTTCATATTCATTCTTTCATCCAAACCGATTTGCCCGCTAAAGGTAATGGTTTTATTACCAAAAGAGACATCCATTCGATCATAACTTACAATGCCGTCTTTAACGATAAATGGAGTGCGGGAAATTGTCATCAGGCCGCCTGAACCGCCGCCGGTTGCTTTAAGAATCTGGTCAAAGAGGCCGGAATTAGATAAACGCAAATCTGTAATTTCGAGGGCACCAACGACGTAAATTTTGTTCTGGTATCCCTTTTCGAGCGGAAATGACATCGCGTTGCAATCGAAATTCAATTTGCCGCTTACATCGAGAAGATTCGAGAAAAGCGGGTTTACATAGCGTAAAAGCGTATCTGTCGTTTGTTTATTAATTTGAATATTATCCAAGACCTTCATTGCTTTCGGAGTTTTCAACATCGATGGCGTGGATTTGAAATCAGCATCGGCAGCGAAATTCAATTTGCCCTGATTAATCGTTGTTGTAAATGGAGCGATCGTCATCAGGCCTTTGTTTACCGCTAAATTAAAATCAGTTTTGCCAATGTCGAAGCCCATATATTTTGCCGTGTCGAAACCGAAAGTGCCTTTGGCGTTTAAATTAGATTTGAATAACGCGGGCTGCTGCTTTGGGTATGTTGACGAAAATGAAATTGAATCGTTCCTGTTGCCTGTCGCGGATAAACCTTCAGGCATAAACGGCTGAATGAGCGAAGTTACGGCTGCGAGGCTATAAGCAGCTTTAAAATTTCCTTCAGTTTTCACATTCTGGCCGACTTCCTCATTGGAAAGATTGCCGTTAAGTTTTATCTGCGGGCTGTCGATCGTAAGCTGTTCGATCGTGCTGGTTTTATTTGCTGTATCGAATCTGCCGTTAAAACCGATATTCATATATTCCTGCGTGAAGGTCTGCTGGCCCGGATAAGCGAGACTTAGACCTTTAATCGCGATTTGCTTTGTCGACGCGGTAACAACGTCGCCCTTCATACCTAGTGTGATATCGCCCTGTGCGGAGCCTGCGAGTTGAGCTTTGGGGTCGAAGGACGTAAACGCATTCAAATACTGCTTTGTCTTTGAAAGATCGAGAGCAACGTTTCCAACTATATTTGTCTGCTGGTTTGATTTGCTATCCAACGGAACCTGCGATTGCTTCAATGTAAATTTGCCGGGCGAAGCGGTAACATCAGCAGACCTGATTGTCAGGAGTTTGGTATTGAAATCCGCGGTGTAATCATATTTTGCGGCGGCTGTTGGTTCAAGAATTTGTTTGCCGTCAGGCATAACCATATTGAAATTCTTGACCGAACCATTTCCGGTACTGCTGAAAACGCCTTTTGTGAACGCGGCTTTGCCTGCGAGATTTACATCGCCAAACAATGCCTGTTTGAATTCTATAAACTGTCCGACATCGCTCTGCATTTTTGCAAGATCAATCTTTGCGTTGTAATTCATATTATCGGTTGTGCCGGAGAAGTCTGCTTTCGCAAACGCTGAATCGAGTGCAAGTTTATCAACGATGATCTTATCCTGCTCGGAAATGATCTTTGCATCGACTTCGACTGGTTTTGAAAGTACGATTTTCTTGACCGGAAATTTGCCTTCAAGAGCCCAGAGTTTAACATTGCCTGTGAGCATTCTTTTGCCGTTTAGGGCTTGTGTGTCAATATCGCCGCTAAGCCTGCCGTAATTAATATCGAAATTCTGTTTGAATTTTGCGATCGTTTTTACCTGCTTGAAAGTTTTCGCGACATCGCAATCAAATTTCGCGTGCAGGTAATCGGGCGAATCGGCTTTTAGGAAATCCTGCCAACTGGTCATAGTTTTTGGAATCGTTCCTTTGACATCAGCGGTAAGGCCATCGGTTTCAATTTTAAGGTTGCTGATATTCACCGAATCTTTATCGGTATTTAGATTTACATCGCTTACCAACTTGGCGGTCTGGATATGATCGCCTTTGAGGATATCGCCTGTTACGTCCAAATCGGTGGCGTTCACTTTGCCTTTCAAAATATCAAATTGGCCTTTGGTAATTTTTGTATCCAGGTCGGCGTTTAAAGTACCTGCTGCAGATACATTGACATCCAGAACTTTGAATAATGGGCCGAGAGTTGCCAAATTCAACTGATCAATTTTTACAGAAAACTGGCCGCTGGTATCCTGGAACGACCACCCTTTTTCTGAAGTTTTGATAGCACCTGTCGTGTTGACCTGCGACACTTCGTTATCCGAAGCAACCGCTAAAGACAAATCGAAGCTGCTTTCTTTGCCCAAGGGTCTTAAAGCAAGCGTGCTATTTATGCTTTTCAGCTCTAATGTTTTAATATCATTGCTGCTGCCGGGAGCGATAATTTTGAAATCGCCGTTGCGGATTGTTAAATCGATATTCGAGACCGCAAGCAGAGCGGCTGGAGACTGCTTTTCTTCTTCGATATCATTCGGCTGGTCGATTTTGATTGATTTTTCTTTTTGTATTTCGGGAGCACAATCACCCGTAATATCCATCGAAATCTGCGGCTCTTCAAGTCTTGCCGCATCAATCGAAATTCTGCCTGCGATCAATTCCAAATATCGCGGACGAGCTGAAAATTCTTTTGCGGTAATTTTTGTACAGCCTGAATCATCGGAAAAATCCAACTGACTGACTTTAACGCCAGTAAACCAGCTCATAGATAAATCGCTGATCTTCAGTTCGCCGGGTACGGATTTGTTGACCTTCGACAAAATCATATTTTTGCCGCTTTCAGATGAAAGCCAAAGCGGAATGCCAAAGAATGGTATCAGCAAAAAGAGAATGATGAAAAAAAGCATCCAGAGGATAACTTTTTTAATGGAAACTTTAGAACGATTCTGCGGTTCATTTTTTTCAGTCTGCATAAACCCCTCATCAAATAAAAATCAAAATTTAAAACTAAAAAATCAAATTTTATGAACGGCCAAAAGGCCGAAACTTATTTTTTAATCTTTCATAATTTCGTCAGTTTTCGCTTTAACCGATTTATCGATTTTATCAGTATAGAGCTTTGTTAACTCGTCCATTTCCTTTTTGCCATGTTCGAGATCGTCTTCGGTAATGGTTTTCGCGGTTTCAGAATCTTCGAGTTTTTTGTTGGCGTCTCTTCGGACATTTCGAATACTGACTTTCGCCTGTTCGCCGAATTGTTTAACCTGGCCGCCGATTTGTTTTCTTCGTTCACCTGAAAGAGGCGGAATATTCAATCTGACGACCTTGCCATCGCTCATCGGAGAAATAGAAATATCGCTGTTCTTAATAGCTTTTTCAATTTCCTTAATCGAAGCCGGATCGAAAGGCTTTATCATAATCAAATCAGACTGCGGAGTAGTAAGCGCGGCAAGCTGACGCAAAGGCGTTGGTGTGCCGTAATAATCGACTCTTAAATTCTCGACAAGACCAGTTGATGCCCTGCCTGTTCTAAGAGATTTGAATTCATTTGACAGGTGTTCCATCACCTTTTCCATCATCATTTTATGTTCGTTAATGATTTTTTGCGTTGGCATAATCCGCTCCTGTTCAATTAAGAAATAATTGTTCCAATTTTTTCTTAATTG
>MHYA01000011.1:29439-42026 GCA_001825675.1 Planctomycetes bacterium GWF2_42_9 | reverse complement strand
CTTATAGGCGCTTTAAAGTCGCTTGTAAACAGCATCGATCCATTTGGAGATAATCGCGACCCTGTCCGAATGGCCTCGTGTGTACTGATCTTTTGCATCGATGCTGTTTACAAGCGACTTTAAAGCGCCTATAAGCAGGGCTTTGAGGTCTTTGAACAAATTATGGTTTCCGATAAAAACGGCGCATTCTGTCGCTACGGCATTGAAAAGTTTGATGTCGTTTTTGTCGAAATCGCTTCGGTCGAGAAGGTTTGTTGCGACCATCATACCGATCAATTTGCTGTTATTGCTTAAAGGCACAGCGATGATATTTCTTATTCTGCCTTGCCATTCGTATTTGAAAATGCCGTTGACTTCGCTGTCTATCAGCGCATCCGAACCTGTCGTCATAGAATCCAGCAGCCGTTCGAATAAAATTTCGGTCATAGCTTCATTTTTGTAATCTATTCCAAGCAGACCTGTTCCGGCGGAGAGAATAAGTTTTTTGTTGTCCTCGATTTTCTTTTCGAGAAATATCGCGATGCCTTCAACTCTTACGATTTCTATCAAATTATCGCAGGCAAGCTGCAAAAAATTTGCATCGCTCTGACTGACTCTCATATTCGTGCTTATCTTATAAAGCAGCATAAGCTCTTCGTAAGTTTGAGCAAGTTCGCCGCTGATAAGTTCGATTTGCTGTGCGTTTTTGAGATCGTTCTGAAAGCTGCGTAAGAAGATATGCAAGGTTTGTCGTACGAGCGCAGCAGCGGTGCAGTCGGGGCCGGAATCGATAATTATTATCGCGCTGACTGTTCCATCTGTTACGAGGCAGCAGCCGATAAACCTGCCCGATGGGCCTATTTGCTGAATTGCACAGGTTTGCGAATCAAGCAATTGTTTGGCAAAAGCGGCAGATCCTTCGTAATCGCTGATGAATTTTTCACCGCAAACATTTACAATGATATTCAGGTCTCTGTCGTAGGCAAAAAAATTGATTCCCGTGTCCGCCATTTCTCTGGCGAATTCTTTTACAAGTCTAAGTTGTCCTGAACTCAATTGGTTTTGCGATGTATTCAGCATAGTTGGCCTCTGTTATTTCGTTGGTGCGCCTGCAAGTAAGTTTTCGATTTTGCCTAATATTTCTTTTGGACTAAAAGGCTTGTTCAAACACAATGCAATGCCCGCTTTTGTCATTTGTTTATCTGTTAGTTCTTTTTCTTTCGTAGTCAACATAATGATATGCACTTCTGCCAGTGCGGGTTTGCTGTGAATCTGCTGTGCAAAATCAAGACCGCTTACGCCCGGAAGTTCGTAATCGGCGATGATAAAATCCGGCTTTTGCTGCACGCTTAGAGTGATAGCTTCATCACCGTTGCTTGCGGTGATTACTTCAAAGCCGTTGTTACGCAGCTTTGCCGAAATTATTTGCACTACGCTGCTTTCATCGTCGGCGATTAATATTTTTTTTGTTTCCATAGCGTTCTCACGATTCTTGCGTTAAAGCGGAAGCATTATCGAAGCGAGTATTCCCAAGACAATTAAAGTCAGCAAAATCTCTGTAAGCGAAATTCTTTTCATTAAAATTTCCTCCGTGGAGAAAAAATTCATAAAGCATTAATTACAGGAGTGTTATCGGTTTGATAAAAACGCGACTTAATTCGATATTAATAAGATGCGGCCGTTTTTGCGGGGGATTATTTTAAGTCGGCAAGTCCGGTAATATTGATGATTCTGCTTTGCGGGCCGTGATGCCGCATTTCGATAGTGATTTTGTCGAAGCCATCGAGTGCCTGGCTGACCTTATCAGCCCATTCGATGAGAACGATCGATTCAGGTCCGATATAATCTTCGAAGCCCAGAGCCTCGAATTCCTTGATTGAGTTGATGCGGTATGCGTCGATGTGGAAGATGTGCAGCCTGCCTTGGTACTCGTTGACGATGACGAAAGTAGGGCTGTTGACGTGCTGCGGATTAGCGGCGTTCATACCTGCGGCGATGCCTTTGATGAGCGTTGTTTTGCCGCTGCCGAGTGTGCCTGTCAGGCAAACGAGCATTCCGCCCTGGAGAGCCTGGCCGATTTGTTTGCCGGTTTCAAATGTCTGTTCGATCGATTCTGAAATTATTTGTTGTGTATTATTGTTTTCCAATTTTATTCAACATCTTTTGAATTGTTTGAGCTAATGGTTTAAGTTTGGTTGCACAGACGTCATATATTGCTTCTGCGTCAACATCGAAATAATGATGGGTAATAATATCCCTCATTCCTTTTGCGCCTCGCCAATCGATTTCGGGATAATCTTTGAGAAGTTTGCCTTCGGTTATTTTGTCGAGATTTTTTAGGCTTTCACCAATAACGATCAACTGCATACAAATCGAATCAAGTTTTTCCATTCCCTGCGGAGAATCAGTAAAAAAAACGGCGTTATCGACCGAACCAAATCTGTTTAATACTTTTTCGATGGCAGTTAGTATCTGCGATAGAATATCCTTTACAAGTTCATTGTCATACATAAATGCCGTCCCGCGCGATGATTTTTTGCAATAGAGGATTCATATTTTCTCTCATTCGGACAATATCTACCGGTATATTTAAATCCTGCTCGATGTCCTGTTTAATGTCCGCCAAAAGGAAGAGGTCTGGTTTTTCCAGTTCTACGAAAATATCTAAATCGCTATTTTTGGAGATTTCGCCTTTTGAAACAGAACCGAATATGCCTAAAGATTTTATGCCATATTCTTTTTGATGGTCTTGTTTATATTGCTTTAAGGCTGATATAATTTCATCTACGCTCATTATTAACTCCGGAATTTAAGTGTAAGTCTATGATAAAATATGAATTCTGCAAGCTTTATTTTTAGGCTAAATGGTCATATCCGCCGGGTATTAAATCAGCGATGTTGCCGTTTGGCATTTCAATTTTTACGTTCTTTTCTTTCGTTATTTTTCCGACGGCGGTAATTTTTGTTTTAAAACGCCAGAGTTTTTTTAATTTCTCAAAATTTTTAGCAGGTATAGTAAAGAGCAATTCAAAATCTTCGCCGTCGTTTAATGCGCCGTTTACGCCTTTTGCGGTTTTTGAAATTGGGATTTTATTTGCTTCTACGATCGCGCCTTTTTTGCTCAATCTGCAAATATGATTCAAATCCGTGCTTAAGCCGTCGCTTAAGTCCATCATCGAATTTGCGCCCGCTTTGGCTATTTCGAGCGATTCTTTTAATCTCGGCTCGAAATTCAAATGTTTGCGGGTGAGCGAGCCTCCAAGCGTTCCGGTAACGCAAATTAAATCGCCGATTTTTGCGGTGCTGCGTTTTACGGGTTTTGTTTTTGCGACCGTGCTTAACATTGTAACATTGATCGCAAGAGGTTTATTCCAGCTTGTCATATCGCCGCCGACGAGAGGGCAGTTGTATTTTTTCGCGGCCTTTAAAATTCCTTTATGCAGCTTTTTTAAATTCTGCGTTCCGAAATTTCTTGGCAGTGCAACCGCCACGACCGCCGCAAGAGGAATCGTCGCCATCGCGGCACAATCGCTTAAACTTGCAGCCATTGATTTATAACCGATTTTCTCAAGGCTGTGTTTTTTTGTATCGAAATGTGTGCCGTCAAGGAGCATATCCGTTGTGATAAGCACCGAATCGCCTCTCGGCAGTCGCATTTGAGCCATATCATCGCCGATACCAATAGGGAATTTAGACCGGCTCAATTTCGCCTTGGCCATAAAATATTTAACAAGTTTTGTTTCGCCATTACTCATTTTTTTATTATGTAGGGTGGGCCAAAGCCAACCCTACGTTTATGTATCAAAGTTTTCTTAAATATAATAAACTTCTAATAATAACGATTAAAATGGGTATCATGATAATAAAATAGAACAAAGCTATACTTGTACCTATGCCGGGTTCGAAATGAGATTTTAATGTGGGCAAGATTATAAATGTTGCCATGATAATAATTCCCGCAATAAGCATATTTTTTGCCATATATTTATTTGCTTTATACCAGATTTCAGGATTAGACAGGGTTTTGGGCGTTCTGAAGCCATACCATTGATTAGGCTTGACCTTATCAAACAAAAGCGGAATAGATATTGCCACTATTAGAAGTCCAATCAATGTACCTATGTTCAACATAACAAATTCCACATTGTAGGGTGGGCTTTAGCCAACACGGTTATTTCTCCAGATGTTTTTTCCAGTAATTAATTTGTGCGGCCATTTCCGCGGGCGATGCGGCAGATGCGGTCGCGTAAGAATTTGCTACATTTTTGCCGCCCAGACTTTTGTAAACGTCTTCGCAGATAACATCCGAAAACTTTTTAAAATCTTCGATGCTTGTTTCGCCCAGGCTCTTATTTTCTTTTTCGCATTTGGCGACAAGACTGCCGACGATTCCGTGCGCGGTGCGGAAGGGGACGCCTTTCTTAACGAGATATTCAGCTAAAGCTGTCGCGTCGAGAAAACCTTTATCGATATTTGCCGAGATTTTTTCGGTTTTGAATACTGTATTTTCGACAATCGCGCACGCCATATCGATGCACGCTTCAATCGTATCGCTTGCGGAGAAAACGTGCCGTTTGTCATCCTGCAAATCACGGTTGTAGCCGGTTGGCAGCGCTTTGAGAATTGTTAAAATGGCCATTAGAGAGCCGTATAAGCTGCCGGTTTTGCCACGCATCAATTCCAGCATATCGGGATTACGTTTTTGCGGCATCATACTCGACGATGTACAAAACGCGTCATCAATACGGATGAAATCAAATTCGGTCGTCGAAAAAACGATCCAGTCTTCAGCGAGTTTCGACAGGTGCGTCGAAATCAGGCAGCAATCGAAAACGAACTCCGCGCAGAAGTCGCGGTCTGATACGGAATCGATCGTGTTATATGTAATATCCGAAAAGCCTAGCAGGCTTGCGGTTTTTTTTCTATCAAGCGGCAGAGATGAACCCGCGATCGCTCCGCTTCCCAACGGCGAAACATTCAAAATCGTTCGGCAGTTTTTTAGACGGAGATTATCGCGGTTAAGCTGCTCAACGAAACTCAAAAGATACGCCGCGATAGAAATAGGCTGCGCACGCTGGAAATGCGTAAACGCGGGCATAATATCCCTTGTGTATTTTTCCGCCAGCTTTACAAACGCCTTTTGCAGCAGATTTATTTTCGCTTGTACGACTTCAATTTCATCACGCATCCAAAGGCGAATGTCTGTCGCGACTTGGTCGTTTCTGCTTCGGCCTGTGTGCAGCTTTTTGCCCGCGTCGCCGACCTTCGCGATCAACGCCGCCTCGATCGCCATATGAATATCTTCGAGTGTTTTATCGAATTTGAATTTTCCGTCTTCGATTTCGTGTGCAATTTCAAAAAGACCATCTTTGATTTGCTTCAAATCGTCTTTCGTGAGCAATTTTTGTTCACAGAGCATCTCCGCGTGTGCGATCGAGCCGGCAATATCATATTTATAGAGGCGCTGATCGAACGAAAGTGATTCAACGAAATCGATGGCCAGCGAATCTGTCGCTTTTGCCAGACGATGTTCCCAAGATTTCTGCGGTTCTGCCATATTATTCTCCGTAAAAGTTTATTGCGGTACTATTATAACCACGAATTAACACGAATAAACACTTTTTTTATATCTCTGTGTTCTCTGTGAACTCTGTGGCTATCGTTCGTTTTTGGGTCTTGTCTTCCATCTTCGATGTATCCACCAGTATTGCGTTGGGTCGTGGCGGATGCAGTCTTCGAATGCCTTTGTATATTCCTGTGTAACCCAAAGCAGCGGGTCGTCTTTATCTTTCCATTCGTCGGGCATAATCATCCGTTTGACTTCAATCTCGAAAAAGAATCTGTCGCCGACTCTTCGCCCGACTCCGGCTACAATCGGCACATTATATTGAATCGCCACCAGGCCAATGCTTTTGTACGAGCTGGCTTTCCTGCCGAAGAAATCAACGAAAACGCCTTTTTTGCCCGCATCCTGATCAGCGACAAAGCACAGCGTCGAACCATTTTTTATAATTTCATCCGTATGTTCCGAAGCGCCTTTTTTGTCGATGATCCGTTGACCTTTGCGCTGCCGAACGTCATAAAGAAATTTATTGATGAATTTGTTGTCTAGCGGCCGGGCGATACTGTAAATATTGAAACCAAATTCGCCCAGCAGATAGCCGATGATCTCGAAATTGCCGTAATGCGGCGTAACAAGCAGCAGCGGCTGTTTGCCCTGCATCATCCATTTCGCCCGTTCGCAGTTGATATAAGTCGAATATTCTTCCCAGTTATCCTTGCGAATTAATCGCGTTGAAAAAAGCACATCAACAAACAGCATCAGCAGACATTCGAAACTTCGCCTGCCTGTTTCTTCGATCCATTTTTCGTCCTTTTCGGGAAAACTTGCCCGCAGATTATCGAGAGCGCGCTGACGGCCTCGGCCGTAATGCTTCCATAATAATCTGCCAAGCGAACGCGCCGTTTTTAAAACGCTTTCAACGGGGAATAAAAAGACGAAGAAAAGCCCAATGCGCAGCAAAACATACAGAAGCCAATGCTCAAGCACTGTTTTCTTGCGTTTCTTTCTTTTACGTTCCGGTTCCTGACTAGACATGCCGCACATTTTATCCATAGATAAATCATTGTCAAGGAATGGATTATAAAATGCGAAGTTAACTACGGTTAATACACTTCTATTTTTTTTCCTAAGTAATGGATATATATTACTTTTAAGGTGCGAGAGTGTGTTTAATGATTTAAAATAATTAATTGACTATTAGGATGTTTTGTGTATACTTCACTGCAACAAAGTTTTTAGGATGAGAAATGAAGAGCTTATTAAAATTGATTATATGTGTGGTTGTTATATTAAGCGCATCCGCTTATGCGGATTTTTATACAGGGTTTCATGTCGTTCCTCAATATAATGGTTTGACCATAACGTTAACATTGGTGTCTGGAACTACGCCATTTTTAGATTGGCTTGTTATTAATCCGCCATTTTTGCCATTTACAGGTATTGAGGCGTCTGCAATTAATATTGGTGATTTTTCGTCTTTTCAGATCGCAGATTGCACGCTCTCAGGTTGCAGCAATACTTTATGTGTACCATTGGATTTCTCTAACGGCCAATTATATTCCTATATTAGTTCACCGATATTCATACCGGAAATCGTCATACCGGAGCCGACAACAGTGGTTCTCTTTGTGATGGGTTTATTTGTTGCTTCAAGAAATAAGAAACACAAATAAATTCTGCAACTTTTCACTTATTTTGCGAATTGGATTATCATCGACTCTATCGCGGTTTGTGAGGTTGCTTTGCCGGTCTTTATCTGGTAATCGAATTCCGCTAACTGGCGGAGGCAATCGCCGATCCGTTTTAATCCTATTTTTTTGATCAGGCCGAAAAATTCCTGCTGATTCCAGATGCGAAGTTTTCTTGCGATCATATCCGGCCGTTCACCTTTTTGCAGCAGGGCAGCACCAGTGAACATTCTGCGGAAATGCCAAGCGAACGCGCCGAGTATCGTATATTCCGTATCCTTATCCGAATCGAACATAACGCGTAATTGCTCAAGCGCCTTGCTTGCGTTTGCGGCCATCATCGAATCAATAACTTCAAACGCATCGTAAGCACGGTTTCGCCCGACAACTTCGGAGATTTGTTTTTCAGTAATATTTTTCGCCGAGTTGACATACGCGGCTAATTTATCGATCTCATTTCGCAAAATGCCCGGCTCTTCGCCGGCGAATTCAATCAGCATCTGCGCTGCGTTGTATGAAAGATTTTTTCCCTGCTCGCTTGCATATTCGATGATATACGAAGCCAGTTCTTTGGCTTTCATTTCGCCGACTTCGATTAACGTGCCTGCGTTAGGCAGCATTTTGGCGAGTCTGGTATTTGAAGGCCAGGAGCTTACTGAAAGTATAAGTACGCCGCTTGAAGCAGGGTTTTCAAAATATCTTTCCAGCGGCTCGCGGTTATTACTTACAAAATCATCCGCACCTGCGAGAACAACCACGCGTTTTTCCGCAAGGAAGGGCAATGTGCGAAGCTCATCGAAAACCTCAACGGCTGTTACTTTATCCGCATCCGCACGCCAGAGACACATCTGCATTTGGTCCGGCGTAAGCAGCTTGTTTACCAAAGCGGTAACCTCTTGAGCGACAAGAAATTCATCCTTGCCCGCAAAAACATATATCCCGCTCTTTACGGCTGATTTTTTTTTATCTTCTTTTGCCAATTTTCTTTTTAATTTCGATGCTTAACGGGCCGTTGACTCTTTCCGATGTTTTTCTTATAAGCCGATTCCACGTTTCTTCTTTTTCAAAACCTTTAGTGCGACTCCAGCACGCGCCCGCATAATAGACAACCTTGCTATATCTGCCCATTGCCAGGATCATATAGTTTTCCTGGTCTTCGGCCTGTTCGTATATTACCGATGGCTTGTTGAGAATAACGCCGCAGCCGATAGTGCCGAAGGTTTTGTCGGGTTTCTGCCAATAGCCGAGATATTCGTTTACTGTGCCGAATGTTGGTTTGCCGCCTCTTTCGCATTTAACGATACCAACGGCGAATTTGATATCGTTTACGTCGCCGTCGAACATACTTTCTATCTTGCAGAAATTCCAACCTTTATCGAGTGTGATTTTTTTCACCTCGCCCATTTTTTTGCCTTTGCCCATATCCCAAGGTTCATATTTTAAGGCGAAAATGGTTCTGATCGGTCCGTTGGCGATAATTTTCCACACGGAATAGTTTTCGGAACGCAGCAGTTTGCCGTCATCCCAAACGCCGATGCCGCCGCAGCCTAATGTTTCGCCCACAGTAAAGAAGTCGATGCCGAGCGGGTTATCCGAATGATAATAATCGTGTCCTTTGGCGTACAAAGCAAGCATCACAGGTCTTTGAACTTTCTTGACCCAGACATCGATGCCGCTGGTTGTCAGCTCGGTACGCTGCAATTCCTGGCCGTAAACTCTGAACGCGATTTTGTCGTTTTCCCATGCGAAATCGTCTTTTCGCTGCGGAATATAATAAGCCTGCGCAGGGCCGTACACTTCGACATAATTGGCCGCGTTTGCCTCGACAATTTCAAAAACAAGCGTTTCTTTTGCCTTGAAATCGGACTGGAAAAGCAATTCGTCATTTTTGCCATCGCAATCATTATCGACAAGCTGCATTGGCATAAATCTATTAAGTTTTTCACAATAAACCGCGGGCTTTACTCTTTCGAAGCCTTCAAGCGATTTCAAAGGTATAGAAACTACTTCCGAGTTTCTACCGTCGTGCAGCAGATTCGTAACATTCACAAGGAGTTTGTCCGCGCTGGCAATTTGCGTAAGCGATAAAATTCCGACACAGAAAAAAATCTTCAACTTATTCATAAAAATCCCTTTAAAAATAAGCGTTATTGTTGTTCGTTTGTTGTGTCCGTTTTGTTTTCAGATTCAGGCGACTTCGACGGCTGTGTTTCCTGACCGTTCGATTCTTCCTTTTCTTCTTTGAGAACACGTTCAACAGCTACAACTTTATCATCTTCATCGAGCTTAATCAGCCGAACGCCTTGAGTATTTCTACCGATCTGACGCAGTTCGTCCAGACCTGTTCGGATAATAATGCCTTTTGCCGTGATAATCATAATATCGTCATCGTGGCGAACGGTCTTGATCGCGACGACATTACCGTTTCTGTCGGATGTCTTAATATTTATCAATCCGATACCGCCGCGGTTTTGCGATCTGTAATCTTCCAGTTCAGTGCGTTTGCCGAAACCGAGTTCACAAACCGTCAGCAGTGATGCGCCTTCTTCAGCGACAACCATATCGACAACGTAATCGCCTTTACGCAGCGAAATGCCTTTTACGCCGTGTGCGGAGCGTCCCATCGGCCTTGCCTGTTCTTCGTCGAAACGAATTGCCATACCATCTTTTGTGCCGAGAATGATATCGTTTTTGCCGTTTGTGAGCGCTACGCCGATCAAATCGTCATCGGGGTCGAGTTTAACTGCGATGATTCCGCTTGGCCGCGGATTAGAATAAAGCGACAGAGCCGATTTCTTGATAACGCCGTTTTTCGTCGCCATCACGAGATTGCGTTCGTCGAATTTGCTAACGTTGATGATCGATGCTATTTTCTGGTCGCCCATATCCAAAAGGTTGGCGATGCTTCGGCCTTTACTCTGGCGCGTAAGCTGCGGAACATTATAAACCTTCAGCCAATAGCATTTGCCGCGGTTCGTGAATACCATCAGGTAATCGTGCGTTGAAGCCGTAAACAGCGATTCGATAAAATCGCCTTCACGCGTATCGGAGCCGACAATGCCTTTTCCGCCGCGTCCTTGTTTGCGATAAGTATCAATCGGCAGCCTTTTGACGTATCCGCCGTGGCTAAGAGTTACGATCACCTCTTCATCCGCGATGAGGTCTTCGATATCCATCTCTTCCATTTCTTCGACAATTTCCGTTCGGCGTTTGTTGGCGTACTTGGCTTTCAAATCTTCCAAATCAGTTACGATAATATCAAGCACTTTTCGTTCGCTTGCCAGTATTTCTTCGTAACCTTTAATTTCTTTCATAAGTTCGCTGTATTCTTTTCCGAGCTTTTCGATTTCAAGTCCGGTCAGCCTTTGCAGCTGCATTGTCAAAATCGCGTCTGCTTGCGGGCCAGTGAGGAATTGGTCTTCGCCGGTCGCTCTGCTCATAAACTCTTCGGGCAGCAATTTCTTCAAAGTTGCGGTTTCTATGAGTTTAAGCGCCTTATTCATCAAATTCAATTTCGCTGTCGGACTATCGGGCGATTTCTTGATCAGTTCGATGATCTCATCGATATCGCTGATCGCAAGTATCAAACCTTCGAGTATGTGTGCGCGGTTTCTGCACTTGTTGAGCAAAAATCTTGTGCGTCTGCGAATAACAATTTTGCGGTGGCCGATGAAATGCTCCATCATTTCGCGGATGTTCAAAGTCTCCGGTCTGTTATTTACCAACGCGACATTTGAAGCGGCATACGTAGATTGCAGCGGAGTGTATTTATAGAGTTTATTAAGCACGATCTGCGAATCAGAATCTTTCTTCAGCTCGACAACGATACGCAAACCTTCTCTGTCTGATTCATCGCGAACATCGCTTACTTCCGGCAGTTGGTCGTTTTCGACAAGCTCGGCGATTTTCTCAACGATGCTCGTCTTGACAGTCATATATGGAACTTCGGTAACGATGATTTGCTCGCGTCCTTTTTTCGTTTCCTCCATCTCAACTTTGCCGCGAACAGTGATATGTCCTTTGCCGGTTGTGTATGCATCGCGAATTCCTTTTCGCCCGCAAATGATTCCGCCAGTTGGAAAATCGGGGCCTGGCAGGACTCGCAAAATATCCTTGAACCCGCAGTTCGGGTCGTTGATGATTAAAAGCAGGGCGTCGCAAATTTCGCCGAGATTGTGCGGCGGCAAATTTGTCGCCATACCAACGGCGATACCTGTCGAACCGTTTACGAGTAAATTCGGAAACCTGCTCGGCAGCACGGTCGGCTCTTCGCGCGTTTCGTCATAGTTTGCAATAAAATCGACAGTGTCGCGATTAATGTCTTCGAGCATTTCCGTTGCTTCGGCGGACATTCTTGCTTCGGTATACCTCATCGCGGCAGGCGGGTCATTGTCGATGCTTCCAAAGTTTCCCTGCGGATTCACCAAAGTATGCCGCATATTCCATTCTTGTGCCATACGCACCAAAGTGCCGTAGGTTGCCTGGTCGCCGTGCGGATGATAGTTACCTGACGTATCGCCGACGATCTTGGCGCATTTTCTGTGTTTGCTTCTCGGTCCCAGGCTTAAATCGTTCATAGCGACAAGGATACGCCTTTGTGAAGGTTTAAGCCCATCGCGTACATCCGGCAGCGCTCTTGATACGATTACGCTCATTGCGTAATTCATATACGAATTCTTCATTTCATCGAGAATTCGCTGCTCCTCAACGCGTTCCGGTTTTTTTGGTTCTGTTGGTTGTTCCATAAGTCCTTTTATCTAAAATAATTATGAATATAATAAAATTACGGCTTTTAGCCTGATTTTTAAACTTTTAAGTGTATTCAACTACCCCCTTTTTGTCAAAAGAATTTACTATTTTACCATTATATGCAAATAGGATATTAGAATCGTTTTTAGGGTTTTCCCTAATTGACCTAAGCACCTGCTTTAAAATACAATGGTGTGCCTCTGGTTTTCAAATATTTTTTGAGCTTTTAAAAATGCCTGAAATGGAAATAAATATTCTGTGGGTAGAGGACAATATCGCCGATATTCTTCTCCTGCAGGAAGCGTTTGAAATGGTCGAGATCAAATATCGCCTGCAGGTCGTCAACGACGGCGTAGAGGCGATGGACTATCTGACCCGACAGGGGCGTTTCAAAACCGCTGTTCGGCCGGATTTGGTTATTCTCGATTTGAACCTGCCGCGTAAGCCCGGCCAACAGGTGATCCTTGAAATGAAAGCCAATGCTGAATTAGCGGATATTCCGATTGTAATTTTGTCGGGGCAACTTGCGGTTAGAACCGTCGGCCAAAATTTACGGCCTAAACACAGCATCTCCGTTTCCAAACCGGAAAATTATTCCCAAATGCAGG
>MHYA01000011.1:0-29411 GCA_001825675.1 Planctomycetes bacterium GWF2_42_9 | reverse complement strand
GTTGTCGGTATCAACGATAGGACATTAATTTTACTTCGATTTGTAACCTTCTAATATTATGCTTTTGTGATGTTCGTTAAATTGAGGGAATGTTCTTTTTATTCGACGGAATGACTTTTTTAATGACAGTTTGGCTTTTAGTTTTTTGCCGTTACGAGGATGTACATATCGAGCCTCTCTATCGATCATTACCAATGATGCTTCATTTACATCTGTAACAATAACGTCCTTAAAACGCAGAGCGGCATAAAAGCCATTTTGATGTAATCTGGCTATCAGACTGCCAAATGCCTTGAGCAATGCCGTCGTTTGGACTTCATATTCAGATTTCTTTAAAAATTCCTCCAGCGAAATTCCCCTTACTTCTTCTGTCAAAATGAAGCCGCAGCATGGAAAACCTAATATTCTGCGTTCACCTGCTGCGATAGTATTCATTACCGGCAGATGAGCCTTTTGTAAAAAACCGATGTGGATATACTCGCTAAATGCTTTTGCGTGAGGGTATTGCCACTGCAAATACTTTTCAACTGATTTATATATTGAAACATTTAAATGGCGCTTGAGATAAACAACTTTGCCGCAGCCTTCTATGCGGCGGGTTCCTTCCTCCACTTTGCTGCCGACATCACCAAACATTAATTGCTCAAATGATATCAGCCCCATTTCTGTTAACCATTGCCGGTACTTTTCGTTGATCTGGAATACGTCTGTCATATTATTTTGATTGAGCCGCGGAATCAACGGTATTAAACAAGAGCATTGTAATTGTCATTGGGCCGACTCCGCCGGGGACGGGTGTTATCAATGACGCAACCTTGTTGCATTCATCAAAGTCAACATCGCCGACAAGTCTGAAACCGTTTTTCTTCGTCGCGTCTTCGATTCGATTTACGCCGACATCGATAACGACCGCATCCTGCTTGAGCATATCAGCCGTGATGGTTTTGGGTCTGCCTGCGGCGGCGATAACAATATCAGCTTTCTTTGTGTGAGCGGCTATATCTTTTGTGCGTGTATGGCAGACGGTAACGGTTGCGTTGCCGATAGGGGACTTTTGGATTAGCATATTCGCCAGCGGTTTGCCGACGATATTGCTTCGGCCGACAATAACGACTTCCGCGCCGTCGAGTTTTACGCCGCTGCGGATCAGCAGTTGAACAACGCCGTGCGGCGTGCACGGCAGAAACGCCTTTTGGCCGACGCACATCTTGCCGACGTTCACAGGATGGAAACCGTCAACATCTTTGGCCGGGTCGATTGCGAGCAGGATTTTTTGTTCGTCGATATGTTTTGGTAATGGAAGCTGGACTAAAATGCCGTGAATCTTAGGGTCTTTATTCATTTTCTCGACGAGTGCGAGCAAGTCTTTTTCTGATGTCTCGGCGGGCAAACGGTTATCATCGGAAAACATACCAATATCGTGGCAGGCTTTTTCTTTTGCGGTAACATACGAGATGCTTGCGGGATCTGCGCCGACGAGAATTACACCCAAACCGGGAGTGATGCCTTTTGTTTTAAGCTGCTGGACTTTGGTTTTGAGTTCTTCGCGAATATCCGCCGCTATTTGTTTACCATCAATAATTTTCGCTGCCATTTTTTTTCCTTGAGCCACTAAGGCACTAAGACACTAAGTTTTTAATATATATTTTTTCTTCGTGCCTTTGTGTCTTTGTGTCTCTTAAATTTTAGAATAAGCCTTTTACTTTTCCGGTTTCGACATCTACATCGATGTTTCTGTACGCCGGGTTGGACGCGGTTCCGGGCATTAATTTAATATCGCCCGCGACAGGTACGATAAAGCCCGCGCCTTTGTATATCATAATATCTCGGACGGGAAGTGTCCAGCCTTTTGGTCTGCCTTTTACATTCGGGTCGTGCGATAAGGAAAGATGGCTTTTCACCATACAGGTTCCGAGTTGTTGCGCTTCGCTGTCCTGCTCAAGAGCTTTTGCTTTTTCCAGTGCGATCGGCGAATATTCAACGCCGTCTGCGCCGTAAACTTCTTTTGCGATAAGTTCGATTCTCTGACGCAGCGGGGTTTCTAATTCGTAGAGGAATTTGAAATGATTTGGTTCGTTTGCCGCGGCCATTACAGCTTCGGCAAGTTCTATTGCGCCTTCGCCGCCTTTGAGCCAATGTTCTGAAAGGGCACAATACGCGCCGTTCTGTTCGGCTATTTTTCGGACGAGCTGGATTTCCGCTTTCGTATCGGTGTAAAAACTATTTATGCAGACGACAGGTTTAACGCCGCTTTTCTTTACAATGTCGATATGTGCGATGAGATTTTCGCAGCCTTTTTCTACGAGCGGAAGATTTTCCTGCGTGTATGCGATGTCTAATTTTGCGCCGGGTTTTACGGCAGGGCCTCCGCCGTGCATTTTCAACGCGCGAATGGTTGCTACTATAACAACAGCGTTAGGAACAAGGCCTGACATTCGGCATTTGAGATTCCAGAATTTTTCAAAACCGATATCGGCGGCAAATCCGCTTTCGGTAATGTGATATTCGCTTAATCGTGTTCCGAGTTCGTCAGCGATAATTGAGCTTTGACCAATAGCGATATTCGCGAATGGGCCTGCGTGTACGAATACGGGCTGGCCTTCGATGGTTTGCAATAAATTAGGATTAATCGCCTTGGTCATCCAGGCAGTCATTGCGCCATCGACTTCCAAATCGGCGGCGGTAACTTCTTTGCCGGATTTGCTGTATGCGACGACGATCTTTGCCATACGTTTGCGCATATCGGCGAGGTCTCTTGAGACGGCGAGGATTGCCATTACTTCGCTCGAAACAGAAATCGCAAAGCCGGAATTCATTTCAAAGCCGTCCATTTTTCCGCCTCGACCAATGACAATATCCCGCAGCGATTGTGCGCAGAAATCCATTACCCATTTCATCTGCACTGTTTCTGGATCGATGTCTAATCTTTTCAAACCGCTCTTTGCCAGTCTCACATCGTCGTAATTGCTTTCGTGCTGGAGTCTGCTTGTGAGGGCGACCATCGCGAGATTATTTGCGTTTGTGATTGAATCGATGTCGCCGGTAAGACCAAGCGAAAGGGGAGCGAGCGGAATACATTGGGATAAACCGCCGCCGGCAGCAGAGCCTTTGATGTTGAATGTCGGGCCGCCGCTTGGCTGGCGAATCGCGCCGGTAACTTTTTTGCCGAGCTTGCCAAGACCTTGAACAAGGCCGATTGTCGTTGTTGTTTTTCCTTCACCCAGCGGAGTGGGCGTTATTGCGGTAACGTCGATATATTTTGCTTTTTGAGGTTTGCCGAGGCGTGTTAAAACTTTTTTGTAATCGATTTTCGCAAGCAGTCTGCCCATTGGTATGACTTCGTCGTCAATCAATCCCATTTCCGCTGCGATCTGCATTATAGGTTTTGCGGTAGATTCTGATGCTTCTGCGATTTGCCAGTCTTTTAATTTTGTCGGGTCAAGCATTTAATATCCTTTTTTAAACCACGAATAAACACGAATTACACGAATGTTGTGGAATTTGATTTTCTACTAATTACAGAGAATTAGATATAAACGGTAAGCATTTTTTTTGAACTATTCTGCTATATGTTCTTTAAAACCGCATTAATATCGACATTATCCTTCAACAGCTCGTATGTTCTGGCGATTTTGTTTTTATCGTCGCTGCGAATTTTAAAATGCAAATCCTTCATTTTTGAGGTTACCGAAAACGTATCTTCGTTCGTAAACAGCACGGGAATATTGCTCTTAAGCAAGAGCGAAAGAATTGTTGTGTCGGGTTTTAAGCCGCCGGTGAGAATGATTCCGCCGCTGCATAATTTTTCGTGGTAATCTGACGATTCCGAAAGGGCGAGTGTCAGCAGGATGTTATCGATTCTATCGCCGGGGGTGATAATCAAAGTATTTTTGTCGATATATTTCAAAACATTCTGCGGTTCCATCGCAGCGACAACTGTATGTTCGATTTTGTTGTTTAGCAAGTGGCCACCGCTTAAAATCTGATAGCCGAATTCTTCTGCGACCTGACCAATCGAGAAAATCGAAAGTTCAGAATTGAATGGAATCGCACCGATAAGTTTTGTGCCGAGAAGTTTAAGGCCGGCAGCACCGATAGACCTGATTTTCTGTAATTTCTGCGGAAAAATTTTATTCAGTATCACGCCGACAACATTTACGTTGTACTGTTTGAAAAGGGCGAGCGACAAATTGACCTCGTCTATTGGTTTTCCAATTCCGCCCGATGCAACAATAATAACATCGGCATCGAGCATTTGCGCAACGCGTGCATTGGAAAGGCCGAAGCAGCTTCCCACGCCTGCGTGGCCTGTGCCTTCGACGATGATGGTTGAGTGCTGCTTTTTAAGTCTTTCGAAACTTTCCAGGATTTGTTTTTCGAGCGGCGAAACATCAGGGTTCATTATGAATTTCGCGGTGAAACCTTCTGCGACCGCGATAGGACTCATATCCTGCGGCTGGTCTTTGATTCCGAAAGATTGCAGCATAAGCACGGCATCTTCGTCAACGCTGTGATTTTCAAAAATAACGTACCTTTGGCCGACGGGCTTTATGTAGCCGACGTTATGGCCTAAATGGTGCAAATGCTGAATTAAGCCGCAAATTACGCTTGTTTTGCCGCTGTCCTGACCTGTTGCGCTTATATAAAGAGGTTTCATTCCGTTATACCTTTACTATTAGCCACTAAGACACGAAGTTTAAGTATTTAATACAACTGCGGGCTAAAAGCCCATCTTACGAAATCTTATTGCTATTTATAGTGAACAAAGGGCGATTTTACAAGTATAATAGTAAAAAATACTCGACTTGTAAGGCTTTATTTTTAAAATAATTATAGCGTTTTCAGCAAAATAGTGCTAAAATTAATTCTTTCAGGTTTAAAAAACCGAAAATTAATAAAGACTATAAGTCCGGCTGATTTATGTTGATATAAAGGTAAAATGGAAAAAGTGCTGTTTACAAAAGAAGAATTCGAGAAAATAGAAGCTCCTTTTTTGAGCAATTTCGAATTGTCGCTGGAAACTACCGACATTCACGGCAAGAATGTCGCTCACGCCTGCGGTAAAAACTGCCATCCTGAATTCTGCAAAATAGTTCGCAAGAGTCCGGCCGGTTTGAAACGCTGCCAGCAGGACAGGCTTCGCAGTATGAAAATGGCTTTTGAAACCGGACAGCCTTATATCACGATCTGCCATGCGGGTATAGTTCTTGCGTGTGTACCTGCGATGGATAAAGACAAACCGCTTGGGGGAATATTTTTCGGCAAATGCCTGTGGAATTCGCCGGATGAAATGCTGATAGAGGATATTGACAAACGGCTCAAAGGCATTCGCATCAACAGGAATAAACTTCGCAGCTCGATCGAAAAGCTGCCGATATTGCCTGGCAGAAAAATTCACGAAGCCGCGGAATTTTTGTTTGTGCTTTTGTACGAATCGACAGGTCTTGATCCTTATGTTATTCAATGGCGAAGACAGCGAAGTCAGCAGCAGTCTGAAATCAGCGAATTGATCAAAGAGCATAAAGAAAGAACGGGAGCGGGGCAGTATCCGCTTGACGCTGAAAAGCAGTTGATGGAAAAAGTAAAAATCGGCGACCGAACCGGCGCAAAAGAAGTGCTTAATATGATCCTGGCGAGTATTATGCTGCGAGATCCCGGCAATATTTCGGTGCTGAAAGCGAGAATGCTTGAGCTTTTAAGCATACTTGGCAGAAGCGCGGTTGAGGGCGGGGTCGATATTAATTTTATGCTGGAGAAAAATCTTGATTATATCAACAGGGTGCTGCAAATTGATAATCAGCAGGATTTGTGCGTCTGGCTGACAAACGCGCTGAATGATTTTATTGAGCTGGTTTATTCAATTCAGGATAAAAAACGAGTTTCACAAATCAAGCCGGCAATCGATTTTATTAAAAGTCATTTTAACGAACAAATAACGCTGGAAGATGTTGCGCATAATTCGCATTTGAGCGTTTCGCGTTTGAGCCATATATTTAAAGAACAAACGGGATTAACGATCGTTGATTATATAACTAAAGAGCGAATCGAGTATGCCAAGGAGCTTTTGATCTCGACGAATAAAAATTGCACCGAAATATGTTTCGACGCGGGTTATAATAATCAAAGTTATTTTACAAGGACGTTTAAGGAAGTATCGGGCGTAACGCCAAGACAATTCAGGGAAATGAATAGAAGATAATGAAAAAGAAAATAGCAATACTTGGTTCGACAGGTTCGATAGGCAGAAATGCTTTAAAGGTTATTGATGCGCTGGGCGGAAAATATGAAGTTGCCGCTTTGACGGCACATAATAATATAGAACTGTTGGCTGAACAGGTTAAAAAGTACAGGCCGAGGATAGCGGTGGTTACGAATCCGGCGAAGGTTGATGAGTTTAAAAGGATTCTGGATTCCGGCTTTCGCGGGAATGACACAACTGATACGTTGCCGTGCCGGCAACGGCTAAACGAGGTAGAAACATACACGGACTTGACGGCGGCGGCGTGTGATGCGGAAATTGACATTGTTATCGCAGCAGTGGTTGGGGCGGCGGGGCTTGAAGCGATACTGAATGCGGCAAAAGCGGGTAAGGTTTTGGCGATCGCAAATAAAGAGCCGTTGGTAATTGCGGGTTCGCTTTTGACTAAAGTTGTTAAAGAATCCGGCGCGAAGATTTTGCCGGTGGATAGCGAACACTCGGCGGTTTTTCAGGCTTTGCAGGCGGGGGATATTAAAGAAGTAAGCAGAATTATTTTGACGGCAAGCGGCGGGCCTTTCCGCGGTGCGACAAAAGAGCAGATTCAAAACGCGACAATCGAACAGGCGCTTGCGCATCCGACGTGGAATATGGGCAAGAAAATTACGGTCGATTCGGCCACGATGATGAACAAGGCGCTTGAGGTTATCGAAGCGAAATGGCTTTTTAATGTGCCTGCCGAGAAAATCGATATACTTGTGCATCCCGAATCGATAATTCATTCGATGGTCGAATTTGTCGATGGTTCGGTGATAGCGCAAATGTCGGCGCCGGATATGTGTTTGCCGATCCAATACGCACTGACTTTTCCGCACAGGGTAAAAGGGATAACAAAACACCTTCGGCTTGAGGAAATAGGCAGATTGACGTTTGAACAGCCTGATATGGAAGTTTTCAGGGCGTTGAAGATAGGTTACGAGGTCGCGAAGGTAGACGGAACGGCGGCGGCGGTATTTAACGCGGCCAACGAAGCGGCGGTCAAAGAATTTCTGGAAGGAAAAATAAAATTTGTTAATATAGTCGAGCTTATCGAAAGATGTCTTGATAAGCATAATTTTAAACAAGATGCCAGTTTGGAAGAACTGCTTTCGGCAGATAACTGGGCGAGAAATGAG
This sequence comes from Planctomycetes bacterium GWF2_42_9, assembly GCA_001825675.1. Lineage (GTDB taxonomy): Bacteria > Planctomycetota > Phycisphaerae > Sedimentisphaerales > UBA12454 > UBA12454. Next base: position 22,040 of record MHYA01000011.1, on the reverse strand, counting down.
GTAACTAAATGGCTGAACAAATAGCGGCTGAACAAAAAAATGTAAAAAGCAAGAATGTGATAAACGCTTTTATTTTGTTGGTTTTGATCGGGACGATCTTTTATTTCGTTTCCAAAAACTTCAGTAAGAGCAGCAGTATAATTCTTTCGTTTGTCGGACTTGGTGTTGTGATCTTCATTCACGAGTTCGGTCATTTCGCGGCGGGCAAATTGTGCGGCATAAAGGTTGAGATGTTCGCTGTCGGTTTTGGTCCCGTTATATTAGGTATAAAGAAAATAGACAAATACCTGCAAATCAGGATTCTGCCGACAATTCTCGAAAAAGAAAACGATCCTGATAAGACGGGTTTGCTTTGCATTAAAATTCCAATGGGAGGCAGCGCTGGCGAAACTGAATATCAGTTTAGAATTTTGCCCCTAGGGGGATTTGTGAAACTGCTTGGACAGGAAGACCTCGGCGCTGATAAGAAAAACGATGATCCGCGTTCGTTTGTGAATGTCGCGGTCTGGAAAAGGATAGTCGCTGTATCGGCGGGCGTTACTTTGAATGTTATTTTGGCGGCGGTTCTTTTCGTATTTGTATTTATGCGCGGGATCAATATGCCGCCGGCGATTGTAGGCGATGTTATGCCGGGGTATCCTGCGGAAAAGGCGGGATTGAAAGCGGGCGATGAGATATTATCCATCAACAGCAAGAAACGCGATTTTGAAGGACTTGCTTTCGCGGCCGCGCTTAGCTCCAAGGATAAACCTTTGAAGCTGGTTGTTAAAAAGACGGACGGATCGATCTATGATATGAATGTTGTGCCTGAAAACGTTGCCGCTATGGGCGCTAAAGGGTTGGGTGTTCAACCGCCGACAACGCTTGAGATCGCAAAGGTAAAAGACCCCGAAGTTCTCGAAAAAACATTTGGTTTGAAACCAGGGGATATGCTGTCTGCTATAAATGGTAAATACATTGATCAATCCTGGCAATACAATGAAACAATCCAGAGCAGTTTTGAACCGAAAGTTTCGCTGGCGTTCAAACGGGAAGGGCAGAGCCAGCCTGTAAATGTTAATCTCGATTTGATATACGGTTCGAAAATTGCTTATGAGGACAATGGCGTTTTTGTGCCTTCTCATATTTACGGCCTAGTTCCGAGTATTAAAGTGCTGGCGATTTCAAAATCGCCTTCGCTGCTGAAAAGCATTAAATTGAATAACGATGCCAATGCACCAAAGGGGCTTGAGGTAAATGACGTAATTATGCAGGCGGGCAATGTTGCGAATCCTACTTATAAGGAATTGCGCGAGGTTACGGTTTTGAACGCGGGCAAAGAGATGCCGATAGTGGTTCTGCGTAATGGCGAAATTGTGAATGTTACCGTTACGCCGAAACAAGAAGACGGCAGAGTTGTGATTGGTTTTCTCGATATGATGGATGTGAATAGTACCATCGTTGCCGCTACGACTGATGCCAATACTTATCAATGGTCAGGTTTGCCGAGAGGTGCGGAAATTATTTCGATCGCGGGCGTTGAGGTTAAAAACTTTTTCGATATCGCGCGTGTATTGAATGAAAATCAGGGCAAGACTGTAAGCGTTAAATACAAAGGCGTTTTGGATGAAGAGGAAATTTCATTTGCTGTGCCTTCGGGTAATAATGTAGCGGTGGCGCCGATGCTGATGCAGGAACCGCCTTTTAAGATGCTGAAAAAATTGTACAGAGCATCCGGGCCTGCTGAAGCGATCGATATGGGCAGCAGAAAGACGCTTGAATTTATCGGTCAAACGTATATGACGATCAAAGGGCTTATCGTGCGGGACATTAGCCCAAAGAGCCTGATGGGGCCGATAGGTATGATCGCGATGAGTTCGCAGTTAATTACCGAACGCGATTTTATGTATTACTTCTATTTTATGGGAATGATCAGCGCCTGTCTTGCTGTGATGAATTTTCTGCCGTTGCCGATTTTTGACGGCGGGCTTGTTGTGCTGCTGATAATCGAAAAGATAAAAGGTTCGCCTGTACACGAAAAGGTGCAGGAAGTTCTGGTTTATATCGGTTTGGTGTTTATACTGGGACTTGTGGTTGTGGTCTGCTACAATGATATACTAAGATTTTTTATTCATAAATAAACGGAGAGTGCCAATGATGCTTGTTGTTTCGATACCTGCTTATAACGAGCAGGAAACGGTAGGACAGGTAATATCGGATATTCCAAAACAGATTCCGGGGATCGATGAAATCAAAATCGTTGTGGTTGACGACGGCAGTACGGACTCGACGGCCGAGGCTGCATCGAAGGCCGGTGCTTATGTGCACAGCTTCGGGCATAATAAAGGTTTGGGCGCGGCGTTTTCGCAGGGAATACGAACGGCACTTTCGCTTGGCGCGGATATTATTGTTAATATCGACGCAGACGGACAATTCGAAGCGAAAGATATTGCCAAACTTGTCGAGCCTATTTTGCAAAACAAAGCGGATATGGTAACTGCAAGCAGATTCGCCGATCCAACGCTTGTGCCGAAAATGCCATTGGTGAAAAAATGGGGCAACAGGCGCGTCGCGAACATCGTTAATAATCTTTGCGGCTTGAATATGAAAGACGTATCGTGCGGATTCAGAGCGTACAAACGCGATGCTGCTTTACGCGTTACGCTGCTCGGCGGGCATACCTATACGCACGAAGTTATTCTTGATATGGCGTTTAGAGGATTGCGGATCGTTGAAGTGCCTGTGAAGGTGCAGGGCGTTCGCAAATTCGGCAAGAGCAAAGTTGCTTCGAATGTTTTTGTGTACGGCTGGCGAAGTTTGAGTATTATGCTGCGGGCGTTCAGGGATTACAAGCCGATGTATGTTTTCGGCGGCATAAGTTTGATCTTCCTGATACTTGCTCTGCTTTGCGGCGGGTTCGTAATGGTGCACTATTTCAAGACAGGCGCGTTTTTTCCTTATGTGTTCGTTGCGTTCGCGGCGGCAGGGTTTGCTTTTGTCGCTTTGATTTGCTATATAACCGCGCTGCTGGCGGGTATGCTTAACAGGATCAGGATTCTGCAGGATGAACAGTTGTTTCTTTTGCGGAAAAATGAATACGAGAAAAAATAAACGAGATTCTTCACTTCGCTTCGCTATGTTCAGAATGACAAATGGAATTAACGGGACATTGGGTAGGGGTTATAAATGCGAGTTATAGTTGACATCAGCCATCCTTCGCAGGTTCATTTTTTCAAGAATCTGATTTTACGATTTCGTAAAAACAAAGATAAGGTTCTGATAACCGCACGCGGAAAAGATGTTACTCTCGATTTGGTCAAAAATCTCAATCTCAAATACGTTTGCTTAAGCCAACAGAGCGGCGGAATGTTTTCTATGCTGCGCGAGCTGATTCGCCGTTATATTCTGATGTTTATAATTGTCCGGCGTTTCAAGCCGGATATTCTTATCGCCGAAACGGGTGTTACAATCGGCCTGATTGGAACGCTGTTAAGGATTCCAAGGATCGTCGAGGAAGATACCGAACACGCGAAATTGCAGCGGATGCTGGGGCTGCCTTTTGTCTCTATTATTATGACGGGTTTGGGGTATCTTGGCAACCACGGCAAACGCGAACGAAAATTCAAAGGCGTTTGGGTGCAGTCGTATCTTAATCCTGAATATTTCACGCCCGATGCGACGGTGCTTACGGATGCGGGAATCGAAATTGAAAAGCCTTTCATTGTAATGCGGATGGTGTCGTGGTCTGCGGCTCACGATAAAGGTTTGCACGGCTATAGCGAAGAGCAATATTTAGATGTTGTTGAAAAGCTCTCGAAATATGGCAGGGTGATTATTAGTGCGGAAGGGTCGCTGCCGGTATCGATGGCGAAATATAAAAATCCGATCGCACCGGAAAAAGTTCATCACTTGCTTGCGTATGCGAAATTATATATCGGCGAAGGTGCGACGATGGCGGCTGAAGCTGCGGTGCTGGGAACGCCTGCGATATTCACCAATCCGCTTCCGCTTGGATATTTACAGGCGATGGAGCGAGAGTATCAGCTTGTTTATAACTGTATAGATTTTGACGCGGGTGTTAAAATCGCGGAAGAACTTTTGAAGGCTGCGAATCTCAAAAATGTCTGGCAGCAGCGACGCAAAAAACTGCTCGACGAGAGCGAAGATATTAATGAGTTTATGTTCAAGATCGCAAAAGAGTTGACTTGAAAATAGAGGGATACTTTTAGAACCCCTCGAATAAATCGAGGGGCTAACTACTCGCACGAATCTGATTGCGCGATGCACTTAAACCATAAATCTGAATTGTGCGATTGTGCGGTTTTGAAAACGGCGGAATTGGTGGAGTATTTGTGCGTTAATATCGGCTCGTTTTGATAGCAATACAGTTCGAAATATTTCGCCAATGTTTGAAGCGGGTCTTCAGGATTAAAATTTTTCGATGAGACTATACGTGGCTGAAATAAAACCGTTTTAATAATATTTTTTTTGGCTTTTACCGCTCTTCGCCAGCCGGTGTCTCTGCTGCATACGCCGATGATCTTTTCCAGATTCGACCAGACTGTTCGCACAAACGCAAAATTTTCGTAAAGATTTCTATTAATCAAGATTCCGCAGCGAAGCAGATTTCTTCGGAAAAAATCCCAATACAAAGTAATTTTGCTTACATCATACGCAGACCACTGCGGCGCAAAGTCGCGGTATGGTGCGGTTTTGAAAAAGCAAAAGACAGGATTAGGGAAATTATGATACATACCCAACTGCCATCGCGGAAATGAAACGCCAGCAGCGAAAGAATTATTCTGATCCAATAAATTGATTAGAAACTCGTCCCATTCTTTTTTAAAGATGTGAACATCGGGATCTAGGATTAACGCATAAGGTGTTTCGATATTTTGCATTGCGACGTTCAGGCCGGTGCAGTGAGCGGGTGAGCCTTTGAGATTGCCGGGATTGTTTTGGATAATGTTAAGGTTTTGGAATTGCGATTTGAGATTTTCGACTTTTTTGTCTTTGCCATCGGTGTTGTCGATCAATAAAAATCTTAAATTTTCAGGGTGCTTTGATTTGCTGGTTAAATTTTCGAATAATTTCACTAAATAATCGTACGAGTGCCAATTTACGGTTGCAATGGTGATTTCGCTGTTATTGCTGCGGCTCATTTGAGAGTTCCTTCAATTTCTCTTTTGAGAACAACCCTTTGCCGCCAATGATTAACGCGATAATGATTATTAAGGATGTGCCAAGTACGCGCATAACGGTTGAAATTAAAATGCCTTCGGCCATTCCTGTACCCATCTCTTTACTCAAAATTCCGAAAGCGATTTCCTGTATGCCGACGTTGCCGGGGATGATGATGAACGCGGTCGAAATTTTCAACAGCGAATAAAAGAGCATCAAAGCGGGCAGGTGCAATTTGAAATTGAAACTTATAAATATCAAATAATAAACAATCAGCGTTTGGATTGTAACAAGCAGGCCCCAGACGATTATCTTTGTCAGATATTTCAAATCTCTGGCGTTGTTTAAAGTTGCCGAAACGACCTGCGATATTTTTGTTTTCGTCCAGACAAGCGACGGCGATTTAACCGATATCGCTTTTAACGCAAAATATGCGGCGAACGGCATAAAAATTATACCTGTGGTAATAACACCTACCACCTGCCAGGCCTCGAGGCCGATCAGTTTAAAACCCGGATTGACGAACATTATCACAATGAAAGCAAGGATAAGGTCGAGCGTTAAATCCATCCACGTAAATGAAATTCCCGCGCTGATGTAGTCGGTGTATGATATTCCGAATTTACGCTTGAATTCTATGCCGCGGTAAATGTTGCCGGATGGAGCGAAGAATAAATTGTAGAACCTCGCCAGCATTACGATGTTGAACCATTGCCAGAACGGCGGGTTTATGCCGCTGCATTTTTGAATTATTATTTTGAAGCGATAAGTGTACGTCAGCAGGGTGGTAAATGAAAAAAGTATGATGCAAAAGATGGAAAACTTATCGATTTTGAATGTGATTTGCAGCGAATCCCAGTTTTGATAAAAATATTTAATGATGTATCCGGCACAGAGCAGGAACACAACGGTTTTAAATAGTTTTTTCAGATATTTCAAAACAGGTTTATTCATAATAATCGGCTAGTTAGTATAATCGGATTTACGCAGGAAACAACTGTTAAATTTTTCTTTATTTTTGAGATGTTAGATTGCAAGTCTATAATAATTAAGGGATTACCGCAAACAGGACAAAGTATAATTTTTTATTCTTGAAATTTGACTTTTTGGTCTTATAATAGTTGTTTGGTTTGGGAGTTTGAGAAGTGAGGAAACGACCGTTTTCATTTCTATCCATTTCTTGATTCCCTGTTAATTAGTCGTTAGTTGTCAGTTGTTAGTCGTTAGTTAATTGCAGTTTTTTAAGGAGCGAGAAAATGGGTAGCAGAAAACATTTTGTGGGATTTTTTTTATTTTCATTTCTTTTTGTCGCATACAGTAACGGTGCAAATTTGATTGCAAATCCGGGATTTGAAACACCCGAGTCTACTTCGGGAAGTTGGCCGGGAAGTTTTGGCGACTGGAATGGCGATTCCTCTGCTATCGTCGGCACAACTTACGGAATCGTACCGGCGGAAGGTTCTAAAATGCTGCAATTTGTGGGTACGGGACTTTCTAGTTCAGGCGGCGCGGATAGTTGCCAGGTTTTGCAGCTTATAAACGTAAGCAGTTATCAAACATTGATATCGGCCGGTAAAGCCAAAGCCATATTATCCGCATCGTTCAACAGGGTCGCGGGCGATTCGCAAATAGATACCAAATACAATTTAAGCGTAATGGGCTACAATGGTTCGGCAAGCACCTTTCCAAGTCGATGGAATACATACGGCTTCAGCGGTGCACTCGGAGTGAAACATGCTGGCGATTATTATTTAGACGCTTTAACTTCAACGTGGGAAACGATCAGCGTTGAGTACACATTGCCGGTCGGCACAACGTTTATAGCTATTCAAATCTGTATGAGCGAAGATGTTTATAATGATTATAATCTGCCGGAATTTGACGGGCATTTTGTAGATGCTGTTTCGCTGGAGATTATTCCTGAACCAACGACGATGTTGTTATTTGGCGCGGGTTTGATGTTATTTAGAAAAAGATAATTTGTAAGCAGAAGTTATTATTAAAATTTTTAATTTGTTTTAGGAGAAGAAATATGTGTAAGAAATTAGCAGTTTTGATTTCAGCGGTATTATTTGTATCGTGTCCTCTTTTTGCTGTTATCAATGATCATTTTGATGATGGCGTGCTTGATTCGGCATGGCAAGTTACTTACGAAAATACAACATCCTGGAACTATACGGAAAGCGGCAGCCTTTTAACGTGCAGTGCTATTCCAAGAATTAATAATAATGTAGACAGTGCTGTACTTCTGACAAGAAGTTTTACAGCACTTGGAAATTTTGAAGTTAAAAGCAAAATTTTGTGGGATAATAAAGGATTGGATTCTTCGCGAGGCTGGGTTGAAACCAGGCTTTATTCGGGGAATACATTAGTAGCTTGGGGCGGATATTGCGATTGGTGGATATTTCATTCGGGCATGAAGGAAGCAAGAATAAATCCAAGCTCACTTTATTACTACGATTCCGGTATTGACACTATGCCTTATTCAGGCAACGCTGAATTTACGATGACAAGAACAGATGGCAATATTAATATTATGTGGAATGGTCAGGTGTTTTTGTCTGGTTACAGTAATTTACCAATAGATACAATCGGATTGTATTTTCATAATCTGTCATATTATCCGGGTGAATCATTCGGTACAATGTCTTTTGATTATGTAACAGCAGTTCCAGAACCTATTACGATGATTTTGTTGGCAATGGGATGTTTATTGACAAGACGAAAGCAGTAAAATTTTGAGAATATTTCTGATAATTTCATTACGTTTTAGTGTGAAACGAGATTCGTCACTTCGTTCAGAATGACAAGTGGATTTATAACCGTCTTAAAACTGCCCATCGGATGTTATTCAAAATTAATTTGAATAGATTAGCCGATGGGCAGATTTTTTTTGCCATTTTGTAATCATTTAAAAGATTTTTAAAGCCGGTCATTGTTTTTGAGGAAAACACAGATAAAAGATTTCGATGTTTTTTTCCGCCAATAACATTTTTTGAATGCTGACGATAAAGGATTGTTTGCTGTGGAACAAATTTTAATTTTCCATTTTTTGCCGCATTAATCGCAAGCCACCAATCGTGAAGGCGTACCTCTGGCGGGAATGGCATTGAAATATCTTTGAGTTTTTTATTTATCATTATGGTGCAGCCGGTAACAATGTTGCGGTAAATTATTTTGTTAAGCTGACCATCTATCTGCGGCGATATTTTATGAAATTTCCAAAATGAATCGGCAATAGTTTTAAGTTCCTCATCTACTATTTTCAAATCTGTGTAAATCAAAATTGGACTATCAGAATATTGGTTTTTAGCCGATTGCATCGCATTAAATGTCAATTCGATTTTATAAGGCAGCCAAACATCATCCTGGTCGCAGAACATAATATATTCGGATTGTGATGATTTGAGCAATGTTTCAAAGTTGCGGACAAGCCCAAGATTTCCTTTGTTGTCTTCAATCAATTTGATTTTATCAGGATATTTGCCTGCATAATTTTTTATGATGGTTTTTGTGTTGTCTGTGGAATTATCGTCTCTTATCACCAGTTTCCAACCTTTGGACGATTGATTAAGAATGGAATCTAGTTGCTGATTTAAAAATCTTTCACCATTATAGGTTGTCAAAATAATATCAATTTCAGGCTTCATTTTTCGATAATACAAACAGCCATAAAGTCAGACGTATGTTTAACATCAACTTGGGAAACTGTGAAATCGGAAATATTTATGTTTTTGTTTAATTTCCGAAGGATTGATGTTTTAATTTTTTGCGGAATAAGATTGAAAAGGAATGCCATATTTATTTTTTGAAGAATTATTCGTACATTTTTTCTAAAGCTATAAGCTGCAGAATCTTCCAAATTATCAACTTTTTTACTGTGATTTACTCCTAAAATTTGTACTTTACTAAAATAAATATCTAATAGGTTTTTTAATTCTTCAAGATAATATTCTTTTACATGGAATGGATTTTCAGGCCCTATCGTATTGGGTGAATATGTTTGTTTGTTAGGTGTTGTAATTAAGGCGACACCACCATTTCTTAATACTCTTTTGATTTCATTCAAATATTTATCTACTTCTTTAATATGTTCGATAACCTGAAATGATGTCAAAGTATCAAAAGTATTATCGTTGAAGTTAAGTTTTGTGACATCCATTTGTATAAAATTCAAGTTTTTATTTTTATATTTTTCGTTTGCATATTCAATTGCTTCTTGCGAGAGATCGATGCCGGTAACTTTTTGTGCTCCATTCGATATTAAATGAAATGAACCATAGCCTGATCCACAACCATCATCAAGAACTACTTTGTTCTTGGCATATTGTTCTGAGAATATATATGCCATTTTATGTCGAAGAAAAAGCGGGCTATTGCTAGTGTTTTCATCAACCATCAATCTTTCTGCTGTGTCATCTGTTGACATCTCATCATCCTTTCGTTAATTCGAATTATCCTGCCACCTCACGAAACAACCATGATAAGGCGGAATGCTAAACTGTTTTTTCCATTTTCCGAGAAATGCATAACCAGTAAAAAAACCAATTATAGGGCTTGCACTTGTAGTTATGTATTTATACCATACATTTATGTTTTGGGTTCCGGCTATTACGGCATCAGGAAGAATAGATTTGATTTCCGAACAAGTTGGCGGTTCAATGTTTAGATGCTCGACTACCCAAGAATTCTCTTTTTTGAAATTTTTTAAATACCATTTATTGAATTCCATATCAATATCTCTTCCAAAATATTGATTTGCCGGGTCGTGCATTATAAAATGAAGTAATACTGTTTTGCCAACTCTTTTCAATTCTTTTAAAAAATCGTTTCTTCCGTTTTTAGGAATGTGTTCTAGCGTGTCTACTGAAACCACAATATCGAATTCATTATCTTTGAATGACAAAGTTTTACCTTTAATTACTACCGGTTTTCCCAGCTTTACGTTAGTTAAAAAATCAGCATTAGTATCTGCGAGGTAAACTTCATATTTATTAATGTCACCAGAATACTTCAAAAATTTAGCAATTCCCTCTCCGCCTGCACCAACATCGAGTATTCGAATTTTTTGATTTCCAACTGATTGTATTTTTTTTAATTCGCCAAGAATTTTTGAATAACGCATATATTGGTCAATGTCCTTTGACCAGAATAATGCCTCTTTGATGCCAAAATCGTCTTTCGTCCAATGATAAAATAATTCACGCAAGAATTTATTGAAAATATGGATCACTTCATCCACTGCCATCATTAAGAATTTTATGATGCCATATCTTTTGACTAGTTGCAAGATTTTGTTCATGGTCGTCCTTGCTTACTTTTTGCCAGTCAAATAGAAAATAACATACGGGTACATACCTGCTTTGAGGAATTTGCCGTTTTTAGTTGTTTCGCCATTGACGCCGCTGACGAGTTCATACGGGTATTCCTGTGCGAGCTGATTGATCAGTTCTCGCAATTCCTGAACCGCCGGGCATATATAAACCGGATACCTGTTTGCGGCCGCGAGTTGTTTTACCTGCTCGTAAGTTTGCGCGGGCGTGATCTCTCTATCGAGATACCACGCGATTTCCGGCCTGTAAAAGCCGCCTTTGGCCTCGTTTTGATTTACAATAAAATCCTCAAAACTCAAAAGCGATTTGTCGGGCGGGATTTGTTTGTTCAGTTTTTTGAAAAATTCTATCTTTGCTTCGGGCTGCCAGCGGATGTCGTAATAATATTTAGTTCCAAAGAAACACGAAACCGCCAAAACACCCAGTAAAAGCAACTGAACGGCAAACGCTAAATGTTTATTTGCCAATTTCAAAACTTGGCCGAGGCTTAAACAAGCCATAGCAATGGCAATGGCAAGGAAAGGCGCTAAAGGCAATTCCCACGTCTGGTGCTGCCAGAGACAGCCTTTGAGAATGAAAAGCTGGAAGAACGGGACAAGGAAAAACAGCCAAAAGCACGGATACTGCAAATCTTTTTTCTGATTTTTATCTTTAGGCAAAGTTAAAATTACAAACGGCGCCAAAATGAAATAAGCGATCGCGATGATAAGGCCGGGGATTGTGAAGTTTGTCGAGGCGTGTTCCCACATCCTCGCGAACCACGCGCTCCAGTTGAAGCCGTGCTGCATTACCGCTTCCATTTCGCCCTTGGCTGAACGCCATTTGTATAATGTTGAGATTTTGTTGAGATCCCAGCCGTAGCCTGCCGCCATTACTGTGAAATTCAAAAGCATACTTAAAATTGGCGCGGCGGCGAGGATTATAAATAAAGTCCAGTTCGGCATCTTCTTGTTGAATATGCAGGTGAATACATAGTGTATGCCGATTGCCATAGCGAAGAAAAAGCCTGTCCAACTGAATTGTACGGCGAGGAAAAGTGAGGCCGCTAAAATCACGTAATAAATTTTTCGGATTTTTCGCTGCGTATGGCCCGAAAGTATCAGGTACAGCCACATTGAAAGAAAGCCCATAAAGACGGGCCAGCCGCCCATACTGAAATAACCAGTTAGCGGGAACATTACGTAAATGAAGCCTGAAAGCAGGGCAAGTCTTGCATTTGCGATGTCTCGCACCATCAGCATAAAGACGAGCAGGGCAGGTGCCGAGATGAGGATGTCGGCAAGCTGGAGACTCCATTCGTTTATGCCGAAGATTTTCATAAAGCCGGAAGCGACGAGAACGTTTAATTGCGGATGATCCCAATAACGTTCTGGGTTTTCTTTCGGCGGCATACCGACCGCCCAAGTCGAACAGCCTTTGGTATAATCCAGACCGTATTTGACGTGCGAACGCGCAGCCCAGGCGCCGCTAGCCTGTGCCCAACTGTGCATACCGTAGAAAGGTCTGCCGAATTCGTGCCCGACGATGGCGACAAACAAAATAACGATCAAGCCTGCGAAAAGCCAAAAACGTTTTGAATTTTCCGGTTTTGTAAGTTCCGGTTTATTGTTTTTTTGCGGAATATCTTTTTTACCCATTAATAATCATCCCGAGGAATAAAAATCACGATCCATAAGTACATTAACTACTATACGTATCAAACTTTGGAATAATTTAACCCACAAAACATCTTTTTTCCATTAATTTAAAAATTTTCTGGGATTACGCTTGAAAAGTTAGGCTAGCCTAACTATATTAGACGTAACTAATACAGGATAATGATTTTGGTAAAAAAGAAACAATTAAGTTCATCGTTGGAAGATTATCTGGAGACGATTTATAACCTTAGTCAGGAAGGCAAGGTGGCTAGGAGCCGGGATATTGCACAGATTCTCGGCGTTGCTCCAGCATCGGTAAGCGGTGCACTTAAGTTGTTGGCCAACAAAGACTTAATAGATTATCAGCCTTACGGCTTTATTCGTATGACGGATAAAGGGTATCAACTGGCGAAAACTGTTGTTGAACGGCATAACATTATAACGACGTTTTTTGTGAATGTTCTTGGGGTTGAAAAAGAGCAGGCAGAACAGGTCGCGTGCAAAGCGGAACATACTTTGGGGCCTGAAATTATATCAAAACTTTTGGATTTTACCGAATTTTCGACTTTTTACAGCGACAAAGGTGTCGACATCACGGCGGAATTTAAAAAATACTGCCGGTCGAAAGGAATATAAGTTTTATGGTTTTGCAGGAAAAAATTTTGCTGAAGGACACTGTTGACGATTTAAAAGTCAAACTTGTCAAGGTTGACGCGGGGCAGATGCTCAAGGCGAGACTTGCGGCGATGGGGTTATTGCCGGGCGTTGAATTTCGGGTAATAAACAATAATCATCCTGGGCCTTTAGTTATTGATTTGAAGGGGGCACGGATCGCGCTGGGCAGAGGAATGGCGGGAAAAATCTTTGTGAAGACATCGGATCATCTAAAAATATGATAAATGGCGGGAAAATATCTGTCGCCTTGGCGGGTAATCCGAATTGCGGCAAAACAACAATTTTCAATATACTCACCGGACTGCATCAGCACGTTGGAAATTATCCCGGCGTAACGGTCGAAAAAAAGCAGGGCGTTTGTAAATATAAAAATTACGAAATGGAAATTACGGATTTGCCCGGCACGTACAGCCTTACCGCGTATTCGATGGAAGAGGTTGTTACGAGAAATTTCATAATTGAAGAAAAACCCGATGTCGTAGTCGATGTGATCGACGCATCGAATCTCGAACGCAATCTTTATCTGGCGGTGCAGATGATGGAACTGAATGTTCCGCTTGTACTGGCGTTTAATATGAGTGATATCGCTAAGCAGCGAGGGCTTGTTTTCGATTTGCAAAAGCTGTCGCAGCTTATGAACGTTAAAATTGTTCCGACAGTCGGCAATAAAAACGAAGGCATTACGGATTTGCTCGAAACAATAATACAAACTTCCAATGAGCCTGCGAAAAATCTTTCTTCTCTGATTAAGTACGGCAGCGAAATTGACAGCGAAATTGAGAAATTGCAGCAGAAGTTCAGCGAGTTGCGTGATAACAGGTGGCTGGTTTTAAAACTGCTCGAACAGGATTCAGCCGTTTTGAAAGATATTCATAATGAGGAAATTATAATCGCGGTTTTGGAGAGTGTTCTTCGTTTGAAAAATATTTTTGGCGAAGAGCCGGAGATAATCATTGCAGACAGGCGGTATGGTTTTATTTCAGGCGCCTGCCAGGAATCGGTTGAAAATACAATAGAGACCAGACACAGTAACAGCGATATGATTGATTCGGTGGTTATAAATAAGTTTTGGGGACTGCCGATATTTTTCGCTCTTATGTATGTCGTTTTCGATTTGACATTTCGCATTGGTCATTGGCCTATGGTTGGGCTGGAGATGTTTTTTGGTTGGCTTGGCTCCCTCGTTTCTGGTTTTTGGCCTGCGGGCACTGAAAGTGTTCTAAAGTCTCTTATTGTTGATGGAATAATAAGCGGCGTCGGCGGCGTTGTGGTATTTTTGCCGAATATTTTGCTGCTCTTTGCGGCGATCGCGATTCTTGAAGACTCCGGCTATATGGCAAGAGCCGCTTTTGTTACCGACAGATTTATGCACAAGATCGGTTTGCACGGGAAAAGTTTTATTCCAATGCTGATAGGGTTCGGCTGTTCAGTGCCTGCGATAATGGCGTGCAGGATACTCGAAAATCGGCGGAATAAAATTACAACAATTCTGATAATGCCATTGATGAGCTGCGGTGCGCGATTGACGATTTATGCTCTTTTGATACCGGCGTTCTTTGCGGAAAAATGGCGTGGGCCTGTGATGTGGCTGATCTATTTTATCGGGATAGCACTTGCGGTAATTGCCGCGAAAATTCTGCGTGTTACGTTGTTAAAGGGTGAGACGATACCTTATGTTATGGAATTGCCGCCTTATAGAATGCCCACATTTAAATCGATCGGATTGCATATGTGGGAACGCGGCTGGATGTATCTGCAAAAAGCGGGCACGACTATTCTTTTGATTTCGATAATACTTTGGGGGGCTTCTAATTTTCCCAGAATGGAAAAAAGTAATCTTGAGAATGTAAGCGATACGCAAATTCAGTCGGCAGCATTAAAGCATAGTGTGATCGGCAGGGTAGGGACTTTCATTGAGCCTGTAATTAAGCCGATTGGGTTCGATTATAAAATCGCGACCGCATTGATCGGCGCGCTGGCGGCAAAAGAAGTTTTTGTCGCGCAGATGAGTATTGTTTATGCAGTTACGGAACACGAGGATGTTTCGGTGTTGCAGGAAAAATTACGAAACGATTACACTCCTTTGCAGGGATTTTGCGTTATGCTGTTTTGCCTGATAAGCGCACCTTGCCTTGCCACAACAATAATAACGCGCACAGAAACCGGCGCGTGGAAGTGGGCAATACTGCAATTTGCCGGACTGACAGTGCTCGCTTATATAATCACGTTGGTTGTGTACCAGGTCGGAATGTTATTTATGTAAATTTAATGTTCGTCCGATAAATACATTCACTTGCATTTCAAAAAGGCATTTTTCGTGCTGATTAAATCATAACTCCTTTATGCCGATAATATTGTATAACATTTTCGACGTTGGAGTTAATCAGTGATGTGCGATAAGAAAAAAGGATTGATTTTGATGCTGGCTTTGCTTTTGGGCAGCTTGGCTGTTTATGCGGCAGACGACCCAAACGAAGAGACAGAAGAGCCACAGAATAAATTAACTAAATACCTCGAAGATAACGGAATTGATTTCGCTGCTTCAACAACTCATATCATTCAAAGCAATGTCAAGGGCGGTTTAAGTACGCACAGAAAGAAAGGCAGATACACCGGCCGATATGATCTTGAATTCACTTTCGACGGTCAAAAAATTCTCGGTCTTGAAAATTCAATGTTTTATACGCATGTAAGAGGAAGCTGGCCGAATGAAGGCGGGATCGATCCTTATGCTGTCGGCAGTTATTTCGGCGTAAATACGAATGCGTACGGCAACCGGGCTTTTGATGTTGTCGAGGCGTGGTATCAGCAGGGGTTTGCAGATAATAAATTTCAACTTAGAATTGGTAAAATCGATCTCACTTGCGGATTCGAGTGTACAGGCAGTTACGTCAGCTTTGATTGCAGCCGTTACGCTAATTGTGAGATATCGCAATTTATGAATGGTGCGTTAGTGAACAATCCTACTATTCCATTTCCTTATGAAGGTCTTGGCGCAATAGGTATGTATAATCCTGTTGAATGGTGGTACATTTCTGCGGGAATCGCAGACGCGCAAGCGGATTTCAGAGAGACAGGATTTCGGACGACCTTCCACGATGAGGATTATTTTTTCAGTATAGCTGAAACAGGATTTCTTACCGAAATTGATTCCGCAAGAGGCAAAATGCCTGGCGCGTACAGGTTTGGTATGTGGTATGATCCACAGCCTAAAAGCCATTCAGATAGTGAAAAGCTTTATCGCGATGATAACGGTTATTATCTTTCTTTCGACCAGATGCTGTATAAGGAAAATCCTGACGATGAGCAGGGATTGGGCGCGTTTTTCCGTTATGGTTATGCGCCGAGCAAAACAAATGATTTGACGAATTTCGTAAGCGCCGGTCTTCAATATCAGGGATTATTCGAAGGCAGAGATGATGATGTGCTCGGGTTTGGTTTTGCCCAAGGATGTTTGAGTGATAAGGCAAAAGATTCATACACAGAAAATGGCGAAACTGTTTATGAAGTGTATTACAACGCGCAATTAACGCCGAATCTTAGCGTTACTCCTTCAATACAATATATTGTAAATCCGGGCGGTGCGAATACATCTGACGCGACGGTACTTGCCCTAAGAGTGCATTTATCGCTTTAAGCAGCGTAGACGAGTAGAGCAGCAATCACAAGATAGCCTGCGGCGAAACAACGCAGGGTGAAAAAACTTCGATGCGTGAACCAGTTGGCCATAGACCTTGCTTTTTGCGGCACGGCTATGATCAAAATTCCGCCTGCAAGAGCCAGGACTCCAAAAATTATAATTACCCAAGGGAGTGTGGATTTGCTGCCGGCGCCAAAAAGAAAAATAATTCCTAAAGCGGCTTTTGCGAGAGATGCTATGTAAATTTTCGCACCTTGGGCGAGCATTCCTGCTAAATGTTTGATAAAGTCTGGTCTTATCAAAATTATAATCGCGTCAACTACAAGAAGAATCGCAACAAATTTCAGCCAATTCATAAGCTAGTCCTTTCTTTAGTCTTAGCGTTTAGAGTACAGTATTTTCAGGAACAATTTCGAGAAGAGAAGCATCGATCTCAAGGCACGTTGCTTTACCGAGCATATCAATCTGGAGCACCAGTTTTGTTTTGTTATGATCGTTGGTTACCATACCTTCTGTTCCCATCAGCGGGCCTGCGATGACTCGGCAATGCTGGCCTGTCTTGATATAATTATAAGGCGCAAGTTCGACTCCGCTTTGAAGTGCTTTTTCGATAGGTAGCAGATCGTTTAATAAATGCTGCTGATCTTTTACCTCAAGCAGGCTTGCGACACGGTTGGTTTTTAAAACTTCAAGCCTTTGCGTTTCATCGCTGCAAAAAAATACATAGCCTCCAAAAAGCGGAAGCATCGACCGAAAAACTCTCCTGCTTTTTTTGTAAACTTTTTCTGTCATTGGAAGAAAATAGCTGATGTTTTTCTTTTGCATCTGCCAGGCGAGCGCTTTTTCATTTCTGCTTTTTGTGTGCGCAACCCACCACGTGCCCTGGAAATCTACAATGCTTTTTCCAGCAGGCCAGATAATCGGAGGATTTTCTTCAGGCTTTAACATAGTGATATTGTAGTGGAAAGAAGACTAAGTGTCAAACGCTAATAGTTAATGTGATTTCAACGTCCACACTGTCATTCCAACGTTCACATTGTCATTTTCAACGCCCACTCTGTCATTCCCGCGCAGGCGGGAATCTATACCCTTGTGTAACGGCGTGCATCATTTTAAGGGATAGACTTCGTAATTTATCCCATTAAGAATCTTCGGAAAGATCATTCCAATTAGGATTTTCTTTTTCAATAAGATTTATTTTCCATTGCCGATTCCATTTTTTTATTTGCTTCTCTCTTGTAATTGCGGTTTCAGGGCTATCGTGTCTTTCGTAATAAACGAGAATGTGAACATTGTATTTTTTCGTAAACCCTGCCAATGATTTGCTTTTGTGTACATACAATCTTCTTGGAAGGTTATTGGTGATTCCTGTATATAGTGTGCCGTTTCTTTTGCTTGCGAGAATGTAAACATAATAAGATCTCATAGCTAAAATTTAACGCATTCAATGTTTATGTCAAATTAAAAGATATTGTGTTGGATGGGGTAAGCGGTAGGGGATGGTTGCATAACGGGATTGTTTCCCGCCTGCGCGGGAATGACACAGGCGGGGCCGAAATTGTCAAAACTCAAATTATTGTCAGTAAATATTCGGTATCTTCGCTGAAAGTCATTTTGCCGTCAAAAGCAGCGGGGATCAGGATCGTTTCACCTTTTGAAAAATCGACAGACTCTACGTTTGCTGAACTAATTTGGCCTTTGCCTTTTATTATCATTATAACTTTCATTATGCCGTTTTGCAGAATGTTTGACGATTTTGCTTTTGCGGTAATTTTATCAACTTTAAAATATTCACAATCGACTAGTCTGCCGGTCGATTTTACCGGAAGTTCATCGGCGTTTTGTCCGAAATGAATGCTTTCGAGAGCTTGTTCGACGTGCAGTTGTCTGGGCTTTCCGTTTTGCAGTCTGTTCCAGTCGAACGCTCGGTATGTCGTATCCGATGGTGTTTGAATTTCGGCGATAAGCAGGCCTGCTCCGATAGCGTGAACTGTGCCGGCTGGAAGGAAATGACATTCGCCGGGCTGGACGGGAATTTTATTAAGAAGCTCTGCACACGTTCCATCTTTAATCGATTTTTCAAACTGCTCTCTTGTCGTGCCAGTTTTTAAACCTTTATATATGCACGCGCCTTTTTCAGCGTCGATAATGTACCAGCATTCGGTTTTCAAACTTCCCGTTTTAAGTTTTTTGACCGCTTCAAGGTCAGGATGAACCTGCACGCTTAAAACATCTGCCGCGTCGATGAATTTTATTAAAAGTCCGAATGGCGGAACGTAATTTTTACCTAATATTTGCTGCGGGTATTTCGCCAGGACATCGGAAATTGTCTGGCCTGCAAATTCACCATTTATAATTTGTGTTTTATCGTTTGTCAGGTCTGCAAGCTCCCAGCTTTCACCTATGTTTTTATCTTTTGGAAAATCTTTCGCAAGAATATTTGCTAATTTATGGCCGCCCCAGATAAGTTCTTTATAAATCGGTTTAAATTTGAACGGATACGGAATCATTTTTTTTCCTTATATAAATAATAATAAACTTAATGCCATAACGATCATACCGGCGACAAAACCATAAACAGCGTAGTGGTGTTTGCCGTATTTTTCAGCGGAAGGCAGAAGTTGGTCAATAGAAATGAAGACCATAATTCCGCCGACAGATGCGAAAATCACACTTGAAATAATATTGCTGACGATGTTTGCGAAAATGATCCAGCCGATCAATGCGCCAAGCGGTTCAGCCAGGCCGGAAAGAAAGGAAAGCCAAAACGCTTTTTTCTTGCTGCCCGTAGCGTAATAAATAGGAACTGAAACAGCGATCCCTTCTGGTATGTTATGAATGGCGATCGCAAAAGCTATTGGCAGGGCGACGCGAACATCTTGCAAGCCTGCGGTAAAAGTCGCAAGACCTTCCGGAAAATTATGTATCGCAATGGCCAGCGACATAAACAAACCTGTGCGGTAAAGACCTTTGAAATTTTTGGCAGCGTTTGTATCGCTGATACTTTCGATATTTTTAATTTCGTGCGGATTATCGATGCCGGGAATTAATTTATCTATCAAAGCAATAACAAAAATTCCAGCGAAAAAAGACGCGATCGCGATCCAATCGCCTTTTGGAGAACCCAACGCAGAGATTAATCCGAATCTGGCTTTTGTTAAAATTTCGGCAAACGAAACATAAATCATAACGCCTGCGGAAAATCCCATTGTTGTCGAAAGGAAGCGTGTGCTGGTTTGTTTTGCCACAAGCGCCATCATACTTCCGATCCCTGTTGCCAGGCCGGCAAGTAAAGTCAAACCAAAAGCAAATGTAACGTTTTGCGTAAGCATCATTTTTTGTTTAGATAATTTGTAATGCCGTCGGCGATTGCCTGCGCGAGTTTTTTCTGCATATTGACATTTTTAAGCTGCTTGGCTTCCCAGTAGTTGGATAAATAACCGAGTTCGACCAGAACAGCAGGGCATTGCGTGCGAACGAGAACGCGAAAATCCGCCTGTTTGATGCCGTTGCTGCTTATGCTTGTGCGTGTCATTCGGTCGTCGATGGCGTTGGCAAGCTTTTCCGCCGCCCACGATGCGCTTCGTGCCGTATAAAGCGTAAAGCCGTTGGTACTGCTTTTAGCGGAAGAATCAGCGTGAATACTGATAAAGCAATCCGCTCTTACCTGATTGGCGATTGCTGCTCTGTCGTCCAATTCGATAAATACATCGCTGTCGCGCGTCATTACAACTCTATGACCTTTGTTGCGAAGCAGTTCCGCGATTTCCAAGGCGACATCCAAATTTACAGTCTTTTCATAAAACCCATGATAGCTGATTGCTCCCGGGTCTTTTCCGCCGTGGCCTGCGTCAATGACGATAGTCTTACCCGTAAGCTCGGTCGCTTTTATTGGTTCAGGCAGATCAACCGTTTTTGGCGGCGGAGGCGGTAGCGGATTGACCACAACCGGCTTTTCGACAGGCATATTAAGTTTGTCTTTAATTTGCTTGGCCAACGAAAGACGGACTAAAAGCAGGCCATCCACTTTTTGTGTCCTGCCCAGAGGCGCGATATAATTGTTATTTAAATAAACCCCGCCTTGCTTTATATCGATCATAACATTGTTCAGGGCATTATCGAAAATAATCTTATCTTCATCGATGGAAGAAATATTCATACCGAGTTTGCCCGCAAGGTAATAAACATTCACGAGCATATTATCAGCAAGCTGTGGTGTTTTTGATTTATGTGTTTTCTGCTGCTGCTCGCAACCTGTTATCGCAAGAGATATACCCGCTAGCAAAATCAATGATACAATTTTTCTCATTTTCAATCCTTTATTGTATAAAGATTCCTGTCCAGTACGACAGAGTTATTCCGATTCTTCTGTGTTATCCTGTTGTTTTTTTGTTTTTAATGTAATATTGAGATGTTTGCAAGCCTGTTCTGTAATTTCTCTTCCGCGATTTGTTCTGCGTAAGAAACCAATCTGCAAAAGATAAGGCTCGACAACATCTTCCAATGTATCTTTTTCTTCCCCAAGCGTAGCGGCGATTGCTTCGATGCCTGCCGGTCCGCCATTATAAACATTCGCCAGCGCCCGCAGAAATGATCTGTCGAGTTCATCAAGACCTAGTTCGTCGATTTGCTCCATTTTCAGTGAGCTTGAGACGATCTCGGCTGTCAATTTGCCTTTGCCTTTTACCTGCGCATAATCCCTGACACGTTTAAGCAGTCTGTTTGCGATTCGGGGTGTTCCTCTGCTTCGGGCTGCGATAAGTTCAACTGCGCCATCTTCGCAGGCGAGGTTCAAAAGTCTTGCCGAGCGGTCGATAATATCGGCAAGTTCACCGACACTGTAAAAATCCAAATGGTGCATCAGGCCGAATCTGCTTCGCAAAGGCGAACTCAAAAGACCTGCTCTTGTTGTCGCGCCGATAAGGGTAAATCGCTTGAGCGGGAAATTTATGGTTTTCGCGTGCATTCCGCTATCGACGGTGAAATCGACGCGGAAATCTTCCATCGCCGGATAAATAAATTCTTCGACGACGGTACTCAAGCGGTGTATCTCATCTATGAAGAGTATGTCGCCAGTGTTTACATTGCTCAAAAGTCCCATCACATCGCCTTGCTTGACGAGTGCCGGGCCTGATGTTGTTTTTATTTTCGCTCCCATTTCGTTGGCGATAACGTGCGCAAGCGTGGTTTTGCCCAGGCCGGGCGGGCCGTAAAATAAGATGTGCTCCAGCGGCTCACCTCTTTTTTTCGCCGCCTCAATGGCAATCGCGAGTTTTTCTTTCACATTTTGCTGACCGATACAATCCGAGAAACTGATCGGCCGCAGAGAATTGTTGAAATTATCTTCCTGCTCGTTCATCGAATCAGAGTTTAAAACCCTGTCTATTGCCATATTATACCTCTATACCTTGTTTAATTCTGTAAACCAGCGGCACAAGTTCTTCGGCCGATTTAATTTGCGGATGTTTTTTGCACGCCAGATTTATAAGTTCCGCAGCCTCATTTCGTTTTTCACCCCAGGCGATAAGAATTTCTAACGCCTCGATCTGATAACCTTCGAGTGCGTTTTCTGTTCTTGTCGCAGGTATGGGTGCA
>MHYA01000010.1:2367-8903 GCA_001825675.1 Planctomycetes bacterium GWF2_42_9 | reverse complement strand
GATTCGGATGCTACGGGAGGCGCGGTAGGTGGTTTTTATGCTGGTACACTATTCAGAGATGACGATAACGACGAAAACTATAGGTACAGGTACGGCACAACAACAAAATATATAATTATAAATAACGACCCTCCTACTAATCCAACAGACCCGGAAATACCAGTCGCACCAGCACCGGCAAGCATACTGCTTGGAACGATAGGAGTAGCAATCGTAGGATTTTTACGGAACAGAAAAATAAAAGCTATTGCTTAAAGAGGATAATATTGAGGTAACAAAAGAACCGCTTTTTCAAGCGGTTTTTTTGTTATTGGGGCGATTCAATTTCCAGCCATTTGCATCTCCAGTTTCCAATACCATCCCACCAGATAGAGATATAATCCAGATTCGGAACAAGCTGCATTTTTCTTTCGCATATTTGTTTGGTCATAAAATATAAATGTCTCATACAATCTACCCCCCCAATCCTGAAGGCTTTTACGCCAATCTCAATCACTTTGGTTTCTACATTCTTATCATCGGACCTGCTTTCGGATATCAGACACGCAAGCTCATTGGCTTCAGACTCAAGCATCTGCTGCCATTTTAGCCTGTCGTAGCTGCCTGCGCGGCTTATTTCAGCAAGAACATTCTGCCGATTATTATATTCTTTTTTGCGGTTTTCCTGTGCAAGTATAATCCGGGCGCGTCTTTGCACTCGACTGGAAGGCAAGAGCATCTCAAAAAGACCAACGATAGGATCGATTATAATCCACATAAAGAATGTTGAAGTAATGATGCCGACCGACATTCTCAAAAAATAATCGGCAGTCTCATAATGCTTAAGACTGATGAACCAGACAATAAAAATGCCGTAAAACGAGCTGATATTATAGAAAAGAACATATGGCATGCTCGCGGTAAGAGGATGTTCGTTCCGGGCGTTCTGCGACGATGAGAACCCCCGGTAAACTGCAAATAAATAGAAGCTTACTAAGAAAATTATAACAACAGTTGAAGAGCCTGATAAGGAAGCTATAAATAGCCAGCTTTTACCAGCTTTGTGAAGAGCATATATAAAAATATACGCAGAACTCAATACAAATATTCCCAAATTCAGTATGTGTATAATTTTAAACGCTCTTCGAAGAACTTTTTTGCTATTTATTCGCATTAACATATTCAACATAGAATCGAGTTCGCAATTATTGAGCAGGCTGTACTACGCTGACAGCAGAAAACGCTCTGCCGATCGGATTGAAAAATTCACCTATAACCAAACCAGCTCCGCCCAGCACTGTCGGCGGTACAAATACAATATCACCTTCCTGCAGCAGCACATTTTTTGACATATCGCCATGCGCAACCATTTTATCATATTTGACTTCAAATATCTTAGGTCTGATATTTGGATCGCTTGATGGCCTGATTACCTGTATTTTGTCTTTCCAGGCGATAGTATTTAAACGAGCGGAAGTTAGAGCCGTTAAAACTGTATCACGGCCTGTGCAGACCTTAGGCCCCTCAAAATAAACCTGGCCGAGAACATAATAATATGCGCTCTTAAAAACATCTACCCGAACATCAATAGGATGATCTCCAGTTAAGCTGTAGAGCAGCAGAGCTTTTTCGTGCAGATTTGCCGCTAATTCTTCTGGAGTTTTGCCGGCCGCCTCAACCGGGCCGATTCCTTCAAAAGATACTTTGCCGTCCGGTCTGATTCTCTGTTTCTGCAAATTCAATTCAGGGACATTCAGACAATGGATTTCAATCTCATCAGCAGGTTTGAGAACATACTTATCAAAGTTGACAACAACCTGGTCTGGTTTTGTAAAATACTGAATATCCTGCGGCTGCGATGAAAAACAGCCAACCACCAGAACCGCATACAAAACCATCAAAAGTGATAAAACAATCTGTTTCTTTGCCATAAAAGAATTCCTTAATCTAATGTGAACTAGTTAATCCGTCTTACTCATAAAATTCTATAATAAGAGTTTGCAATTAACATCAGGGGAACTACTCATTTTGGAATAAGCAAATTTAAACCAAAGCCATAAGAACCCATACAGGAAATGCGCATATAAATTAAGGGAAAATGCCTATTCTTATATTTCCAAAAACAGGTTATTTTCTATAGCACTATGAAACTAAAAACCGAAGATATCAGGAACAAAACTATGATGCCACAAGTCAGAATTTTCATTGCGGATCAACATCCGGTTGTACGACAAGGGCTTATAAGTATTATCAACAAAGAAAAAGATATGACCGTTATTGCTGAAACCGAAAATCCCAAAGATATATTCAGCATAATCAAAAGTATGAATCCTGATATGGGTATTATCAATATTTCTATTGGCGGCGATTTCGGGCCGGAGTTGATCAAGAATATTAAAGCGATATTTCCCAAACTGCCTGTGCTGGCAATTTCAACACACAATGAAGGTTTGCTTGCCGAACGCATTATTAAAGCTGGTGCGAAAGGCTATATTATGAAAAATGAAAATCCCGAAAATCTTATGGCCGCGATAAGAAAAGTGTCAAAGCAGCAAATTTATACGAGCGATAAAGTAACCGCTAAATTTATGGATAGAATAACTCACAGGGATGATGGTTCGCCTATCGAAAATCTCACCGACAGAGAATTGGAAATATACATTCTTATTGGAGAAGGACACGGAGTTAAACAAATAGCCGAAAAACTATATCTTAGCACTAAAACCATTGAGACATACAAAGCAAAGCTGAAAGAAAAATTAAACATCAGCAATGCATCGGAACTTCGTCGGCACGCGGTGCTTTGGCTGAACAGTAATACAAAATAGAGTCTAAATTGCAAAGTTGTGGGAATCGGCTTAAAAGCCGGGGACTTTTTTTATAAAACAATTCTAAATTATGTATAAAAATAATAAAATTCAGTTTTCAGTTATATTATTTTTTCTGTGCTTACCTGCATCAATTCTAATCGCACAAGATAATTTAGCACCCGTCGTCAAGACAGTAATAGCATCGCCAAATTCAATTTCTTACCGCCAGACTAGCCAGTTGCTTGTGGACGCAAACGATCAGGACAACGGCCCGCTGCCCTTAAAATATAAATGGATCATACCTTCAGGTGCGGGAGCGGTAAGTAATGCGGAAGTATCCAACCCTGCCTATATACCGCCTGAAGTTAATAGCCCGCAGACATTTACTTTGCAGGTTGAAGTTTCCGACGGCAACAAAATCGCGATTGGCAAAGTTGAAGTTACAGTTACCGGAAACATTCCGCCAATTATAAGTTTTGTGTCGGCCTCGCCGGATTCGATATTTGATACGCTGACAAGTCAATTGCTTGTATCGGCCTACGACGATGATAATGGCCCTTATGCTTTGAGTTATAATTGGATTGTACCTGCCGGCGCAGGCACTGTAAGCAGTCCTGTGGTTACAAATCCCATTTATACGCCGCCAAAAGTAAGCGGAGCACAGACTTTCAGAATTATCGTAAATGTTTCCGATGGAAAAAGTACGATAGGCGGATATGTGGATATTGATGTTCGAGGAAATGTTGCACCGGTAATAAACGCGGTAAACGCAAGGCCTGATACCATTATGGATACTCAAACATCACAACTGACCGTTTCTGCAGCCGATCAGGATAACGGCCCCACTGCCTTAACGTATAACTGGGTTATGCCGCAAGGCGCGGGCAGTTTAAACGATTATACGATTCCAGGCCCAACGTATATTCCCGCTGATGTCGATGGCGATAAGGTATTCCGATTAACAGTCAACGTTTCAGATGGCAGCGAAACCGTGAGCAGAACGGTTGACATAAATGTTAAAGATACTTATGTTTTCTTCGCGTCTTTCGACAGTAATACCAATAATTTCAAATTTGTTTCCAATACATTCAGAGATACAACTGCCGGAGGATATGCCAGAGGTGAATTGGTTAAAAGCGGCGGATACAGCGGAGGAGCGTTGCAAGTAATGCTCGGAAATGTGGATTCCACAACAGTGCTTAATATGTCGGGCGGTTGGCAAAGAACTTTCAATCTTCGCGAAAATGGAAATGTCAAATTATCATTCTGGTACAATATGTCAGAGTCGGGAAACAATGAGGAAAACGAATATGGCGATCTTATGGCATCTATCGATAATGTCCCTATAGGGTCAGGCACGAATGACAATTATGCCCGGACTTACGGCGTAAGAATTCCCGCGTATGATTATATAGACCGCATATATGGCAACGGAAACGGCGGCGAAGGAATCAGTACAGGATGGCGACAGCTTAATTATACAACTAATCTAACCGCGGGCTTACACACATTAACCATAGGCGGCTATAGCAATCAAAAGACAGATGATTCGGAAAGTACGACAATTCTTATTGATAATGTGTCATTAATGACAGAATGATAATTTAAGGCAACCTCTAAAGATGTCATTGCGAGGCGTTCCAAACGGCGTTTGCCGTGCAGGAACAACGAACCAATCTCAATTTCACGAATTTTAAGAGATCGCCTTAAGTATTTGAATATTAACCCATCGAATCATACAAATTATTAGCTTAGCATAGGAATTTTTATGTAAGTTTTTAAATTTGTTGAGAAAAACATATTTTGACATATATTAAATATGTGAGGTACGAATATGTTTGAAGAGCATTTTGAAAAATATATAAAACAATGCAGATGGTTCGGTGGAAAAGGACGCACTATTAAGGAAATCAAGGTTTCCGATAAAATAACATTGCCTTCAAAGGATTTTTTTCAGCTTTTAATTGTTGATATTGTATATAGCAGCGAGCAAAGTGAGAAATACCTGTTGCCGGTTGGGTTTGATGATAAAATGATTCAACAGCAGGGAAAAATCGCCAAGGTAATATACAATGAAAAAGAAGGGGTTTTGTATGAGGCAACATTTGATGAAAAATTCAGAGGCTTATTAATCGATTTAATAAATCAAAATAAAAAAATAAATCTGGATAATGGGAATTTAATTGCGTCGCGGGGAAAATATTTCAATTCATTCCTTAAAGATAAAAAACTACCTGAAAATTCCATGATTTCTCAAGCCCAGCAAAGCAATACTTCATTTATTTATGATGATGTTTTCTTTTTAAAACTTTACAGACGGCTTCAAATCGGCGAAAATCCCGAAGCTCAATTAACGAAGTATTTAACTGAAAAAACCAATTTTGACAAATTACCCTTTTTCGCAGGCTCCATCCAATATAACAAAAACAAAGACGAAACATATACAATCGCCCTGCTGCAAAAATACATAACAAATAAAGGTGATGCGTGGGAATATTTTTCAAACGGTGTCAAAAGATTTCTCAATAAAGCGGCCAAACAATCTCAATATGCGCAAACCGAGGAACTGATTGAGCCTGCGATCACACAAAAAGTTCGTTTGCTTGCGAAAAGAACTGCTCAATTACACATTGCCTTGAGCGATTTTTCAGAAAATGGAAATATGAAACCAGAGCCTGTTTCAAAAGATTACCGCCTGTTTCTTTATGAATCAACGATGGAACTTGCCAATAACATTTTCAGCGAGCTGAATTTTGATAATTATGGCGATTTAATAAAGGATGACGTAGCGAGATTAATAAGCGTTAAAGATGCTATATTTGCGAAAATTCA
The DNA here is from genome assembly GCA_001825675.1 of Planctomycetes bacterium GWF2_42_9. GTDB lineage: Bacteria > Planctomycetota > Phycisphaerae > Sedimentisphaerales > UBA12454 > UBA12454. Next base: position 3,282 of record MHYA01000010.1, on the reverse strand, counting down.
AGAAATTAAAAATATGAATATTTCAGGGCAACTGATACGAACGCACGCAGATTATCATCTCGGGCAAATTCTTTTTACCGGCGATGATTTTATCATAAGTGATTTCGAAGGCGAACCTACTCGCTCATTCAGCCTGCGAACGCAAAAACATATCGCATTAAGAGATATTGCCGGAATAATTCGCTCATTCCATTACGCAGCGTATGCTCCTGTTTTGAAAAACCATTCACAGAACGGACAAACGCCTTTATTTACTTATTGGGCTCAACAATGGTATCAATACATCAGCGAGGTATTTTTGAATTCATATTTAAAAGATGTTTTACAAGCCAATTTTTTATCGAATGTGCCGGAGGAATTAGATTATCTGCTTGATTTCTATATGTTGGAAAAAGCAATATATGAGTTGGATTATGAACTGCATAACAGGCCTTCGTGGCTGATGGTTGCCGCTAAAGGAGTATTACAGATTATCGAGAAAAGAGTAGAAGTTCATCATTTTGTAAAGGCAAAAGGAGAAAAATATGATTAAGAAAGGACAACCAAGTCTTGAGAAAAATTTATATAATTTTTTAAGAGCGGAATTTTCACCTGATTTCGGAAGCGATAAAAGCAAATCAAACAGCAATGAATTATGGCAGAAATTGAATGATATAGGGTCAGAACTTTGGCTTGATACCGGCGATATAAATGAAATCGAGAAATATTGGACGCGAGAATTTACCGCTGTTACAACAAATAATACGCTTTTGAATAAAGTTGTACAAACTGGCATTTATGACGCATTCATAACGGATGTTTCAGAAATTCTTAATCAATATGAGCTTGATGATCAGCAAAAAAAACTCGAATTCGCGTTCGCACTTAATGCCCATCACGCGCTTCGACTGGTGGAAAAATTTGACGCTTATGTTT
>MHYA01000010.1:1312-2348 GCA_001825675.1 Planctomycetes bacterium GWF2_42_9 | reverse complement strand
TTTGGCGTTTGATGTCGATCTTGCCGTAGAATACGCACGCCGGTATTTCGCACTTTGCCCTGAACGTTTTATAGTCAAAATCCCATTTACACCTGCCGGCCTGCTTGCGACATATAAGGCCTTCCAGGAAGGTATCCCAGTCAATCATACGCTTGGTTTTTCCGCAAGACAGAACTATATAGCCGCCAGAATTGGAAAACCTAAATACGTAAATGTCTTTCTCGGAAGGCTAAATAGTTTTATAATCGAGAACAATCTTGGCGACGGCCAATATGTCGGTGAAAAAGCCGCATTGGCATCGAACGCTGTTATTAATGAACTACGGCAAACCCACGAGATTCCAAGCAGGCAAATCGCGGCAAGTATTCGCGATGGCAGGCAAGTTTTAAACCTTGCAGGCGTAGATATAATGACAATGCCGCCGAAAGCAGCCGGTGAATTTTTGAATCTCAATGTACAGAATGAAATGATAACAGACCAGACAGCAAGAATATACGAGCCGGGTATTAACGATAAATCTTTAATCGATAAATACCGAATTAACACACTTTGGCAGGTTCCAGATAAACTTGTTGCTTGTATTGAGAAATTAGAACGCGAAGATTTAGATACTTTTACATCGGATGATCTTTTGAATTTTTTCACTGATAACGAATGCGATGACATACTCGGACGATGGAGCGATAAAGAAGTCGAAACAAGTACAAACGAGGGCAAAATTCCATATCTGAATAATTGGAAACAAGCTCTCGTTGAACGTTCTATCAGCCTGGATAGTTTAATGAATCTTGCCGGATTGTGCAGTTTCGCGACAGACCAGCGTGCAATGGACAGCCGAGTAAATTCAGTGCTAATTCATATTTAATGGATGATTCAATTATGGATTAGTTCTTAGCGCTTTAAATATTGAAATAGCCAGCGGCGGAAGTGTTAAGGACAACGAATAATCGAATCTGTCGTAAAATGGAACAGGTGCTGCCTCAACCATTCCCATATTACCCTGCCCGCTTCCGCCATAATCTTTCGCGTCACTGTT
>MHYA01000010.1:949-1267 GCA_001825675.1 Planctomycetes bacterium GWF2_42_9 | reverse complement strand
AGGTGTAAAATTACATACAATAACCAGCGGATTGCCTGACTTATCGAAACGCAAAAAACTGATTATGCTTTTTTCTATATCGTTAATATCTATCCATTTGAAACACTGCGGTTCCGAATCGATTTCATACAACGCAGGTTCATTTTTATAAAAATTATTCAAATCACGTACAAATTTGTTCAACCCCGCGTTAAATGAATTGATTAAAAGATGCCAATCGAGACTCTCATCATGATTCCATTCTTTATATTCGCCGAATTCATCACCCATAAACAATAATTTCCTGCCCGGATGAACATACATATACCCCAGGAGTAA
>MHYA01000010.1:0-875 GCA_001825675.1 Planctomycetes bacterium GWF2_42_9 | reverse complement strand
CATCATGCGACAACGAAAGCAGAAAATTCTCAGTGAAAGCGTAAAGCATGCTGAAGGTCAGGTCATCCTGATGATACTTGCGGTAAATCGGGTCTTTACTGATATATTTCAAAGTATCGTGCATCCAGCCCATGTTCCATTTCATACCGAAGCCCAATCCGTTCATAAACGTCGGGCGGGACACATTTCCCCAAGCCGTTGATTCCTCGGCGATCATCTGGGTATCCGGATAATATTGATAAACCGCTTCGTTAAGCTGTTTGATAAACGCAATAGCTTCGAGATTATCGCGCCCACCGTAAATATTAGGAGCCCACTCGCCCTCTTTGCGCGAATAGTCCAAATAAAGCATCGAGGCAACCGCATCGACGCGCAGGCCGTCCACGTGATATTTATCAAGCCAGAACAGGGCACTCGAGATCAAGAATTCTTTAACCTCAGTGCGGCCATTATTGAAAATATAACAATTCCAATCGGGATGGAATCCTTTTTGCGGGTCTGTATGCTCATAAAGATTGGAGCCGTCAAAATAGGCGAGCCCGTGCTCATCCGATGGAAAATGTGACGGGACCCAATCCAAGATAACGCCGATGCCGTTTTGGTGGCAGCAATCGATCAGGTACATAAAATCCTGCGGCGAACCGTAACGGTTGGTCGGGGCAAAATATCCGAGGGTCTGATAACCCCAGGAGCCGTAAAACGGATGTTCCATGATCGGCATCAGCTCAATATGGGTGTATCCCATTTTTTTCACATAATCGACGAGATAATTGGCGTGTTCGCGGTAGGTCAGGAAACGATTGCCTTCGTCCACCATTTTCCGCCAAGAACCTAAATGAACTTCGTAGATCGAAATCGGCGCATCCAGACCATTT
>MHYA01000009.1 GCA_001825675.1 Planctomycetes bacterium GWF2_42_9 | reverse complement strand
GCATTGAGATAAATCGCTGCGGCAGGTCAACGCATAAATGGAAAGCGATTGCCGCCGGCGATTTTCTTTCAGATTCAGGTTACGAAATTGCCGCTGTTTCAGAAGATGCCGATGGAGGATATTATCCGATATCAATTTTCAGACGCGGATATATGACGCCCTATATAGTAATCATGCCGACGAATACATATAAAATTCGCGACATTACGGCAGGTAATTTTGCAACTGCGACGGATACTTATGATGAAATAGCGGTAACCTATGAGTCTGGCGGGCCAATGCAGATTGATTATACAAAGCCAACGGATGCGAGTTGGTCGGCGACAACTACCGGCATTGCCGGCAGACCTTTGCAGATTGCGGGCGGGTATTTTACTAAAGCGACTGCGAATGATTCAATTGCTATGATTACGGAAAATGCCATCGATGGTTGCTATAAAATATATTTTTATTTGCCGGGCGGAACAACCGCGTTTTATAATGCTCAAACAGTCAACACAACACCTTTCACAGCAATAGCAGGCGGAAGATTCACACAGAGCCTTACCGTTGATCAGGTTGCTGCGGCAGGTGCGGTTGTCGACGGCGTTTGCCAAATAGGTTACTATTCGGCTTATCAGAATGGCGCGTATAGATTTGCCTCGCAGAAAACTATCGGCACTGCTGTCAGGGCGTTGGATTGCGGTAGTTTGAATATACCCGCCAAGGTGGGATATTATGAAAGAGTGGAAGGTTTTACTGGCGAGCAGGCCGATTACGGTTCTGTCGTAAACGGATGGGGTAAGCTGCTTACGGTTTTGCCGCAGACAAGCCGGGGACAGTCAATACCGGTCTTTTGGATTAATAATAATTCATCGCAAAATCAGCAAAAATATATTAAAGTTACACCAGTGGTGAGGTAAAAAATTTAATAAAAAGGATTTTACATGAAACGCAGACTGTTACTTATATTGGTTTTTTTGATAGGTAATTTTTCATATGCCGAACCCAATTCTTATTCGCTTTTACAGGTTGAGTCAAACACGCTGCACGATTTACAGGATCAGCTCGCGGTGGAAGTCGCGGTGGTTCCCTGGCAAAACGCCGAAAGCCTTGACATTTTAATGTCCGGCAAGGGCAGAACATTTGGCCGTCGAACAGCTGTTTTCTTTTCGCAATCTCCGGATGCAAGGCAGGCTGCGGAAATGAAAAATATACCTGTTTATGACGGGGGGCATACAATGTCCGACCTGGAAGGGACGGGCTTTCAATGTATTCCGCAAAAAGACGGTATGTTCGACCTTGTTGCAAATGCTCTGAAGCCTGCGAAAAACGCGATGGATATAGTATATCTAAAAAATATCGGCAAGCCAAGCGAGCCAAAGTTTGAGAAGCCCAGAAGGATTCGCTTAGACGACAAACTTTTTAAAGATGCATTCGCACAGGTTGTAACGGCGTGGTATGTTGAGGATTTTACAGGCGATGAAATTCCTGACCTGATTATGTCTGCTCATCTGCCTGACCCGAACAGATATTGGCCTGACGGCATTTCGATGTGGTCTGGAATTCCAACGGAAAATTCTGGTCCCGGCTGCGGCTATGACATCGACGGTAACTGGCTTGGCTTGGAAACAACGGATACCGTGTATTGGGCAAGCGGTTATCGAACAAAATCAGGAAATCTCCAGTTTAAGAATCTAAAAAAAGTTTTTTATCGTTTGCCGGGCTTTGCTGTTCAATGGAAAAGCTATTTTAACTGGGGCGCTCTGGGTTCGATTGATTTGAATAAAAAGAAATATCTGATTTGCTCCGGCAATATCGACAAAACTTTGGCAATGGAAATTACATACAAAGACGGCGATTTATACTGCGGCAAATCTGTTAATCTTCTCAAAGACGATAAACTTCTCTACGGGAACTTTTATCCGGCTAAAATCGTTACTGTCGATATCGACAAAGACGGCAGTAACGAACTGCTGCTTGATGGAAATACCGGAAGGATTATTGTTCTCAAAGGCAAACAGATTGGTCAGTTTGCAGAAATCGGCTGTTTGCAGACACGAGGCGGAGATTTGTGTGTAAGCACGCTTGCCACGCCTTCGAGAGTAGATTGGAATGGCGACGGTTTTAAGGATTTGATTGTCGGCGATTCCGGTGGCTGGCTTACTTTATGGCCGGGCACAAAAGACCCGATTGTTTACGGCACGCCGACGTATATGAAATCGGGCGGAAACGTAATTTTCCAGCAGGCGGGAATGACAGGTTCAATTCAAGGGCCTTCGGAAAGAAGATGGGGATATATTTATCCGACGGTCTGCGATTGGGACGAAGACGGACAAAATGAAATCATAACGAACAATATCAACGCGGAGATTTTCCTGTTTAAAAGAGCCGGCACAGACGGCAATGAACTTTCACTTCCCAAACAATTCACAAAAGACGGCGAATCGCTGCCAGCCGCCTGGCGTGTCAGGGTAGGCATAATTCCATCCGCTGTTAAATGCCTCGGCGTAGAAACCCCCTGCCTTTTATATCTTGGCTGGGATGGCGATTTAGTTCTCGGAATGCCGAAGAAAACCGGCGACACGGAAATTGTGCGCGTTGAAAAACTCAAATATGAAGACGGCAATAATATTCGTTTATGCGGTCCGGAAGGTCATTGGGGCAGAACTAAACTTGATGTCGCCGATTGGGATGGCGATGGCGATTGGGATGTCGTTTGGGGGCGGAACGGAAAACCGATTCAGTATTTTATGAATATCAAAACACGCTCAACGGTTTTCTTTATGGAGAACTGTGGCACATCGGCAAACCCTGTATTTAAAAAACCGGTGTTTATTACTACCGTAGACGGCAATATAATCGATTGCGGCGGCCATAACGCCTCTGTCTGCGTAACGGATTTAGATAAGGATGGAAAACCTGATTTGTTGATTGGCGTGGAAAACGGAAAAATCATTGCGCTGAACAGAAAAGATTTATCAACTAAATCTTTTTAGAGAACGTACTCTAAATGTAAAAGGATATTTGATTTATGTTGAACGCAAAATAGCAGGTCATAGTAAATATGAAACTACTCTGAAATATTATTTAGCAGTTGTGATGATCTGATGGACAGAGCTAGAAAAGCAGTAGGGCATCAGGTGAGCAGGGAGATGATGGAGAGGGTGGAGGGTGTTGAGCGGGTTGGGCAGGTTGTGAAAACAGAGCGGCATTTGAATGCCGTTGGGAGAGGTGGGGGAAATTCTACAATTTCTTTTATACATAAAAAAACGGCAAGAAAAAGTTTCCTGCCGTTTAGCAAAATATATCTAAATCACTATTAATGATAGTGCTTATTTCTTTCTGCGAAGCATTCCTACAGCACCTATTGCTAACAAGCTCATTGTTGCTGGTTCGGGAACAATCGTAATTTGGACAGAGTCAAAATTTCCAGACATATCCATTAAAATCCCTGGTTCCCAATATCCGAAAGTTGGCATTTCCGTTGATGTTGCTGTGAAACTGACCGCCACATTTGTAATAGGAGTTATTTCCGATTCGCCTTTTGGAGATGAGGTCGTAACCCATCCGGAGCCACTGGCGATAAAAGAAAGGCCTTTCAGATTTGAGTCATCTTGCAGGGGAGTGCCATTATAAGTTTTTGTGGTGATGACAGTTATTTCGTCTATAGATGCCTGATAATTAACCAAGTTTTCCGGCGACCAGGAACCACCATAGTTAAGGTTTACATTAGAATAGACAGGATCTCCTGCATATACAGATTTATAAACCAAGGTGTTTTCATAGCTACCTAAAAGCTCAACGGATGCCAGGGTTCCATATGCAAACCACCCAGAACCACCCGCATAAAAAACATTATTTCCGACATCGCCAGGTCTTGGCAAAGGATCCCATCCGTTGAAGGCTTCATTCCAGTTTCCATCTACATTGTAAGTCCCGTTAATCGGCGCTGCCATTGCAGGCAAGACGAGTGCAGCAACTACTAACACAATAATAATTTCTTCATTTTCTCAACCCTTCCAAAATAAAAATAGTAAAGATTACTTAAAATCTAAGGAGCTAATTAGATAGGAAAAACGAAATGACTTGTTTTCTCAACTTCTTCCTAATCTCCTGCTCCGTCCTTAATAAAAGGACTAACCCAAATTGTATGATTAATTATAACCTATTATCTATGTATATCTATTGTGGCAACTACGGGTTTATTAAAAATATTAAATCTCAATCTATTAAATAGTATAGAATAAAGAGGTGGATCAGTCGTCAAATCTAACCTTCACGCCATCTCTCCAGTCTATATTTTCACAAATTTGATCCCATTCTTTTTGGTGCATTTTGGTGCACTTGCTTTTTTTGAGGAAATTAATGAAACAAAAAAACTCTATAAGTCTTTATCTTATAGAGTTTTATGTTAACGAGGTCGAAGGGGCTCGAACCCTCAACCTTCGGATCGACAGTCCGATGCTCTAGCCAATTGAGCTACGACCCCGTAAATCGCTCATTTCATTGAGACGTACTAAAATAATCAGAAATTATAGTTTGTCAAGCTATATTAATGCCGATTATTAATAATTTTTCTTATCCTCGTTATAGGTAAGCAAAGCCAGCATAAAAAGTTACAATCTTATTGCCCGAAGTAAAATTTTGTGAGAATCCAACGAAACAGTTTATGGTTGTTTTGGGACCTCGATACACAATATATTGTGTCCTCTTATTTTAGCCAAATTACCAGCTATATCCTATATTAATTTAAAATAAACAACCCTGACAATCTGCATTAATATGGCTGAAAACACAGTTTTTAAGCAAATAGACTACATTTAAATATCTTAAAAAATCTTAAAACTTTTTTAAAGTTTTGATTTTCATACAGACGATATCAGTATTGGAAGTAATAAATTCAAAGCCGTAATGGACTGACGGAACACAACATATAGGGGCTCATCAATACCGAATGGTTTTGAGCCTTGGATTTAGCCGGAAAAATGGATTTTTGCTGGCTAAATAGTATGCGAGAAAGGTTTTAGCGGATGAAACGTAGTAAAGTTGAAAATTCGAATACATCTTCCAACAATAGACTCGATTTCTATGAGTTGAATTCTTCAGACGATTTAAGAACAGAAGAAATGCTGCAAAATTCGCCAAGAACACCGCTTGGCCAATTATTAGATAAAATCTCTCAACTGCCGGAAGTCAGATACGAAAAAGTTACTACTGTCCGCAGGCAGATCAATATGGGCGAGTATCAGATAGACGAAAAACTCGATGCATCTATTGATAAACTGTTGGAAGAGTTAATAGTAGAACTTTAAATCATGGCCGTTGCATTAATTTCACCCCGGTAAAAGTGCAATTGATCCTCCATTTGTACACTTCATAAATTATATTCTGTAATATTTTACCCGAAATGTTAGATGCGACTTGACATTCCCGCGCAGTCTCCTTAATTTAATTGCTCTAAATAAGATTTTGCATTGAATCGCATTCCAAAAAGAATATAATTTTCGTTTCATATTATTTTTTTTGGAGTAAGAAAAAATGCTAGTTGATATGCCTCTTGAAGAGCTTAAGAAGTACAAAGGCCGCAATCCCAAACCGTCTGATTTCGATAATTATTGGAACAGCGCCTTACAGGAACTAAACGAAGTTGACCCAAAAATCGAACTTGTCAAAAGTGATTTCCAGGTTCCTTATGCTGAATGTTACGATTTATGGTTCACAGGTGTTGAAAATGCCCGCATTCACGCAAAATATGTCCGCCCGAAAAGTGCTCCGGCAAAACATCCCGCTGTCATCATCTTTCACGGTTATTCCGGTCAAGCCGGCGAATGGTGCGGCAAACTCGAATATGCTGCTCTTGGTTTTTCTGTTGCTGCTCTCGATTGCCGTGGGCAGGGCGGCTTATCCGAAGATGTCGGCGGCGTAAAAGGCAATACATTAAATGGCCATATCATTCGAGGTCTCGATGACCCAAATCCGCACAAACTTCTGTTCAGGAATATTTACCTTGATACTGCGCAGCTCACACGAATCATTATGAATATGCCCGAAGTTGATGCGGATCGCGTTGGCGTTTTTGGCGGCTCACAAGGCGGCGGTCTTTCTCTCGCGTGTGCTTCGCTCGAACCTCGCATAAAACGTGTCGTCAGCCAATTTCCTTTTCTTTCCGATTACAAACGCGTTTGGGAAATGGATCTGGCAAAAGATGCTTATCTGGAATTAAAGGATTATTTCCGTCGGTTCGATCCGCAGCATAAAAGAGAGAACGAAGTTTTCACAAAGCTAGGCTATATTGACATTCAGAATCTCGTCCCTCGAATCGAAGGCCACGTGCGAATGGCAACTGGTCTGATGGATACTATCTGTCCGCCCTCGACACAGTTCGCCGCATATAATAAAATTACTTCTAAAAAGGAATTGATTATTTATCCCGATTTTGGCCACGAACATTTGCCGGATTTAATAGATGATACAATGCAGTTTATGATGGGTTTATAAATAAAGAGATGTTTGAATTAGGAGAATTGATTATGAAAAGGAATTTTGTTTTTGTTGTGGTTTTGATAGCTTTTTGCGATTCCGCTTTTGCCGCACAGGATATAAATATCCAGAAAAAAATCTTCGGCAAAGCTCCCACAGGCCAAAAAGTCAATTTGTATACGATTACAAATGCTAACGGTATGAAAATCAGCCTGATGGATTATGGCGCAACTCTCACATCCGTAATAGTCCCCGACAACAAAGGCAAATTCGCCGATATCGCTTTGGGTTATAATAATTTCAAAGATTACGTTACAAACAATCAGTATTTCGGCGGCATAGTCGGCAGATTTGGAAACCGCATCGCAGCCGGCAAATTCGTTCTCGACGGCAAACAATATTCGCTCAATACAAACAACAACGGCCAGCACCTCCACGGCGGCAACATCGGCTTCCACGCCGTTGTCTGGAACAGCAGATCCTTCAAAAATGCCGACAACGCAGGCGTTACTTTCACGTATTTAAGCAAAGATGGCGAAGAAAATTATCCCGGAAATTTAAACGTTACCGTTACTTATACGCTCAATAATTCCAATGAAGTAACGATCGATTATGCCGCAACGACCGACAAACCAACGCCGATAAATCTCACACAACATGGCTACTGGAATCTTTTAGGTGAGGGCAACGGGAATATTTTAAAACACGAATTGATGATCAACGCTGATAAATGTACGCCCGTTGATAGATATTTAATTCCGACCGGCGAAATTGCTTACGTAAAAAATACTTCGTTGGATTTCACACAGCCCAGAATAATTGGCGAAAGAATCGATGATGATGATATTCAGATTAAATTCGGAAACGGTTACGATCATAATTGGGTGCTGAACAAAACCGATGATTCGTTGACGTTAGCCTGTAGAGTTTCAGAATCTATCAGCGGCAGAGTTTTTGAAGTGTATACCACCGAACCCGCGATGCAGTTTTATGGCGGCGGTTTTATGAATGGCACAATCTCGAGCAAATCAGGAAAATCTACTTACGTTAAAAATGGTGCGTTAGTGCTTGAGCCGCAGCATTTCCCGGATTCGCCGAACCATCCGAATTTCCCGAATACAATTCTGCGTCCCGGCGAAAAATTCAAATCACAAACCGTCTATAAATTTTCCGTTAAAAAATAACTTTAAATCAGGTAATTTGTTTAGCCCGGCCATCACTATGGCTGGGTTTTTTATAAATATTAAAAACTTATTTCCTTCGCTAGTTCGCCTGCGAGTTGTTCTGCTGAAATGAATTTTATTCCTTTCATACCGACACTCTCTGCACCTGCGACATTTTTCGGAAGG
>MHYA01000008.1:3295-7608 GCA_001825675.1 Planctomycetes bacterium GWF2_42_9 | reverse complement strand
AAAACATGCGGTCTATTTTAGTAAGGCCGCATGTTATAAGAATTCTCGTCAGCAATGCAATGAAAAAAGGATAATACGCTTTTCATCCTTATCTACGGCCAGGCACAATTCAGGGGTCTGAGACATTGGTAAAAACTCATTTCCCTCCACATCCGATGACAGCCATACCTGGTAATCATTGCCAACTTCATTTCCAATTTCATTCAATAGTCAATGCAAATAAAGCATCAGCAACAAGGATATTTTAGAGTGCCAGTAGGCATTTTATTTTTCTTGATAATCAACTGGGAATGTCTATAATATAATCTGATAAGTGAATCTGGAGGACGGAAAAAAATGGAAGACACACAAAAAAACTTTTCATTCGACCTTTCAATTCTATTGAGCTTAATATTTCTGTTTTTTAATTGTGCTTTTGCCCAAGTGAGCAGTACATTCTATACCGACATTGAATGGTGGCTGGTAACCGGCGACAACGGCGCGGCATGGGAGGCTACTACCGGAAATCCCGGGGGGTGCTTATCTGTTAATGACTTGGCAGTTGGAAATATGAATTATATTATCGCTCCAACGAAATATCATGGCAACTGGAGCGGAATGAGTGTTGCGGACAGTATTTCAGCACAAATTTTTTACAATAATATCGGTGGAGGTTACGAGGTCTATCCTGAGTATATTTTCAGGATATCGGGGCCGGGAGGCGCGGCACACACTATGTCGGGGCAAACATTTCATCCTGTTAAAGGTACATGGACCACATATACTGCTTATATAGACCCATGCGACTGGACAATAGAGTCGGGTAACTGGAACGATATTATATGCAATATTAAATGGTATCAGAATAACGGGAGAATTTTACAACGGTTCAGAGACGGTACGGCTGGATAATGTTATTTTAAGTTCAACACCTGACAAAGTTTTTACACCTTGTGTTTATGATAATTTCAATTCCGCGGGGACAGGTGACTGGAGTTTTATGGATACAGGCGGAGTGAGTAATCCAGGTAGCGGGGGCAATAGAGGAGGATATTTGTCAATCGGTGATAAAAGTTCAGCGACATCAATTGTATTAACACCAGCTACTTTCCTTGGCGACTGGTCAAGCCTTGATAATAATGGTTATCTAACGGTTGATTTAAGGATCGCAAGCCGAAGCGGTATCGCAGCAACACAGGAATTCATCCGCATTACAGGGCCAAATGGTTCAGCATACGTGACAATCGAGCCGAATGAACTGCCGCAAAGCAATCTTGAATGGAAAACTTTTAAATATCCAATCAGTTCAGCAGTATGGACAATGGATTGGGGAACATGGTATGACCTTTTATCCGAAGTGACAGAGTGTGAAATAACAGCAGAGTTTTATTCAAGCACAGAAACAATAGGTTTAGATAATTTTGGACGAATGTCTAGCAATTGCGGTGCTATTGATGATACTGTTTCTGTGAATGATGTTAATATTGTTAACTGCGGATATATCAGCATGGTCGGCATATCCACCGTCGCGCATAATCCCAAAGACGATGAACTTTATGGTTTGGTTCGTACAATAGCCAGTTCTGGCGGAGGTCTTTATAAAGTATCAGGAACCGGGGTTGGAATCAAAATGCAATCTTATGAGAACCCGGCACATTTGCTATTTGATAAGAGCGGGAACGCATTTGTCAGTGAAGACTACAGCGGCAATATTTATAGAAAGAGCTGGGGTGGCATGTCAAATTTATGGGTATCGGGGCTTCATTCAGGAGATGACGATCCTTACGGAATGGCGTTTGCACCGTTTGGATTTGACGGGACGAATGTCAGTGAAGGCGATATAATCGTTGCCGATTGCGGTGCTAGTGGAGCGGATGAAATATGGACTTTTTCATCTGAGGCTGCTGAGAATGAAAAACGACTTATTCCTGACACAGGTAATGTTGACTGGTATGATCTTACCGCCGACCCTAACGGCAAGGTGTACGTTTGTGATAGCTTGAATGCAAGCAATTTATTTGAAGTTCAAGCAGGGGGGACATTGACAGCCCTACATTTGAGTACATCAATAAACAGCATAAATAGTATTGTTTATGATAACGTTACAAATGACATTTACATCTCAAGCAATATTACAAAGACTATTTATCGAGTAAATCCAGCGACAGGTCAGGTTTTATCAGTATTAAGCGGATTTAATAATTTGCATCCTTGCTGTCTTGAGATAGCACCCGCGAAAAGGCGGCTCTGGGTTGCGGATAACGGGTATAATCGTGTGTATGAATTTTGTTTAAGTGGAGGTGCGGCAGTTGATATTTCGGTTGGTCTTGAAGGTTCGGTGCGGCCTGCGCCAGACGGATGGCGGATTCCACTGCATATCGGATTTTTCAAAGCTGGTGCAGATGTATCGAAAGATTCCACTTTATACTATTGTCTTCTTACAACAGACAAGGATGGAGATAACGCGGTCTGCCAGGTGCCGGGTATTGGAGAAGGGACTTATGATATTACCATGGTAAGCGAGCATACGTTATTAAATGTCAAAAGAAATGTCATTATAACAGAATCGAATACGGCAGTTGATATGGGTGTTTTATCAGAGGGTAATGCTGACGGAGATTGGGAGAATGATTTTATTGATTTTACCATTCTTGCATCGGCGTGGCAAGAACATAAAGGAGAGGCATCATATGATAGCCGGGCAGATTTTGACAGGAATAACGCAGTTGATATTTGTGATTTGTCTTTGCTATGTCTGCACTGGCTCGAAGTTTCGCCGATAGAAATTCCTTGATGGCAAAGAACTAAAGTGAAAAGGATTTAAGATTTAATGCAACTTTAAAAATTCTATTAGTTGAGATTGTTTCGTCGAATTTCTTAAACACCAAATCCAGAGACAGGAAATATCAGGTCGAAGCAATTTTCCATTTTTGTAAAATAATGAATCTGTCGACAAATCACAAATGACACATGTGGAGTGAATTGGTGGATTTAAAAGAAAGCAAAAAAAAAACCGATTTCTGCCCGCTCCCTGATCCCCATTTTCATCGTTTTTCCTAAAGCAAAAAAAGACGTTTAATCCTTGTAATTCGGAGGAATTATGATAATATTATAAAATTAAACATCTGGGAGAATCGTCGAAAAGCATTTAATATGGAGGATAAAAAAATGCGTTTTAAAATGAGCATCATATCAGCGGTTTTGGCATTCATTGTTATTCCTGTGCAGACGATTTTTGCCGAAGAACCTGATGAGTTGTGGGAAAGCTATTATTCTAATACCCCTATGGAGTTTCCTTCGCCGCTGCTTAATCCGCTTGGGCCGGGTCAGGGGTTTCTGGCAAAAGAACCCTCTCTTTCGCAGCTTTACAGTACCGGCGGTGACGAACCGCTTAATTTCTCAGATAATTATGGCGATAACACTTTTTCCCTCCGCGGCTGTATTTCCCTGGATAGTTTCGGGGCGGTATGGTTCGGACATATAAACATAGGCGGCGGCAGTCCCCTGGCTGCCGGCAATGTTACCTTCGGATTGCACACCGATGATGAGGGTGTGATATGGATAGATGGCGAATTAATTCTTAGTACTTATTACGGCGCATTCCAAACCACAACCATCAATCTTAGCGATGGGCAGCACGAAATCATAATAGGCTTCCATGAAGGCGGCGGCGGTGCATACATACGTGCCAAGTTTGCGCAGGGAAGCAACATCGCATTCGAGGATTTGGCCTTTATACATCCGGGTGCCCCATCGCAGGCAGGACTGTGGTCGGCTGCGCCATGGCTTGGCAGCGGGAACGAAGCCGACCCATATAAGATTGCCACTGTTACAGATTTGCTGAACCTCGGAGCGGATCCGAATTATTATGACAAACATTTTATCCTTCTAAACGATGTCAATCTGACGGGTCATACTTTTAACAAAGCCGTTATCTCGCCGGATACGAACCCATCGGGAATCAGCTTTGAGGGCACGCCTTTTACCGGTGTCTTTGACAGCGGCAGCCATAAGATAACCGGCCTTGTGATTGACGGAAATGATTATGTTGGGCTGTTCGGAGTTGTCGGCTCCGGTGGGCAAATTAATGATCTCGGTGTGGAATGTTCTGTCAGCGGCGATTTGTCTGTCGGCGGACTGGTAGGGTGGAATTACGGTACTGTGTCGAACTGCTATGCGACCGGCACTGTCAGCGGCGATGATGATTATGTCGGCGGGCTGGTGGGCGTTAACTGTGACGGCACTGTGTCTAACTGCTATTCGAGCGGCTCTGTAAGCGGCACTGATTATGTCGGCGGGTTGGTGGGAGGTAATAGTGGCGGCGGCGATGTGTC
>MHYA01000008.1:0-3280 GCA_001825675.1 Planctomycetes bacterium GWF2_42_9 | reverse complement strand
CAGCGATGTAAGTGGTAATGATTATGTTGGCGGGCTGGTGGGGGATAATCAAGGTAACATATTGCAGTGTCATTCGCAGGGTAACGTCAGCGCAAGCAATACATCAACAGTTTACGGTGAAGGTGGTGTTGGCGGGCTGGTGGGGTTTAATAACGGCGATATATCAGAATGTTATTCTATCGGCTCTGTCGGCGGCCAAGCTAAAGTTGGCGGACTGGTAGGAAATAATGATTATGGTATCCCTTCAGGGTATATTTCTAACTGCTATGCAAGCGGCTCTGTCGAGGGAACCGATGATTTTGTCGGCGGACTGGTGGGGCATAATGATGAAGGAGCCTCTATGTCGAACTGTTATTCGACCGGCTTTGTCAACGGCGTTGATCATGTCGGCGGGCTGGTGGGGGGTGGTTGCGCCAGCTGCGTGTCGGGCTATTGGGATGTGGACACTTCGGGGAAAACGACAAGCGCAGGTGGGGCCGGTCTTACGCATACTCAGATGCAGCAGCAAAGCAGCTTTGCCGGCTGGGATTTTGATGATGTCTGGCGGATGCCGTACTGCGTGGGGTATCCTGTGCTGCGGTGTTTTGGGGGTCTTGGCGGAAGCGGGACTATCGAAAATCCCTATCGAATAGGCACGGCCGCCGAGTTGATAGAGGTCGGCCAGAATACGTGCCTGTATGACGCCAATTTTGTTTTGACGAATGATATCGATATGGGCGGGCAGGTCTTTGACAGAGCAATCATCGCGCCGGATACGAATCCATCTATGCAACAGTTTCAGGGGATGTATTTTACCGGCGTCTTCGACGGCAACGATCATAAGATAACCGGCCTTGTGACAGATGGAAATGATTACGTCGGGCTGTTCGGATTTGTCTTGGGCGGACAGATCAAAGACCTCGGCGTGGAAGGTTCTGTCAACGGCGATAGGTTTGTCGGCGGATTGATGGGATATACTAATTCAGGTAGTGTGTTGAACTGCTATTCAACCGGCGATGTCAGCACAACCGAGAATGCCGTTGGCGGGCTGGCGGGGGGCAGCTTCGATGCCGATTTTTCGGAATGTCATTCGACCTGCTTTGTTAGCGGAAATGAAGACGTCGGCGGGCTGCTGGGGTACATAACCAATGGCACTAATGTGTCGAATTGTCATTCAACCGGCGATGTCACCGGCGAGAATAATGTCGGCGGGCTGGCGGGAAAGAATTACGATGGCAATATTTCGGATTGCTATTCGACAGGTTCTGTCGGTGGCGATGATTATGTCGGCGGGCTGGTGGGGTATAGTCATAGCGGCAGTTTGTCAAACTGTTATTCAACCGGCGCTGTCAGCGGTGATGAGTATGTCGGCGGGCTAACGGGGTATAATGATTATGGCAGTGTTTCAAGCTGCTACTCGACCGGGCGGACGGATGGGACTAATTGGGTAGGCGGTCTGGTAGGGTATCTGACTGGCAATAATGAGTATGGCGATGTTTTGGACAGCTATTCGCTTGGCGATGTCAATGGGCTGGGCAACTGCGTAGGCGGGCTGGTCGGCACTAACGATAACGGCACTATTTCGGGCTGCTTTGCGAGCGGGCGGATAGAGCGGGGAGTTTCTGCCGTCGGCGGTCTGGTGGGCGAAAACTTTGGCGAGGTCTCGGACTGCTATGCGCGAGGCGGGGTCAACGGCGGTTATTATGTCGGCGGGCTTATGGGATATGTTCACGACTGCAATGTGTATAACTGCTACTCGATCGGCGATGTCAATGGCGTTTCTTATACCGGCGGACTGGCGGGTCTAATTATGGCAACCATACCAACCACTGTGGCAAACTCTTTCTGGGATGTCAACAGCCAGACTCACGGGCTGACCGGCAGTAATAGTATCGGGCTTAACGGCGGCGGGACGCTTACCAATGTCGCAGGGCACACTACTGTCCAGATGCGGACAGCAAGCATCTATACCGGCTGGGATATTGGAGATGACAGCCTGTGGTCTATCTGCGAGCCGACGAACTATCCGCGCTTTTACTGGCAGATACCGGCGTGGGACTATAGATGTCCTGATGGCTGCGGCTTTGAGGATTACAGCGTGCTGGCTGGCAAGTGGCAGATGGAAGATGCGGCTGTCAATCTTGCCGGAGAAGCGATAATAGATTTTGAGGATATGATGGCGTTTTGTGAAAACTGGCTGGTTGGCAGGTAAAAATGAAAAGTTAAAAAACCGCTGATGAAAAGCCCACCCTTTGGAATATTAAATTTTTCGGCCATTTTTGCATAAAAACGCCAGGTTTGAAATAAATAGCATGTTTTTGAACCATCTTTTTGTACTCTATCGAGAAAGACCTTGTTACTGTTGCTATTTTTAGGTATAATACCTCTTTAATTGGCGAAGAAGAATGAAGAAACTAAGAAGAAATAAAGGCACATCATCCTATGCAGTTTTTCCGCACATATCGTCATCTCTTTTTCCTAAATGAAACTATTTGGAGGTAAAAAAAAATGAAGAAGAAGGAAACAATTATTGCAATCAGTTTAATACTTTTGACGGCTGGTTTGGCATATGCCGGTTCATTGCAGCCGACGGCTGCGCCTGCGTCAACGATGAAAACACTCGACCAGGTAGAGCCGAGAATTCCGATTCCCGGCGGGAGTGTAAGCACGCGTTTTGAAATAACGACTCCGGGCAGTTATTATCTAACAGGAAACCGGACAGTAACGTCAACCACGGTAACGGGTATCTGGATTGATTGCAGTAATGTAACAATCGATTTGATGGGTTACAGCCTGACCGGCCCGGACAGCGGCGCGTATAGCGGCATACTCATCAATTCAGGTTCTGGAAATGGGAACATCGAGATTCGTAACGGCACGGTCAATCATTTCGGGGGCGGAGGGATACTAAGCACCGGCAGCAGCAGGGACATCCGAATAAAAGATATTCGTTCGATGCTAAACGGCAGTCATGGTTTCCTGATCCAGGGCATAGGCATTCAGATAGAGGGCTGTATTGCCGCAGAGACTAATGGTAAAGGCTATTCTGTCGGCCAAAGTACTGCTGGAAATGCCATAATACGCAACTGTATTGCCCGCGAAAACACCGATGTCGGCTTTTATGTTTATAAAGGTTCAGTGGTAACCGAATGCAGCAGTTACGGTAATGGCGGGGACGGCTTCTTTACTAACGGAGGAGGAGTCACAATTTCCAAATGCAGCAGTTGTAACAATGCCAGTGAAGGAATTTACGCATTTAATGGCAGTATTTCGGTATTAGACTGCATCTGCAAAGATAACG
>MHYA01000007.1:3576-11810 GCA_001825675.1 Planctomycetes bacterium GWF2_42_9 | reverse complement strand
TCGCCTTCGAGTGTGATTGTTTTAACTTTCATAATTTCCTTTCTCTAAATCTCTTTGCAGTTATTTATTTTGATGACCATAATTTTTGGTTGACCAGTTTTTGGTTTGATGACATTGATGTCGTAGCGACCATCTGTGTAAACTCCAACAACTCTGCCGCGGATTCCTTTGAATTTGCCTTTTGTGATTTCGATCTTCATTTGCTTTCTCCTTCGTTTTTGGTTTCGTTTATGTGTGGGTCGTTTTGGGTGTGGGTTAGATCTTCGAGTGATTCCTGGATTTGTTTTTCTGATATGCCGCTGAATAAGGCCAGTGCCCGGATCAATTCGCGTCGGGCATCTATTGGCGAGCCGGTATTAGATTCTTTTTGCAGTTCGCATTCGAACCAGCCCAAGAGGTTTGCGATATCGAATCTGGCTGCTTTATATTCTGTGTTTTTCATGCCTTTCCTTTCAAAAAATTTGTCTTTAAGAACATGCATGTGTTATCTAAATAAATATGTTAAAGCAAGTAATTAAACCCATTTAAATAAAGGAGTTACATTAATTTATCATGACAACACAAAATGACACAAAAACAGCGAAAACTTCGATAAATCCGGCCGCATTATCGCCCGAAATGGCAGCTAAGATGCTTGGATTGCAAGTTGAGATTGTCGGGAAACATATCTCCCAAGGTGCACCTGTGGCGCCGGACGGAACAATCAATTTAGTAAATTACGCCGCATGGCTTTGCAGCAGGATAAATAATGGCAATTGATGTACATAATTTGACGCAAATACAGCTGCTGCGTTTGATGAATGCAACGCCATTGGGAAATGTCTTGTCTCAAAACCAGCTTCGTTGGCAAATGAACACCGTTGCCTATCGAATCGGTGATGGCAGGCATATTAATCTGGTCAGGTACGTTTCGTGGTTGGCACGTGAATATGAAAACCCCAAACCGCAAAAGCAGTCAGTAGAAGATTCCCGGCTCAAAGATTTGATTGCAAAAAATGCCGCTCGTAAAGAATCGCAGGATATTGGCGAAATACCTGCAATTGAAAATCAAGAGCGAAGAGAGAAAGCATGCAAAGATTTTAGATTCTTTTGCGAGACGTATTTTGCGGATGTGTTTTATTTGCCATGGTCTGATGATCACCTGCGAGTAATTTCTAAAATAGAACAATCGGTTCTTCATGGCGGGCTTTTTGCATTTGCGATGCCGCGCGGAAGTGGTAAATCAGCACTGACAAGATCGGCTGCCATATGGGCGATTCTCATAGGCGCAAGAAAATATGTCTGTCTGATCGGAAGTGCAACCAGGCAATCTTTGAATCTATTTCAAAGTGTTCAGGCAGCCATGCTTGGTAATCATTTGCTGCTGGCCGATTTTCCTGACATTATTTATCCGATCCAATGCCTTGAAAACTCTGCGCATAAGCAGCGGGGTCAAAGATGTAACGGCCAGTTAACATATCCGGTCTGGGGAACACATAAAATTGTTATTCCAACTATCACTGGCAGTATCGCCTGCGGCTCAGTAATTACCGTCGATAGTCTTGATAGTAATATTCGAGGTCAGATTCATACTACGATGGCTGGCAAAATTATCCGGCCGGACCTGGTTTTAATAGATGATCCCCAAACCAGAGAATCTGCCAAATCACTTGATCAGACTAATCAGCGGCTAAGTACCTTAAATGGTGATGTACTCGGTATGGCAGGACCTGGCAAGAAAATATCCGGGCTTCTTACCTGTACCAAGATTTACTGCAATGACTTAGCTGACCAGATTCTTGACACTCAAAAGAATCCTGAATGGCAGGGCCAGTGCACAAAAATGGTCTATACGTTTCCAACAGATAACAAACTTTGGGACCAATATGAGCAGATTCGCGCAGATAGTTTGCGGGCAGGTAATGGCGGCAGGGAGGCGACAGAGTTTTATATTCAAAATAGAGATGCCATGGACGCTGGAAGTAAAGTAGCCTGGCCCCAGCGTCATAACGAAGATGAAGTTTCTGCTATTCAGCATGCAATGAATTTAATGCTGCGTAATGAAGTGGCGTTCTTTGCGGAATATCAAAATGATCCGATTGCAGAACAATCTGATGAGCAGGTTTTAACCGTTGAGCAGGTGATGGAGAAAAACAACGGCCGCAAAAGGGGAGAGGTTCCGCTTTCATGTCAATATCTGACAATGTTTATCGATGTGCACGATAAGCTTTTATTTTATACCGTATGTGCGTGGTCTGATGATTTTACAGGTTTTGTTGTTGATTACGGAACCTATCCTGACCAGAAGCGGCTTTCGTTTACTCTGCGAAAAGCACAAATAACACTTTCAAATATCTATCCCGGTATGGAAAAAGAAGGAGCGATACAGGCAGGTTTAGAAAAATTGTGCAGTGACTATTTAAATCGAGATTGGAACCGCGGAACAGGTGTTGTGAAAATTGACCGATGCCTGATTGATAGCGGCTATCTGCCAGGCATTGTTGAAAATATACGTCACAAACTCGGCAGTAATATTATTGCTTCAAAAGGTGTTGGTATACGGGCTGCCAATAAACCAATGTCAACCTATAAGCGAAAACCCGGCGAGAGGCATGGTCATCATTGGTACATACCGAATATTAATAAAACCGGGGAGTTTACGCATGTAGCGATTGATACGAACTACTGGAAGACATTTGTGCATGAAAGGTTTTTTGTAGCAGCGGGGGACCATGGCAGTATGACGCTCTTCGGTAAAGGTGGTCATCAGCATTCTTTATTTGCTGAGCATGTAGCAGGTTCTGAGATTTGGGTGCGAACTGAAGGACATGGCCGAACTGTGTACCAATGGTCACCAAAAGTTGGCGGGATAGATAATCATTGGCTCGATTGTATGGTCGGGAGTTCTGTAGCAGCATCTATGTGTGGATGCAGCTTAAGCGGTCATAACATAAAAACATTTACGAAAAGAGAAAGAATAAAATTATCAGATATTCAAAGGAACAAGGGATGATTTCAGGGCAGACAACCAAGATAAAAACAGGATTTGAGTGTCAAAAATGCGGATGTAGAAACTTTAGGGTAATTTATACACGTGCCGGTTCATTAGGGAAATTGGTGCGACGCAGAGAATGCCGGAAATGCGGCAGGCGATTTACAACTTGGGAAAAAAGAGTTGGGCAATGATGAATAATGGATGGCTGCCCAAAACTTTTTGATAATGTAACCGTTTTAAGCAATTAACGCAAATTAAGGTCACAAGATGTCAATTTTAGACAATGCACTCACAACTAATGCAAATGCTACTTAATAACCTTTAATTATGGGGCAATCGCGGTGTTTAGTTATAGGACGTATAATTATTGACATAACATGTTTAATTTTATATAATACAAGATTAATATATAGGAGGAAGGCATGGCTTTTAAATATTTTAAAAAATGTCAAATTGTTTTCGCAATTTCGATAATGTTAATTTCCACTTCATATGCAGCAACTTATTACCTCAATTCTGATGGAACAGGTGATTTTGCCACGATTCAACAGGCGATAAACAACTGCTCTGACGGCGACCAGATAATACTGAATGCAGGGACATACACGGGGGAGGGAAATAGAGATATAGATTTCAATGGAATTGCAATTACTATTCAAAGCACAAATCCGGATAGCCCCGATGCTGTTGCAGCTACAATCATCGATTGCGAGAGTTCGACCGGCAATGAACATCGTGGTTTTTATTTTCATAATCAGGAAGACACAAATTCTGTAGTATCAGGAGTGACCATAATCCACGGACGCGGCAACCAGGCGGTCTGCCCACCATATCTGGGAGGATATGTTGGCGGAGCAATTTACTGTGAAAAATCAAGCCCGCTGATTACCAAATGTGTTATAACCGAGAATGCAGCTCAGTTCGGTTCTGGCATTTTCTGCTATGACAGCAATGCTGTAATTGAGGATTGCAATATAAGTAACAATTTCGGCAGTTCCAATACTGGGACGATTTTCAGTTGCGGAGCAAGTCCAGAATTAAATAATTGCATTATTTCTGGCAATCAAGATGGCAGTAGCGGTGTTGCATGTTACTACAGCAATCCAAATATCAATAATTGTCTTATAAAGGATCACTTCGGCGGCAGCGGAAGCAGCGGCATAAAATGTTCATACAGCGATGCGAATATTGTCAATTGTACGATTACCGGGAACCAAAATAGTGCTATAAAGTGCGAAAGCAGCAATCCGCGTATTATTGATTGTGATATAATTAAAAATTATTCTCCAACTGGCGCCGGGATATATTGCAACAACAGCAGCCCGACAATCACTGATTCATTTTTTTGCGATAACAATTCCATCGACGGAGGTGTCCTATATTGCATTAACGGCTCAAATCCGCAAATATCAGATTGTGATTTTATCAGTAATGAAGCGGCCAAAGGTGGTGTGATTTTCTGCAATTTACAAAGCAACCCGCAGTTTAGCGATTGTATAATAACCGATAACAAATCGGCCGAAGGTGGAGTGGTTTGTTGTTATGAGCAAAGTAATGCAAGCCTGCAAAATTGCAGCATAATGAGAAATACTGCGCATGTGGGCGGAGTGGTATTCAGCCGTCATAGCAACCCCGTATTAAATGATTGTCTTATCTTTGCAAATATCGCTGAGTACGGTCATGGCGGAGTAATCTTCCTTGAAGCATATAGTTGTCCTGTTATTCAAAAATGCCAAATAAGCGGCAATATTGCTGATGGCTCCGGCGGATTTCTCCTTTCAACCGATTACAGCAAGCCGGTTGTTAAGGATTCGACTATAATGTGGAACAGTGCCGGCTATGAAGGCGGAGCGATAGTTTCTGATGTAAATTCGGAACCAAATTTTATAAATTGTATCATTGCTAATAATACCGCAACTGAAAAAGGCGGAGCAATATTAAGCCGAAAATATTCAAAGCCATTTTTTACGAATTGTACAATAGTCAATAATAATGCGAATAACGGCGGGATACATTGCCTCGAAAACAGTGAACCAAACCTTACAAATTGCATTATCTGGAATAACTCACTTAATGAAGTTGTACTAAATGATTCCGCGACTATTGCTGTTCAATACTGCAATATCAAGGATGGATGGGCTGGAACAGGTAATATTGAAACAGATCCATGCCTTACTGCCGATATGCATCTTACGGTCGATTCTAATTGTATCGATAATGGTACAAACACTTCGTCTACATATGATATTGATAATGAGGTTCGGCCGGATGCAGCAATTAGTGACATTGGTGTGGACGAATTTCACGATGCGGATGTAGACGGACTGCCTGACTGGTGGGAACTCAAATATTTTAACGACCCTAATATTGCCCTACCAAACGAAAATCCTGATAATGATCCATATACAAACATAGAAGAATACAGGCAAAGCACTAATCCACTTCGCAGGGGATTGGAACGATATGTTGACCCTATAGACGGTAATGACAATTGGGATGGCCTGGCGGAGCTTTTCGATGGTCATCACGGACCAAAGAAAACTATTCAATCCGCAGTAGATAACAGTGATGAATTCGACACGATAAGACTTTTCCCCGGGACATATTTCGGCAGCGGTAATTACGCCATAGATTTTGGCGGCAAAAATCTGACATTGTGCAGTATGGAGCCTAATGATGCTAATACAGTCGCTCAAACAATTATAGACTGCAATGAATTGGGTAGAGCTTTTAATTTTCACAGTGTTGAAGACAATAATACCGTTATTGACGGGCTGACAATAATAGACGGTCGTGCGATTAATGGAGGAGCGATATACTGCGATAACAGCAGTCCAATTATTAAAAATTGCGTGATAAAAGACTGCTCAACTGGAGGTTATGGTGGTGCGATATATTATAATCTCAGCAAAACGACTCTAATTAACTGCGTTTTAACAAATAATTCTTCATTTGGTCAGTATGGCGGAGCGATATTCGGCGTCTCATCTTTTATGAATATTTCTGACTGTAATATAAGTTTTAATTCAACGGATAATTATGGCGGGGGTCTTTGCTTTGATCGTAACAGCAAAATCAATATAACAAATAGTGTTATCAATAATAACACCGCACAGTATGGCGCAGGAGTATATTGCAACGACAGCGAAGAAAATTATAAAGTCAATATTGAGCTGATTATCAGCGGCTCCGAAATAAAAGGCAATACCGCTACATATGAAGGCGGCGGTATATACTGTCATGACAGCAATGTTGCTATTACCGATAGTACAATAGCCCAAAATTCGGCTGATCGCGGCAGCGGTTTGATTTTTGAAATTACATACAGTCCGGCGGCTGGCGATTTTACTGTTAGTGATTGTGCTATAATCGCAAACACATCAACGGAAGCTGGCGCAGGTATAAACTATAAAAATCAAAATCGCAAAATGAATATTACTGATTGCAGGATTTCTAAAAATGTATCCAGCGGCAATGGCGGAGGAATATTCTGTGACGGCAGTGACCCAAACATTTCGAGATGTGTCATTTTAAATAATTCCGGAAACTATGGCGGCGGTATATACATCAGCAACAGCAATGATGCTGATATTCAAAGCTCAATTATATCAGGCAATACTGGTAACTATGGCGGCGGTATTTCTTTGCAATCAATCTCGGATGTTAATATAACAAACTGTACTATTGTCTATAACCGTTCCATTAATAGTTCTGCCGGCGGAATTTCCTGTGGTAACAGCAACGGAGAAGTTCGCAATTCGATTATATGGTCGAACAGTCCTGAACAGGTGAACGGTTTATGCTATTATAACTGCGACATACAAGGCGGCTGGTCCAACTGTGGATGGGGTAATATAGACGTAGACCCTATGCTGACGGTAGATGGGCACTTGCGGCCGGGTTCACCATGCTTTAAATCGGGAAATCCTGATTATCTCGCCTTATATGACATTGATGGAGAATCGGGAGGCATAGCAAATATAGGCGCTGACCGGGTGATTGATACTGATGCCGACGGTTTGCCGGACTGGTACGAACTAAAGTATTCGGGTTCGAATACCGCATTAAATCCATTGGATGACAATGATAATGACGGTCATAACAATATCACAGAGCTTCAGCTTTACAACACAGACCCATTCACAGCACAATCTGTTTTTTATGTAAACCAGGTTACCGGACATAATGAAAATGACGGTTTGTCACCGGAGTATCCCAAAAAAACCATAGTTGGAACACTTACCTTATGCAGAAACGGTGATACCATAATTGTGTCACCGGGGCTGTATGATGAAGCTATAGCTTTGACAGGTCCACGTGACTATCAGATAATGATAAAAGGGACAGAGCCAAATGACCCCAATACTGTCGAGGCCACTATCATTAGTGGGGCAATTAATTTCGGCTATACCAAGATGAACGGCTGCGGAGTTACAGGAATAACTATTTCAAAAACAGGAATATACTGTGCTTCGAGTCCGACAATCAGTAAGTGTATAATAAGGAATTGCATTAAACCTGAGGGAGCCGGAATATACTGCGGCGATTATGCTGCGCCAATAATTAGCGAATGTATTATAAAAGAGAATCAGACAATGAGCAGCCCATATACCGGCGGTGGCATATATTGCGGCTTTAACAGCAGACCCATTATAACCAATTGTAAAATCGTTGCCAATTCAGCATTGCAAGGCGGGGGTATTTATTGCGCACAATACTCAATGCCGATAATAAGCAAAAGCACCATCTCTTCCAACGGCCCAACAACCGGCGGGGCAGGCGGCGGTATTTACTGTATGGATGCCAATTCATTAATAAGCAATTGTGTTTTAATGTTTAACAAAAGCAACAGCGGCAGTGCAATTTATTCTACCGGCAGGATGTTGATCACAAACTGCACAATAAGCAGAAATAAAAGTTCAAACGTAATTTATTGTAACGGCAACTATACAAAGATTATCCGTTCCATCATCTGGGCAAACAAGGAAAATATTTCATGGAACGGCACAGTTCCTTTTATAGCATACTGTGATATTCAGAATTGGTATGAATACGGAATTGAAGCGCCGAATATAGATACCGACCCGATGATAACTCCTGATGGACATCTGCAATCAAATTCACCCTGCATAGATTACAATTTTCCGCCGGATACTTATATTGATTCATACTGTCCAGTCGATGATATTGATTCGGAAATTCGTGGTGCCGGAACCGGATTTGATATTGGAGCTGATGAATTTATCGATTCCGATTCCGA
>MHYA01000007.1:0-3537 GCA_001825675.1 Planctomycetes bacterium GWF2_42_9 | reverse complement strand
GATGATAATGATAATGACGGTCACAATAATATTGCAGAATACGAGCTTTATTCGAGCGATCCATGCGTTGGCTGTGTTATTTATCATGTAAATGGAACATCAGGAAATGATACATGGGACGGAACACTGCCTTATTTTAATAATAATAACCATGGACCCAAAAAAACTATTCAAAACGCGATAAACTTAAAGTCTCTTGCAAATAGCGACAGAATAATAGTTGCTCAAGGCAGCTATGATGAGAACATAGAATTAGCGGGCAAGCTGATAGTTGTGCAAAGTTCGGAACCAGAAAATCCTTATGTAGTTGCAGGAACAGTATTGCAGGCAAGTTATGTAGATTTTATAAATTTTGAAATGAACGGCTGCACGTTATCAGGTTTTAAAATCACAGGTCTAAATGAAAATCATAATCCAATTAAATGTGAAAACTCCAGCCCAACAATCGCCAACTGCCATATAATCAACAATAGAGGATATTTTAATGGAGTGATTTATTGTGAAAAATCCAGTGCGAGAATTACAAACTGCAAGGTAGAATCAAACCGTTCAAATTCAGGAGCCGGAGCGATATACTGTAACCGAAGCAATGTAAATATCCTTGATTGTCTCGTAAGTAATAATTATTCTTACGAGAGCGGAGCTGTGTTTTGTATGGATCATTCCAATCTCAATATTAGCGGAAGCAGTATATTTGGCAATAAAAACAGACCGGCTCTACGTAGTAACAGTGAAAGCATGCTGAATGTCGAAAACTCCATTATTGCTGGTAATCAAAGCGGAGGCATCTATTGCGAGTACAGCAATGTGAATATTGAAAATGTGGTTATAACAAAAAATTGTAACTCCTATAATGATGGAGAAGCAATATATAGTCGGAACAGCCAGTTTTTTATTACAAACTCTATTATCTGGGATAACAATACACCCGGCTCTGCTTGGGAAGGTGCAATATGGCTCACGAATAGTTCAGCAGCCACTGTCAATTACAGCGATATACAATATGGCAAAGAAGGAATATGGTCTGAGACCCCTCATAAACTTATATGGGATATAGGAAATATCAATACAGACCCATGTTTTGTCGACCCCGGCAACTGGGATCCCAATGGTACGCCGGCCGAATACAGCAATGATTATTGGGTTCATGGAAACTATCATTTAAAAAGTTATGGATGGAGATGGATAGACGGCGGTTCAAATTGGACATGGGATTATTCCACAAGCAGGTGCATAGATGCAGGAAATCCCGGCTGTTCACTCAGCGACGAAGCTATTACAATCCCGCGTGACCCGGATAATGAATTTGGAGTAAATCTACGAATTAATATGGGGGCTTATGGCGGTACTGTTCAGGCGAGTATGGCTCCACCAGGCTATGGTCTGCTTTCAGATACTGACAACAATGGCAGGACAGATATTAATGATTTAAATCTATTGATTGATATGTGGCTGGATACAGGAGATAAATTAAATACAGATTTTGACCATGATGGCAACATTGATTTTGTTGATTTTGCTTTACTTGCAACAGAATGGTTTGAAATTTCAGACTGGTATTAAGAAAGCCTTTAGAATAGATTCGCAAATGCAGCAGCCGATTTGCACATTAGAAAAATGAATTGAACACTGATAGATTCTTTTGCTAAAGCATCTATAAGGGGATTATATCTATATGCGTAACATTATTTAAATTTTTCATAACCACTATTGCATACCAAAATCTACATGTCATAATCAAATTCGACAACTAAATAACGCGGGTAGCTTGCGACTGATCCTCACAGGTAAACCAGAAAATATAAAAGCCGTTCGGGGCCGAACACCCGGTACGGCTTATTTTTTTTATACTCGTTTATTTGGTTGCTTAAGGCGGGATAGAGCAATGGTAGCTCGGCAGGCTCATGCTCTGCAAGATGAAGGTTCGAATCCTTCTCCCGCAATTATGACTGAAAATTTAAATAATTCGATTTCAGACAACGCCAAAAGCCCAGCAAAAGTTTCCAGCGACGGAGTCTCTGTTGAGCAGCATTCTCTGGCTGACCAGATTGCAGCAGATAAATATCTGGCAAGTAAGAATGCTACCAGGCGTAAGGGTCTTGGCATTAAGTTTTCAAAATTATCTCCTCCAGGAGCAGAGTAGTTATGTGGTTTTTCGGTAAAAACAAAGAGCGTAAAGCAATCCGGCCGGCAGGACGTATCATGCGGGCAAGGTTTGATGCTGCCCAGACCACAGCTGATAACCATCGCCACTGGTCAAACGCAGATTCTCTGTCAGCTGATGGTGCTGCAAGTGTCGAAGTTAGAAAAACACTTCGCAACCGCTCTCGCTACGAAGTCGCAAATAACAGTTATGCCAAGGGAATAATTTCTACTCTGGCTAATGATGTTGTTGGGACAGGCCCTCGTCTTCAAATGTTAACCGACGATGATCATGGCAACAGGATCATTGAAACAGAGTTTATGAACTGGGCTTCTCAAATCCGCCTTGCTCAAAAGCTTCGTACAATGCGAATGGCACGAGCTTATGATGGTGAGGCATTCGGGATACTTTCAATAAACAGGAATTTAAATTCGCCTGTAAAACTTGATTTAAGACTTGTTGAGGCCGATCAGGTAACGACACCCTGGGCAAAATATTTTACTCAGCAATCTCAAGCTGATGGTATCGAATTTGATGAATTCGGTAATCCTGCAAACTATTTTGTTCTTAAGAATCATCCCGGCTCAATGTCTGTTGTTTTTGAGCAGGACTATAACACTGTTGATGCCGGTTCTATGGTCCATTGGTTCAGGGCCGAAAGACCGGGACAGAGCCGCGGCATTCCGGAAATAACACCGGCGCTGCCATTATTTGCACAGCTTAGAAGATATACACTTGCTGTGATCGCGGCCGCTGAAACTGCAGCTGATTTTGCGGCGGTATTATACACAGATTCTCCGGCAAATGGCGAGGCTGCTAATTTAGAGCCGATGGATGTAGTTCAGCTTGAAAAAAGAATGGCTACAACGCTTCCTGATGGCTGGAAGCTGGGACAGATAGAAGCTCATCAACCGACAACTACATACGGTGAATTTAAAAACCAGATTTTAAATGAAATCGCTCGCTGTTTGAATATGCCATTTAATATCGCGGCATGCAATTCTTCGGGATACAACTATGCCTCTGGCCGGCTTGATCATCAAACATATTACAAAAGTATCCGGGTGGATCAGGCTGACATGGCAATGGTTGTACTTGACCGTATTTTGCAGGCATGGCTCGATGAGGCGATTTTAATATCAGACTATCTGCCGCTGAATTGGAGAACCATCCGTCATTATCCTCACCAGTGGTTTTGGGATGGTACTGAGCATGTCGATCCAGCCAAAGAGGCAAAGGCGCAGGAAATGAGACTTTCCAATCACACAACCACACTCGCGGATGAATATGCAAAGCAAGGCAAGGACTGGGAAGTTGAACTTTACCAGCGGGCACGAGAAAAAAAGCTTATGAATGAACTGGGCATATCACCAGAAAAAATAACTACTTCTATT
>MHYA01000006.1:336-7984 GCA_001825675.1 Planctomycetes bacterium GWF2_42_9 | reverse complement strand
ACGGGCATATCAGAAGTATTTGCAATAAGAACCGAGCGTTTCATCAAAGGATGATCGCTTCTTGGATCTTTCAATTCCGGGAATTCCATCAGTACGTCTGTCATTTCGTTTCCGCGTTCGCCGCAGCCAACATAAACAACAACATCCGCATCGACCCATTTTGCAAGCTGATGCTGAACGACCGTTTTACCAGAACCGAAAGGCCCCGGCACGCAAGCAGTACCGCCTTTTGCGATTGGGAAAAATGTATCGATAACTCGCTGACCTGTTTGCAGGATCGCGTCCGGTGCGAGTCTTTGTTTTACAGTCCTGCCCAAACGAACAGGCCATTTCTGCATCATTGTAATTTCAGTTTTGCTGCCGTTTGAATTCGTTACCGTCGCGATTTTATCAACAACTGTGAAATCACCTTCAGCAAGGCCGTCAATTTTTCCGCTGACTTTCGCCGGAATCATAATTTTATGCAGCAAAATCGGCGTTTCCTGAACTGTGCCGATCACATCGCCGCCCCTGACATCCGTCCCGTTTTTAATTGCAGGTTTGAAATGCCATTTCTTTGTTCTATTAAGGCCGGGAATTTGACTGCCGCGAAGAATATAGCTGCCTTGTTCTTTATAGAGTTCGTTGAGCGGCCTTTGAATACCGTCATAAATGCTTTCGATAAGGCCTGGGCCAAGTTCAACGCTCAATGGTTCGCCGGTATCGACGACAGGTTCGCCGGGGCCAACGCTTATTGTATCTTCATAAACCTGAATGCTCGCGGTCTCACCTTTCAGCTCGACGATTTCGCCGATAAGGTTATGTTTGCTGACTCGCACAACATCGTACATTCTTGAGCCGAGCATACCTTTGGCCATAACGACCGGACCTGCGACTTTAACAATTGTTCCTGTTTTTTCAGCCATATTATTATCCTACATTTTTTAAAATATTGATTCCCGTTGCGATTTTTAAAAGTTTCGACAAGCCTTCCGCCGCGAACCCTTTCGATTCCGTTGTGAAAGGCACAACAAGCACGCAGGGTTCCGCCTTGGACACAAATTGTCCTAACACTTCATTAGCGGCAGGCGCGATATTTTCCGCTACAATGATCAGAGAATATTTTTCCGCGATGATTTTTTCCGCTTTGGCTTTTATTTCATCCGCGTTGTCGTTAACCGAATGACAATCCACGCCAAGCGCAGAAAACGCCATCACAAAATCCGCACTGCCGAATATCGCAACTTTACCCTGCATATTACACTAATCTCAATTAAATATTTCTGTTAATCCGCGGTTAAATGCTTTAAAAATCAAAACCATTCAATCTCGCCTAAATTTACTACCCTAAAGGGTATTACACTACTATCCTGTCGAGCATTGTATCGTTTTTAATTAACGCTTTATTGCCGGCCGTTACAAGCCGAACCATTCTTATTTCGTGTTCTTTGAAAAGCAGATACGCGATAATCGGCTGAATACCCGCTGAAATATACAGCGTGGTTTTCAGATATCCGAGTAAATGTTCATCGCATCCCGCTTCGAGTTTCAAAAATGAATTATTTTTTTGCAGATATGCCGCTCCGCTTTCCACAAGATGATAGTAGGGCGTCGCGTAAAAATGTGCCGCCAGTGCTTCATATCCAACATCCATACACTGCACAAGCCTTGATATTTCGATATATCCGCCCGCCAAATATGCGTCGCGTTCATCGATGTTGCGAAGTTTTTGCCGCATCATAGTTCGAATATTAGTCAAATCGATTTGCATTCTGAACAACTCAATCAGAAATACGTTACCGATTTTCGCAGCGTTTTCGGTCATAAATTGCGATTCGGCACGCTCTATTTCGAAATCTATATCTCGTACATTTTTATTTTTATAATACGCCAGAACCGCCGCCTCGACATCGTCCTGCAAAAATTGCGGCAGACCGCTATAATCTTCCTGCTCAAAGGCCAATTCAAACTGGTCAGGTGCGACATTTCCCTGCGGCAGATAATCTTTGCCCAGCGGCTTTTCTGTAACAAGCCGTCTGATTGCCAGTCGCAAATTCGCGAAATCTACTCTTGCACGGAACAGAATCGCTATTTGTTCGTTATTTATAAGCTGCTCGAATAATTTCCGTGTCTCAACCCTTTTGCTTAAGAGCAGTTGTTCTATTTCTTCTTCCGTCATCGATGCCGTGATTGGATAATCCGTACCTGCGAGCATATCGCAAAGTTCTTTAAAATTCCTTGAGTTGGCAAGCTCTGTGAGAAATTGTTTGCTGAACAGACCGTCTTCAATGGCACGTACTTGCGCAACAGCCTGTACATATCCCCAGTCAGTCTCACCGACCGGCGGATATGTATTAAAATCAAAACGCGGTTGTTCAGTTTCTATCGCCATATTTTTATACAGTGTAAATCCTTGTCTGTCCTTTATCCGAATAATATTTCAGCGAGTTTGCCTTCAAGCTCTTGGGCTGCGACTTTCAGCATAACATCAAGCGATGCGTTTACGCGTCTCTTGCCTTGCCTTAAGATGAAACCGCCTTCGATATCCGCTTTATCGGCCGCTATCTGAAGTTTGCCTTTTTCGCCGAGCTTTTGATTTATTTTGCGAACGAAATCATCATTGATGCGTTTTTCATTTTTGCCGATCACGATTTCTTCGCTGCCGGTATTAACCGATGCGAGAATCAAACCTTCCATAAGATTGAGATATTCCGCATCGTTCATACTTTTGATTTTCTCGGCTGTATTTTCGATTACCTTATTAAGCATCTGACGTCTGGCTTGCGTTTCTTGCTTTGAGGATTCCATTCTCGCGATCGCAAGGACACGTTCTTTATTTTCCGCAAAAGCCTTTTCGCATAAACGTTGCGTTTCCTGCTCAAAAGCTGAAAGCTCTGCATCGGTCGCATCATTCAATGCTTTTAATTTCGTGTCCGCATCAGCTTTGATTTTATCTGCAGCGGCTTTCGCTTCATTCAGAATTTTTTCTACAACCTGATTAGTATCCATAAATTACCTGTGAACAAATTATGCCGGTGTTTTAATGCCGAGAATAAGCAACAGTGAAATCAAGAAGCCAAGGATCGCGTAGAACTCGATCATCGCTGCGTACAGAACGCCAGCCTTAACAGCCATTTCCGGTCTTTTGGCGGTCATAATGATGCCGCTGGCGCAAGCCTGTCCCTGTTTTATACCGCTGAACAATCCGGCGACAGCAACAGCTAGCGATGCAGCCAGAATCTCCAGACCCTGCATTACGGTAATATCCACCGGAGAGCCGCCGATAATTTGTACTTTCATCATAATCATAATCGTGATAACAAAGCCGTAAATACCTTGCGTACTTGGCAGCAGTACCAGCAACATTAGTGAGCCGTAGCGTTCAGGTTTTTCATTTAATACTCCGCTGGCAGCGTTTGCTGCTGTGCAAAGTCCTATTGATGATCCAACGCCTGATACCGCCGTGGCTATTGCAGCACCGGCTACTGCACAAGCTAATCCTATATGTTCAAACATGTTATTACCTCACTTTCTAAAAATTATTCTTTAATCATTATATGTTTGTATTCTTTTGTTAAAGGCCTGAAATCTGTTCCGCCGCCGGAAAAGAATTTCGGGAAGAATTCGATAAATTGAAGTCGCATAGAATGGACGAACGCGCCCAGAAGTGAAAGGGCGATATTAAATAAATGGCCGACTACGAATAAAAGAGCGCCCAAGATAAATCCAACATAAGGAACATCCATCAGCATTTTAACCAGAACATTGATTGCCATACCTAATCCCGCTCCAACCATTGCCAGAGCCATCAATCGGCAGTAACTCAAAGTATCGCCGACAAAAAATACTGCGTTGAATAATTGGAAAGCACCCATTCCGATTCGATTGCCCCACGAGCCTTCGCGAACCCCGAACAGAAGAATAGTAATCCCGCAGACAATCGCAACAGCTACACTTATCGGCATCAGCGAAGCGGGCAGCTTTCCGAATTTGATTATTCCGATAACAAGGAAATTATTGAAGAACACCAGCCAGACTATTTGGTCGCAAATGGCCGCTACAAAATCTTTCTGCATAAGATTGCGTATCAATGCGATGCAGAATCCTAACATCATCTGGAAATATCCAATTGCCAGCGTCATAATAATAAATGGTATTGGCTGTGCAATCGGGTCAACCAGCAGAAACTTGCTTTTTACAGCGTTAAGAATTGTAAATACTTTGGTATCTTGCGGCAACAGAGCCGTGATCGTATCCGCAAACCAACTTCCGGTAATAAGGCCGGCAATAATCGTCGTGAAACTGCAAAAGAAAAACAACATGATTGCCGGTTTGCCCATCTGAATTTTTTTTCCAAGCCACCAGAAAGCAAAGGCTAAAATAATACCATATCCGACATCAGCCATACACAGTCCGAGGAATATAGCGAAGAACGGCGCCAAAAAAGGCGTTGGGTCAACACTGCTAGAACTCGGCATTCCGTACAAACGTGTTACTGTTTCAAACGGCTTTAAAAATTTAGGGTTATCTATTTCGACGGGAACTTCTTCACCTTTTCTGATTTGAATTTCAGTGATCGATGAAGAATCGAATTGTTTGACAATTTTTTTCAGCAAAGGTAAATCTTTTTTCTTTACCCATCCTTCAAAGACAAAAACTTTTTCGCTTTGCGGCGATGTCATTTGAGCCTTATGCTTACTCAATGCGCCGCGGTAAAAGTCCGACAATATTTGCAGATCAAGCAGGTTTTCGCTTAGTTTTTTTGCTGTTACGCGGGCATCAGCAAGCTCTTTTTGGATTTCGATTAATTTTGCGTTTAAAGATTTTATTAATTCACTAGCTGTGCCTTTGAGTCCCGCGAAATTCATACCTTCAAATTCAAGACTGCGTAATAATTTTTGAACTTCCTGTGCATTTTCTATGAAAGATATTGCGTAAAAAGCGATTGTGCTGTTAGTTTGGCTTACTTTTTGAAACACGGCGAGATTTGAAAGTTTTCCCTGTGCTTCAATATAATTTTTTTCTGAAAGAAAACCAATCAAAACCGTCGCGTTGTGCAAACTGTCGATTTCTTCGACAGGCGTCTGCAAATTTTGCCACGGCAGAAGATAGTCAATCTGTGCCGAGATGTTTTCAGATTCTGTTGAAAGATTTTCTATTTTTTTTTGAAGATTTATTGTTTCTTCCAGTTTCCTGTTTGTTTCGCCGCTCTGGACAACATTTAGAAACTGCTTTTGATCAACTACTTTTCTTGGTGCAAGAGCTGCCGCCAGGCCGCCTTTTTGAACTGCATATTCTTTTAGGAAAGAAATTGCAGTTTCCAGTTTATCAAGCTTTTCTTCTATTAATTTGGGTCTTTCCCAAATGCTTTCCAATTCAGGCCATTCTTTGCTAACGGTCGAACGTTCGCTTTCAAGGACTTCCATAATGCCTTGCCGCTGAATCGCCTCCAGCAGTTCGCCAGCCTGTTGTTTGTAACTGGCAATTAGAATTTTTTTCATTTGCGATATGGCCATTGTATATCTGCTTAGAAAAGTGGGTATTAGCTTTGCTTTTTAATAAACTCTATTACTGTATTGACTGCCGAAGCCATTTTTGAACTGGCTTTTTGTTCGAGTTGCTGCCTTGCCTGTGCGGATTTGGATTTTAACTGTTCGGATTCAGAATTTCCCTGTTTTGATCCTTCAGCCTGGGCGGACTCGATTTTTTTTCTGCGATCCTGCTGGGCGTTTGCCAATTTCTCGGCTTTCTGTTTTTCCGCATTTTCAATACTGAAAACGGCATTTTTTTGCGAATCTTCAATGAGTTTTTTCGCAGTATTTTCCGCTTCTTTAATTTGTTTAATTAGTTCCATTGTTTAATCCATTTAATGAAAAAGACAGTATAGGATTTGGTTAAATAATTTCCAGTGAAATAATTAAAAAAATAATACCAATTTTTATGTTAAAATCGCTGTTAAATCGTTATTTGTTTTTCTTCTCAAAAAAATGCGCAAGCGATTTGCAAATTTGCGCAAGTGAGGCAAAAAACAGGGGTAAAATTGGGACTTTTTCAGTGTTTTTCGAGACTTTTCCATAGAAAAATCGGAAAAATTCCGGTTTTTTCCGGTTTTTTCGTGATTTTTCGAAGAGGGTGCCTGCGCATATTTGAAAAAAACATTGTTTACAGAAAAATAATGATGGTGGTTTTTTGACAGGAAAAATAAAATCGTCAAACTTGCACCTATTTTAAAAAAAATGCGCGAAAATGAAAAAACTTGCGTAAATTTTGAAAAGTTGGTTTTTGGGACTTGCGCTGATTTTTAATAGCGTACAACGAGGGGCTAAATATGTGAGTTGCACCAGGTTTGCCACATTGTTCTGTATGCTTGTTCCATTCTCTTTGCGAAAATTGCTTTGTTGCACAACGTGCTGGCACGCATTCTATCTCGCATCGTATTTCTAATCTTCGAAATCGATTCCGGTTTTAAAGCCAACGCGGTTGCTCGCGCGACGTATTGCTGCGGTGTGGGCGCGGCGAAAAATTCCATACCAAGATTTTTGAGTATGCTTAAACCAACGCGCGACATGTGATGTTCGCCGACGAGCGATACTACAGGTACTCCCATTAGGATCGCCTGGCAGGTTGTTGTTGTGCCGTTATACGGGAATGTGTCGAGCGCGATGTCGACTTTGTTATATAGATTCAAATCGTGCGGGGATTGAAGCCAACCTGAAATCGCTATCCTGTCTCTTGAGATTCCAAATCCCTCGAAGCGTTTGAGGAACATATCGCGAATTTCATCGTCCTGGCCGGATTTGAATTTCAGAAGTAATTGCGAATTCGGGACGTTCTTTAAGATTTGCGACCAGAGGTCTATGATGAGCGGATTTATTTTTGTGCTGTTGTTGAAGCAGCCGAAAGTTATGCGTTTTGTTTCGAGATACGGCAGCGGGCCGATTGGTAACTGGATGCCGCAGGGGCCGTAGCAGAGGAAAATTTCCGGCAGATAAAATAATTTTTCGGAATAATATTTTTCGCTGCCGGGCGGGTCGGCGATGATGTCTGTGATGCGGTAATCGATTTGCGACATACCGGTTGTGTCGGGGTAGCCGAGCCATGTAACCTGGATTGGAGCGGGTTTGTACGCCATCGAATAAATGCAGCAGTTGCCTGAATGGCCTGCTAAATCGACGAGGATGTCTATGCCGTCCTGTTCGATTAGTTTTGCGATTTGTTCATCGTTTAGCGGGCGGACGTTTCGGTAATGATCGAATTTTGTTTTTAGTCTGTCTGTTACTTCATCGTAATTGTAAATATTGCCGTAGCCGAAGATCTCAAATTTTTCGCGGTCGTGCGCTTCGAGCAGCGGTTCGAAAAAGTATGTTACGGAATGATTTCTAAAATCGGGTGAGATGTAGCCGATCTTTAATTTTCTATCCGGATCGCGCGTGGTGGTGTGTAGAGTTTTTGCCATACTGGGCGGTGTGTTTTGTTTTGCCCATTTGGTTGCGGTCTCGAAGGCAGCTGAACGCGTCAGTTTCGGGTCGTAGTGCATATAGAGCAGGAGATTTGAGGCGGCTAAATTATTTTCGGGACGCATTTGCCAAACCTTGTGGAGCAATTCGACGGCTTTGTCGATTTGGCCTATGCTTAATAGATTGGTCGCCAAATTTCCCCAAAGCAAAGG
>MHYA01000006.1:0-301 GCA_001825675.1 Planctomycetes bacterium GWF2_42_9 | reverse complement strand
AACGTATGGCTTCGTTGGTTCGGCCGGTCTTTCGGCAGATATCGGAAAGGTCGTTGTAGACGGCGGCGTGGGCGTTGAATTTTAGAATCTCTGTCAATAAATCTTCTGCTCTTTTTATATCGCCTGATTGTCTTAAGAGCGAGGCGACTCGGTACATTGTATATGAACGTTCTATTTTGGGCAGATTTTGGAGATGCTGCTCGTCGAAGTTTTCGTCTATTAGGTTTAGCGTGGTTTGTAATTGACCGTTGACAACGGCGGTTTGTGCGTCTTTGAGCCATTGCGGAGTTTGATTGAGCCA
>MHYA01000005.1 GCA_001825675.1 Planctomycetes bacterium GWF2_42_9 | reverse complement strand
GAAATAGCTTATATGGAGGTCTTACCAAAAAAGCGAAATATTCCTTGCACTACCCGAACGGCAGATTAGTGGTGACAATAAGGCTGGTCTGTTCATAACACTGGCTAAAGAAGCCGAAGAGGTGTTCCGCCCCGACCCTGGTAAAAGGAACATAGCCGAGTTCGTCGATTATGATCAGATCACAGGCGCATATCTGCTTTTCAAGTTTGAGTATGGTCTTTTCCTCCCTGGCCTCAACATACATATTTACCAGCCCAGCAGCGGTAAAGAAGCGAACATTGTATCCTCGCCGGCAAGCTTCATGCCCAAGTGCTATCGCCAGATGTGTCTTGCCTACACCAGGCGGCCCTGTTAGAACGCTATTGCCGCGCCTGTCTGCAAACTCGCACATTGACAGATCTATTATCTGCTTCTTATTTATCTGCGGCACTGCCGCAAAATCAAAGCTGTCCAGTTCCTTGATCATTGGGAACCGGGCAAGTTTGATCCTTCTGGCTGTGGCCTGGGCCTGACGGTGCTGAACCTCGATCTCGGCAAGCCGTTGGAGGTAGCTTTCATACGGCTTGCCTAGATAAACGGTGCATCGCCCAGGGTGGCCAGGCAATCATCAATGAATTAAAGCGTATAGAACCCATCTTGTGCGACGGCGGGTATATTCCATGTTGTGACCACGCTGTACCGCACGATGTATCCTGGCCGAATTTTGTCGCATATACGCGGCTGCTCGCGAAAATGACCGGATGGCTCTGATTGTTTTTAAATAAACATATTATATTCGCGCGACCTGGTTTTAATTTCAGCATCGGTATTAAAGCAATGTGAGTATTTCGGAAAATGAGCTGCAGTAAAGATTGCACAAACTCAGGGTTCCACTCTCCACGATGTTGCCTCCGGTAATTCCAACCACTGCGAAGTTTGCGAGTCTGATTGAGCATACACCCGCACCGCTGTCTTCTATTCCGACAATATGGTGGCGGTCCTCTGATTTGATGCCGAGGCCTATGCGGGCGGTTTCTGCATAAAGCCAGGGGTGCGGCTTTGGGGAAAGCTCGCCCAAAGTACCATGCTGGCCTTTTCGAAGGGGATAACCGGCAGTAATAATGCTGTCATAAAAATCCTCAGGATTCCCCATTTTAAGCTGGCGAAAAGCTGAAACTATTTCGGGCCATGCCTTTTCATAAAGGCCAGAGGTGACAAGGCCGATTTTTATGCCCCTGGATTTCAATTCATAGAGGAAATCTTTCAGTCCTTCAGTAGGTGTAAAGGCATCACTTTTGCCGCGGCCTTTCATAATTGCATCCATTTCGCAATTGGTGTGCTTAAAATAAAAATCACGGGCCTCTTCCACGGTCTTTTCCGGACAGTACTTATTGATAACATATTGCAAATGTTCCGATACGCTGTGACCAGAGACATACGGCAGGTCGGATTCTTCAAGGTCAAAATTACAATTATCAAGCAGACTTGCGGCCGTTTTTTGAATAATCCAAATCCAGAAGTTTTCACTGCGGACACTTGTTCCATCCAAATCCATCAGGACAGCTTTGACAGGTCTTTCAATTTTGACCGGCAGAATTGGATAATATGCCGGGTAGCCCATAGCACTTTTAACAAAGGCCAGTGAATGTGTAGTAAATATAATAAATTCGACCTTGTTATCAGCGGTTGCCCAAATTTCGTTAACACCATCCTGACCTGCAACAAAAAAGCCATCACTGCATTTTTGTAATCTGATTAAAGCTTCTACGTTGTTCAGTGCTTTATAAGCAGTCATTATCAAGTATTCCTTAATTGTTTTTTCAGTTAATAAGCTGTTTTATTGTGTTGTTGAATTTGGAAAGATCAGAACGCAAAAAACGAATTCCGGGCAACTGTGACACCCGGCTAACCACCAGTCCGGAAGGAGGAAGCAGGTAATCCGTCCCGGTTAAAAAAATTCGGGACGGCTGTATTGCGCCGTACATACTAACAGCCACAGGGATCCGATTTCTACGATATTGCCTCCATTGATTCCAACCACTGCGAAATTTGCTAGTCTGATTGAGCATACACCCGCACCGAATAATTAGTGATAATCGTGCAAAACTAAATGGAAAGTTCATTATTCGGCTCTTGCAATGCAGAATGAGGTTCCAGGCATGTTAAATATTAATCGCGGGCCAGCTATTTTGATCGATGCATTATTTGCGACTTCTAGCATTAATAGTTTTGTATTCATATTTTTAGGAATGTCTATTTCAACAGATACTGGATTTACTGAAGGATTGATTGCTATAAGATATTGCTCCCTGCCGTTATGGCGCCGATAAATTAATGGATACTTGTGGGGCCTACAATATAATAATTCAAATCCACTATTTAACGATAAAGCTTCTGATTCCCGACGTAATTGGATTAAGCGCCGGACTCTGCTGAGCAATGAATTGCGACGTAATTGCTGCTGTTCAACTGTAGGATGATCGCCAGACGGGTCTATGGGTAAATAAAGATCGTTCTGCTTAGCCTTAGAAAAGCCTGCATTTCTTAAAACAGACCATTGCATAGGTGTACGAGATCCGGTCCTGAGGTACCCGCCTTCTTTCGAGGGGAGGTTGAGATAACGCATTCCAATTTCATCGCCATAGTAAATAAACGGAATAACTGGCATTGTTAAAATGAATGCAAATATGAGTTCAATTTCTTTTTGTGTGCGTCCAAGACTAATGCGTTGCACATCATGATTGCCTGTATATATCGCCATATAACCGTGAGGAGCCGTTTTTTGATAATGATCCAAAAACAGTCTCATGAATTTTGAAATATCCCCTTTGCCTTTTTTCCGGAAAAAACTGTGCCCTTCCGTCGGTATGCAATTTGTACCCGTCTCCTGTCTGAAGGGGATGCAGTCAATCGGACACTCCCATTCTAAAATAAAATCGACGTCAAATCCGGCTTTAATAGCATCAGCAGGGCAACACCATTCTGAAATCAAGACTGCATCAGGAAATGTTTTGTTTAATTCCTTTCGAACTGCTTTCCATAATTGAATAGTTTTCTCTTTATCGCTATCACCTTTGACTAATGATGAAGCCATATCTACTCTAAATCCAGCAGCCCCCATACTAAGCCAGAATTGCAATATTTCAATCATATCGTTTTGAAGAGCCTTGATGTCGGGATGATTAGTCGGAAGTTGCCATTTTTTCTGGGGATCAGGTTCAGCGAAACCATAGTTCAATGCAGGTTGTGCCCAGAAGAAATTGGTTACAAATGAACCCTCACGGTTTCCAAAACCTCTGACAACCTTAAGATTATATTCTTCCGTGTTTTCGAGCCAGTGACTTGTCCAGATGTACCGGTTAGTATACTTATTCCTATCTGAATCACATGACTGCTTAAACCAAGGATGTTCAATTGACGTGTGACCTGCAACAAAATCGAGAAAAACACGAATACCTTTTTTGCGTGCCTGTCGAAATAATCTCTTTAGATCAGTATTCTGTCCATACCTAGGAGCAACCTTGCGGTAATCAGCAACATCATAACCAGCGTCTTTAAATGGAGATACAAAGCAGGGGTTTAGCCATATTGCATTACACCCAAGTGAGGCAATATAATCGAGTTTTTCGATTATACCGGGAATATCACCAATTCCATCCTCATTACTGTCATAGAAACTTTGAGGATAAACCTGGTAGAACACGGCTGTTGTA
Source organism: Planctomycetes bacterium GWF2_42_9 (assembly GCA_001825675.1). GTDB lineage: Bacteria > Planctomycetota > Phycisphaerae > Sedimentisphaerales > UBA12454 > UBA12454. The sequence goes on along the minus strand of MHYA01000005.1, from coordinate 4,208 downwards.
AGCCAATCTTGCGCATGCATAAAATTTGTCCTATTGCAAACTATATTTCTGCTTCTATGCCGTCAGAATTTACATTGCGTAATCTGCAATACACTGTGACCAGAGACATATGGCAGATCGTATTTTCAAGTTCAAAAACATAATTCTTGTAATCTGATTTATCCTTCAATGTTGTTGAGTGCTTTAGAAGCAGTCTCTGCTAAAATTCAGTATTGTTCTTTGTTTTAAAGCATAGCAAAAACTAATTTCGGCCAACTGTGACACCCGGCCAATCATCAGTCCGGAAGGAGGAAGCAGGTAACCCGTCTTTATTAAAAAGATTCGGGACGGCTGTATTGCTCCATGCGAACCTGACAGCCACAGGGTTTTTAACTTTATTATTATAAACAATGATTGTATTCCCGTCGATCAAAGCATTTGCAGAGACAAAAGTTCTGTCCTCGCCGGCTATTTCAAAACATGTGAGATTGTCACCTTTTGCAATAAGGCCGCTATCTGCATGATCAAAAAACAACCTAATTACTTTATCATGTGCTTTAGCAGATTGGGTTTTAGAATTACTATCCTCAATTCTCATGAATTTGTAAATTGGACCGGAATAGACCATGTGTCTGTTATACGTTTTTGCAAGTGCCAAACGTGCAAGTCTGTCACCGACATCCTTTTTATTCTTAGGGTGAATGTCATTGATATCACCAATGTCCATTGTGACTGCCATCCCTGTATTCGGAATTGCCAGTGCCATCATCTGTGCTTCTCGTAGTTCCGGGCCTATTGGTTCGTCGATGGTGTCCCAGATACTGTAATTGAATGGGGCTATCTGAACGTAGTAGAAAGGGAAATCTCCCTGTTGCCATTCTTTACGCCAGTTTTCAATCAATGATGGAAACAATTTTCGATATTGATATGCCCGCCACGCGTTACATTCGCCCTGATACCAGATTACGCCGCGAATACAATATGGGATTAATGGTGCTATCATGCCGTTGTATAATCCGGAAGGTGATTGAGAATGACCAGGGCCAGTTTGATCCATCTGTAGATAATAAGGTTTAGGTGGTGTGGGTTTTTTCAGGATCGAGGCTTGCTTTATGGCTTCTTCCCATTGTGCCAGTTCTTTTGCATGCTCTTTTTGGGCATTGTTGAAATCTGCGATTCCTTTCGCATACCTTAGCAGTATTGGAGCAAAATCAGGTTCGGCTTGAAGTGCTTTCATTCCAACCCATGCTTCAGCAGGAGTGCCAGCATAACTGGCTTGAACAAGACCGACTGGTACATTTAGTTCTTTTTGTAATCGCTTCCCGAAAAAATAAGCAACGGCACTGAATTGAGCTGCAGTTTCGGGAGTACACTCTGACCATGACCCATTGCAATTTGCTTCCGGTATTGAAGAAACACTTGATTTAATAGTAAAGAACCTGATTTGGTGGTTTCTTGCGGCGGGTACTTCTTCTTCAGTATTTGCTGCCTGATTTAGGGCGAATCCCATATTTGATTGTCCTGAGCAGATCCAGACTTCTCCAATAAGCACATTTTGAAGATTGATTTTGTTTTGGCCAGAAACAATTATATTATAGGGACCACCGGCTTTCGGGGTTTTTACTTTAACAAACCATTTGCCATCGGGTCCTGCGGTAAGGTGTTGTTTTGAATTATCCCAGCTTGTTTCTACTGCGATTTGCTCATTGGCCTCCGCTAGGCCCCATATTGGCGTATTTGCATCCTGCTGCAAAACCATATCATTTCCAAATAAAGCAGGCATTTTGATCATTGCGTGTACTATTTTGAAATTCAGGAGTAAAACACAGACGATGACATAGAAACTGACTCTCATAAGAATTATTTCCGTCTCAAAAACAGCTAAACAGAACCATATGCCTGGTTCAAGCATGTGATTTTGTCACAATGCAGATAAACCGGTATATTGGTATAATATCGGGCATTCGAAATTAGTCAAATATTCTTTGGGAATGTAATTGGCAACTTGCCAAGCTGAGTGATGAGTTGAATTTTTTAAAATTGTTTTTGACAATTACGTAAAAGCAGTTATATTCAAGCTTAATAAACCGGTATATCTGTCAAAAAAGGGCTTATTCGCAACGTTAAATCTGGCGAATTAAAATGAATTTCAAATATTCCATAGTTTTAGGCAATCTGGGCAACACTCGTGATCGGTTCTGTTCTGGATACAAAAACCAAGTAAATACGATCGAAATGCTGAAGCAAGCAGCTGAGATCCCTCACGTCACTGGTATTGAACTAATTGGTACATGGGACATTAGACCCGACAATGTGACAGAAATGAAGAGGGTGCTAGGTGATTATGGTATTAAATGCGTGTCAATAATCCCCGATCTTTTCAGCAACAAAGATTTTGGCAAGGGGAGTTTCAGCAACAAGAATTCTGCAATACGGATAAAGGCAATAGATTCTACACGTCAAACGTGTGATGTGGCCGAAAGTCTTGGTTGTGAGCTAATAAATATCTGGCCCGGGCAAGATGGTTACGATTATATGCTTACGGCCGATTACGATAATGAAAGACAGTGGTTATGTGATGCTATTCGCGGGCTTGCAGATACTTATAAAGAAATTAAATTTGCATTGGAATATAAACCGAAGGAGCCACGAACTCATTCCTATCTGGCGAGAACGGCTGATACTCTCTTATTGGCAAAGGAAACGGGATGCAATAATGTCGGCATTACAATTGATACCGGTCATGCACTGATGGGCGGAGAAACAATTGCCGAATCCATTGTGCTTGCCAATCGGACAGGCAAAAAATTATTTCACATGCATTTCAACGACAATTTTGGTGCTTGGGATGATGACATGATTGTCGGCACGGTGCACAGTATTGCCTATATCGAAGCGTTGTATTGGCTTGATCGGACGCAATATGATGGTTGGCTGTCGATGGATCAATATCCCTATCGTGAAAATGCTGCCGGAGCTATCGGAGAAAGTGTAGAATGGCTTGTAAAATTTGATACGATTGTACAAGCCAATAGAGATAAGATCCATGAATTGATAAATCTCGGTGATGCAGTAAAAACATCACAATTCCTGAGAGGGGCAATTGCTTGACGTTAAAATAAACAAGAGCGTGCAATTCAATTATTTTTTGCTGTTGTAAAGAAGGAGTAATCGAAAAGATGGAACAGGTTAAGATAATTGATTCTCATACTCATATGCCCAGCAGTGGTTGGGAAAAACATACAAATTTTTTCTCTTGTTTTCAGGATGCAGTTAAATATTTGCGCGACTCTGGAATTGAAAAGGCAATTTTTAATACTTGGCGCGGAGTACTTAGTGAAAGCCGGGAAGATCTGGAAAAGGGCAATGCCGAAGCTCTTGAAATGGCTACATCGACCAAAGGTTTTTTGTATCCAGGCGTGGCGATGAATCCGGATTTTCCAGAAGAATCCTTGCGATGCTTGAACAAGTTCCATGAACTCGGTTATCGATGGGCAGGTGAGCTACTTACATATAAAATTGATACCTTAAAAAACTCATGTGTAAGCTCATGCAAATATAATGAGCCACGTTTTGTAAAACTGATTGAACGATGCATGGAATTGAAATTTGTGGTTCAGATACATGGAGAACCTGAAGTTGTCGATTTGGCTGAGATGTTTCCCGGACTTACGATTGTTTGCTCGCATATTGGCGAAGATGAGTTTCTGAAACGACTTGTGAAATGCGACAATGTATTTTTGGATATCTCAGGAAGGGCAGGCGGCCTGATCATAGGGCGTCTGGAAAAAGCAGTGAAAATATTGGGAACAAACCGGTTGCTTTTTGGAAGTGATTTTACCGGCTATGATCCGCAGGGGTTTATCGCCAGAGTAAAGAAAGCCATTCCAGATCTTCATGAACAAGAGAAAGTGTTTCGTTACAATGTACTATATCTGCTGGAGTCTGTTGGTGTAAAAATATGAGGTTATAAAATATCCAAGCTTTCATTTTGTCTTAGAATGTAAGCCTAAGGAGCTTCGCACGCATCCTAAGGTCAGGCAACTGCTTTAAGCAAAATAAATACCAGGAAGAAATTTCGGTTACTGTAATGCAAAATATGTTGAGTGCAAGGGAAAGGTTTGTAGCCGCGCTGCAGGGCAGGCAAATTGAAGGACGAGTTCCTCATTTTGAGCTGGTGTTCTTTTTGACAATGGAGGCATTCGGACGTGTTCATCCATGTCACAGAA
>MHYA01000004.1:10514-10656 GCA_001825675.1 Planctomycetes bacterium GWF2_42_9 | reverse complement strand
CGGGGCGTGGTCAAGCACGATAACTTGCAACTTACCTTTTGCTGCTGCCACAACACCACTCAACACCGTGAACACCTTGCGAACCGCTTCAATATCCTCATCCTTCTTAAACTGTGGCTCTTCAGTTTCCTCGTCTTCACGC
>MHYA01000004.1:7931-10444 GCA_001825675.1 Planctomycetes bacterium GWF2_42_9 | reverse complement strand
GTCGGAGGGAGATAAAGAATTGATGAAGGGCGAGAATCATTGCCACATGGTAGGAGAGCCAGTTTGAGCCGCTTCAGATCTCGGAAAGGTAATCGTCCCTGTCAGCTCCCGAAACCTTGACGGTCAGATCGTTGATCTCCAGCGACACAGGATCATCAGGCCGTTCGCTGTCAAGCAGCGGCAGTAAGCGTGCGGCATTTGTGTTGACATGTTTGAGAGCCTGGTGTTTTCTGTATTCTGCATTGCCGCTGCGCAATTCATTTTCAAGCTGTTGAACGCGCTCTCGCAACTGTGCAACTTCCGGCTGAAGTTCACCGTTTTCACCAAGGCTTTGATGGAGCTGCAAGGCATTTTCAAGCCGGCCAATGAATCGTTCTACCATCTTGGTCTGATATTGCTGATTCTCGGCGGCCTTCGACCGTTGGCTAAGCGCTCTTTTCCGAATCTGAACCGCCTTCAGTTTTTCCGCCCCCTCGTTTACTTCAGCCGACACCCGTTGCATTTCCCGCTCGAACGCCGCAGGGATTTCAAAATTATCACCGGCTTCCTGTTCAAAGGCGACCAGCGCATGGTTGAGCTGATCCAGCTTGTCAGCGCTCGCCTCCATGTGGCCGCCGCATACCGGGCAACCTTCATCGCCGCTGCGCTGCGCAATCAGCCAGGCGGAGACCTGCAACCGGTCACGCTGAATATGCAGCCCCTCGTGATAGCTTGCCGCGCTCTTACGAATTCGGGTCATCTCCTCCAGGCGGCGGCGCAACGTGGTCAGCTCACGCGATACTTCAGATTCTTCTTTTTCCAGTCCCTGCAATTCCTGTACGGCATCCGAGATCGTACCCGCCGTTACGAAAAGGGTAACGTCCGTGCGGTCAACGAGTTCCTGCAAGAGACGAATCATCTCTTCCCGCGACGGTTCGCCAACCTGATCGGCTGTAATCAGCCCCAACTCTCGCGCCTCACTCACCTTGGCCCGCAATTCCGCCAGCCACCGGGCGGAGACTCCCATGGCTTCCTTCAGTTCCCGCTCTTTACGGCGCAGTTCGGTTTTTAACCTGTTCAGTTCGTGTTGTTTTGCCAGCAGCTCCGGTGTGATGGCACCGAGGATGTAGGGGAATATCTTTATCAGTTTCTCTCGATGCTTGTAGGTGTTTGTTTTGAAAAAAAGCACATCCGGGTTAGCGATGACGTTTTGCGGCTGGAAGGTAAAAGCGCTCAGGTCGCGGAAGCTGGGGCGGGCGTCAAAGCCGCTTTGCGGATCACCGCCACCGAAATCCAGGTTGGATAATCCGGCAAGCTCATCAAGTACGCCGAGAACATGGCCACGGTTGGTGTTTTTGGAAACTGTTTCCGGAATCTCATCTATTACAGCGGCTTCCAGAATGAACATATTATCGGTGGAACGCTGTTCGCCCGGTTCCGGTCTTGCAAACAGCTTCTCGCCGGATGCGGTCTTAATGATAACCCCGAACCATGCGCAGGCGTCCCGAATGGTCTTCACCGGTATCAGACAACCTTGAGAGCCGAGGCAATAGTCAATGATCGGGATAACGGCGGATTTACCGGTTCGGGATGCACCACTGATGATATTGACCTTGCCCGGTTCAAATGAAAGGCGACGCGGTTTGAAGGCCGGGTTCTTGGGCCAGAGGATGATTTCTTTTATCTGAAAAAACATATCAAAACCTCACCCTCAATGTTGTGGCTATTTCGTGCATGGTTAGCGGCGCACACCAGGCACCCAGTTTCTCGGCATTATTCATCATGTTACGAATATCTACCGGTATCCCCGCAATGGCCTTGGTTTTGGATAACGGGATAACCGTCGCATCGTTTTCGAGATGAACAAGGCGGGTTGCGATGGCGATTCTCAATGATTCAAGAGTCAGGTTCTTCAGGGTGAGCATTCGGTTGTTGATCGCAAGCAGCAGATCCTGTTTGCAGTTTTTGGCAGCTCCGAATTTGGCGGTAAACGCCCTAAGGCCGGATGACTTGTTTGTTCCCTGGACAAAGGTTTCGGTCTGTTGATGCAGTATTGTCGGCAACACCAGAAATATGAGCGGCAACGGAACCGGATTTTTGGTCGCATGTTCGTTCACATATCCGCAAACAAACCGCCAGATAAGGCCCGCTCCCAAGGCAGGATTTTGAATGTTGCGCACTTCTGTGGACAGAACGTTCATTACACCGCTTCCTCAAGCGCATCCTGAAGGAGCACGCTGTATTCCGGATGCCAGCCGATTTCCAGCACATCCGCCAGCAGATGAAAACAGCCGGGGACAAAGTGATCGGGCGGGTTCATCTGCTGAACTGAGGTGCGGTGTTTCATGCATTCGTAGTACAAGAGCTTTCCCTTCTCAACAGCAGGATGAGCTTTATGTTCTATGTCATTTGCCTTTTTAAGATTGCGCCATGCCCGGCAAAGGCTGGTATTCAGCTCCTCGAAGGACTCCTCATACACTTCACCGGACTGACTCCAGATTGATCTGTCCCAACCGGCGAGGAGCACGTTGCTG
>MHYA01000004.1:1204-7922 GCA_001825675.1 Planctomycetes bacterium GWF2_42_9 | reverse complement strand
AAACGTGTCGTGCAACCGTTCCTGCTTTTGGTCATCGTTCGGTTTTGGCGAAAAGCTTTTCAGGATCAAATCTCTATCCACGCTACGGACACAGGCGGTATATTCGCGATGGAATTCATCCCGCATAATGACCGCAGGCAGCCCTTTCTCCAGCAACAGGTCAGACTGTTTCTTCACCCAGCCAAGCAAACTGTTCACAACAAAAGGAACCTTGTGTTTCGATACGGGGTCGCTGGCGATAAGTTTTTCAAAATCAGTCTGCGGGCTGCCGCTGCCGCATGTCAGGCTAAAATTGCGGATAATAGGAATGATCAGGGACTTATCAGCCTCAAGCACCGTATTGGCGTATTTCTGCAACTTGGGTGCAAGTTTCGCACGATGTGGAAAATCAGGCGCAGGCCCCCAGAGCATGTCGCGTGCAGACGCAAGCGCCTGGACAGCTGCGTTGTCGGTCGATGCCTCATGAAACCGTTCCACGAGATCACCGCCGACAGGCCGGGAAACATATATTTCAAAAGTTGTGGTGTCGGGATTGATCAGCCCGAGCTTTGCAAGCTCAAGCCAGTTATAAAGAGATTTCCAGAGCGATACCGCCCGGTCGGCAACGGGATTATCCGTCAAGGCGCTTTTGCTCTGGATAAGATGGGTCGTACCATCTTCCGCCTGCTCTGCAACATCGTCGAGGACTTCCAGGCTGCAAGCCGAGCCCTCGGCGGCTTTGCGCAGCCTTATTGCGAGCAGAGTTGGCTGGAGGCTGTAGCCGAGGTATTGGCCTGCAGCGGTTGCAGGGGCGGTGGCTACATGAGGTGATGATGTTTTGGGGTTGCTATTCATGAGATTGTTTTTTGTCCTATAGTCAGCGTGTGTTGCTGTTATTCATGTTTTCAATTCTTGACCTGCCACCCCTGCATCTTATCCATTCCTCGCCGCAATAGTTATTTCTCGTGATGCTGGAACACATCCGTTGTTCGCTTTTTAGCTTGGTCAGCGATGTATTCCGCTAAAGAATTTACCGATTTAAGCTTTGAATATCCCAACTTGTATTCTTTTAATATCAATCGCAACTCATCCAAAGTAAATTGCTTTAACGTCAAAGTTAGTTCTTCAATTGTTTGAAGTTTTGCTACGTCGTACAGTTGAAAATCTTTAAGACGTTCAGTGCTCTCTTTAATTTCAATTTTATCAACTGTTTTATCCTCTTCGTTGAGCAATGGATTCAGCTTTTCTAACCATTTTTCAGGGTCTTTTGCAAAGGATTCGCCCAAAATGCAAAGAACACGACCAAAAGTTTGAAATTCTTTTTTATCGATCATACTCACGCTAGCCTCCAATATTAGTTAAAAACTCATTTGTGATGTTTTCAATAAAATTTTGCGTATCACGCCAATCGGCTTTACGTTTGGCCGTCTGAGACGTAATAAATGGGCGGGAGTCTATAGGTGCCTCTGCTACAGATATACGCTGTGGAAACTCAGCCTCAAAAACGAAATCCTTGTAGCTGCTTTTTCTTAGTTCCTGCATTGTTGATGTATGCAAATTTGTACGATAGTCTATTTTAGTAAAAATAATTCCGCCTAGTTTGATTTCACAGGTTTTCTTTCGTTTTTTAAAATTATCGATCCTATTAAAGATTAGACTAATACCGATTTTTGAAAGAATGTCTGGGACTGTTGGTACAAAATAGTAATGACTTATGCTTATACCATTAAGAGTAATTGCACCAAGATTGGGAGGACAATCTATGATTATGTAGTCATAATTGCTAGCGATCTGCGAAATGGCATTACCTAAAACATCTACATGACTAACATAAGCTTTGTTATCCATATCAGGTATTTCATCTTGTATTTCAACAAGGTACAAACTTGAAGGTAAAAGATCTAGTCCCTTTATACCTCCCACATCTGTCATTATAGCGGTTTCAATATTGAAATTATTTGTACCTTTAAGCATATCTTCAAAAAGGTGGTAAAGCGTTTGTTTAGCAGCATGTCGTTTTTCCCATGTTTGCTGATCAATCACACTTACGGTGGCATTAGTTTGAGGATCAAGGTCAATAAGTAGCACGCGTTTTCCCCTGCTGGCAATAGTCGCAGCTACGTTAACAGCCGTTGTGGTCTTGCCAACTCCTCCCTTCAAATTGATAAAGCTTACGATCTTTGCCATAGCAATGCCCCTTTTGTTAAATTATTGGTAGATTGTAAAGTTAACGATTTAATCCCTCTTGTATCGATCCTCCTCCCTTTCGTTTCGTCTTTACGGCCAACGCGCAAAGCCTTGGCGCTAGCTGAACATTGGACTTTTCACTCGATAAGTTACAAAACTCGTCAGTGTTCCTTTCAGACAGCGTGGCCTAGAATAAATTGCAAACGCATATTTTTTGACTTTAGCTCATTATTTGAAAAGAGGGGAACATCAATTAGCCGAAATCCAAGTCTCACGTAAACCTCACGGAGTTGCCTTGATACGGCAACAGCTTGGTCAGGGCTATCTTTTCTCTGGGCGTCGGTGCGATACTCAGGTAACATCTGCAAGAAGAATACATCTTGTTCATAATTGGCATTATTTATATCTTGATATATCGAATCACTTATTGGGCACTGCGCAACTTCAGCGAAAGCTATTGGGTCTACCAAGGATCTGTCGAGAAATGCAACATCACCAACGAGACCTCTTTCACGCTTCAATTGGAGCTGGCGACATGCTTCGCAGAAAATCTCTTGATTATCCCATGGGAAGATATTTTCTGCTTGTATCAACATTCTCGATGATTCTTCCAGCACTAATTGTCCTCTTTTTGATATTAATTCTATCAAAGATGACTTCCCTGAATTAGGCCCACCAGTTAAAATGTATTTTTTTATATTCATGAGTGGTATGTTTTTGCACGTTGTTAGCAGTATATTGTTAATTTAAAAGTTATTTATCCTGTAGCCTATCTAATAGAGCTTTAGTATTGTTGATATTACCCATTAATTTAAGATTATTTATTGGTGTCTCAATATTTATTAGTACATCTTTTTCAGATGGGATAATAAGTTTGTTTTTATCTTTCAACGCAATTATCCAGTCGTGTCCAATTGTTTCCTTAGATGATACATAGCCTATTCTTTTATTAGAACTATCAGTAAAGCCATATTCATATGCTTTCCCTGAATTATCAATGCATGACAGCCTTTTAACGTCTATTTTCGCAAGACCTTTGACTGAATTTTCATCTACTACAATGCCGATGGCCCAACAGCTATTTGCGTAAAATATGGTGTTCTGTTTAGTTGGTTTAAATGGACTTACTGTAGTAATTAAAAGAGGGGCTTTAGTGTTTGAAAATTGATAACCAGTAACGGTCTTTGCCAATACAAGAGAGGAACTTGGCTCTGTATAGTTAAGCCCATCCTTTCTTGCCTGAGCTATTGCTTTTTCTAATGGAGACTTATCAGTAAATTCATGTTGTTTCGGATCATCTTGTGGTGCTGAAACAAGTTGAGCAGGATTGAAAAAATATACAATGGCAAATACAGCTAAAGCCCCACCAGCCTTTAACCAAGAACCTAATTTTAGATTTATAAAGCCAGGTATAAAAGCGGCAATGCCTGCTATTGCAAGTGCTAAAATTATTCTAAAAACATTGTATTGAAAGTTAGTTGGATTTGGGAAGGCAATTGCAAGAACTAACATTGTAATTATAAATACAATTCCAAATGAAAAAATTAATATTTTTTCGGTGCCCATTTTTGTATTTTCTTTTTCAGCTTCCATAACGCTCCCGTCATCTGTTGATAATCTCAAATTAAAATTCGGCTGTTGTCCATCCTCCATTACAACTTGATTCAAAGTAACGTTTTCTGCACTTGCATGCGAACCAACCGCTACGGCCTGTTTGACATTGTTTTGATCGCCCATAATGATATTCCTACCTATAAATATTTTTGTTCCTGCGAGTATCTTCTTGTTGGCAACAACATTACCAACCACCTCAGCTAAAACATTAGAACCAATATTTTCGATGATACGGTCATTGTCGTTTAAAGAATCTGAACATAACGTGTCTTGTGACTCTAACATAATTGACTCATAGAATATGTCAGAGATGACTTGCGATGCATTGTCAGGCGAAATAATGGCGAATAAAACTTTAGATGCTATCTCATTATTTAAAATATTATAGATGTTCTGTTTTTCTGACATGTCAAGTTGATCTACTAGATACATAGCGATCTTATTTTTTACATGACCATTTTCGACTGTTTTATAGCCTGAGGAAAGTATTTCAGACATTTTATCTTTGCTAATAAATGTAGATGCCTTTAATAAATTATTGATGGCAGCCAAAATCACAAGATCTTCTTGACCGTCGTTAACAGCTGACATCATTTTATCTATGACAAAACCATACTCGCTATAATTTGCCATTGCTGTAATTACTGATTCAGCATAAAGAGGGTCAGTCCGGAAATAGGAATGCTCAACCTCATTAACTAATAAACGTGGGACATCACGATGCTTTGTGTAGGGGAGGCCTTTTACAGCCCATTCTCTTGCTCGGACATTCGTTTCTTTCTCTAAAACATACGTATAGTTTACTAAATCTAACTCGTCTGCAAATTCTTTGACTGCATACATAGCCCATTCTCTGACAAGATAATCATCATCTTGGAATGACTCCTTGAGGGCCGTTTTAATTTCAGGTGAAATATCTGATTTGTTTCCGATTGATAGTGCAGCCCATTTCCGCACATGGCTTTTGCTGTGCGATAGAGCTGACATAAGATACTTCATAAGTTCAGGGCTATTATCTTTATAACCCCACGATTTAATTACGCCAATATCAAAATCATCTTTAGAACCAAGTTCCACAGGATAGATGTTACTCAATTTATAGTTGCTTAACTCCAAACACTTTGTTGAAGCGATCAGCCATTCTCTTACATCCTCATCGAAGATTTGTTTTGTCTTTTGTATAAGTGCATCAATGGCTGCTACGCCTGCATCAATAATGGCAAACGTATAAGCAAACCATCTGATTACTTTCGGGTGTTCTTCACTACTAAAGAGGTTAATAAGAATAAGAATTGCAGGAACATTATTTGTATAAAAAGCCTTTTCTGAACAAATATTCTGTAGGGCTCTGACACGCAAAAGATGGTCAGAGCTTGTAAGTTGGTGGAAGATGAATTTGTGGTTCCGAGTGTTATTCATAGGTTACAAACTCTTATGACAAGTCTTCTAACAGTTTTTCCCAATTACTTATTATGCAATCATCGCCATAACTATTTCTGAATAAATCTTTATCATATGATTGCCCGTCTTTACGGATTCTCATTCCGTCTGGTGAAATTTCAGAAATTATTTTAATACATCCATCAAGAGTAAATCCATATACAAAACATAAATCAATTAACTCATAACCTGCATTTTTAAGTAAATCTTGCAACACATTAAAGGCATTGCTAGAAGTGTTTTCCAATTTTTCTGGGTCAAGCCCATAGTTTATTATGTAATCTCTTGGTATTGTTATGTCTTTTGGGTCACATCGATAATCAAATCTTACTATTGGTTTTTTGAAAGGCATATTAGGATAAAAAAGGCCTGGACAATCAGTTATTGTTGTGCCAACAGCCGTTTTTTTAACAATTACTTCGAATGGTAAAGAATAACAGTAATCACATGAGTATGAATTTGAAGTCAATCTATTGTAATCAATAACATCAATTGAGTTGTTTTGTAATGCTCTGATGAATTTTTCACAAATTGAATTTCTGAGCACTTCAGTACCTACAACATTCTCGCTCCTATGATACGTGACTGAATCTAACGAAGGCTTAAGTTCTACAATCATATTATTGCTTTTCCGGTAAACAATTTTGCTTCTACCCTCTTTAATTTTATGTTGTTTGCCTGATATTACCTCATGATATCTATTAATTATCACGTCAACTATTTCATTTACGGTCATAATATCAGTTTGTAAATACATCGCATTCCAATTATCAGCCAGTCTGTAATAATGAGGTTTATAAAAACCTTCACTATCAACATCTTCAGGCTCACTTTTACTGGATAATCTTCCTCTTAAAGTTTCGATATCTGCATCAAGAGAAACAAGCAAATCCCTGTCAGATATCAACTTCAAGAAACTTAGAGGATGGTTAATCATAGTTTGCGGCGTAAGGTGATACCTGTCAAAAATACCCACATTCGGAAGCGATTCGAGTATTTCAATTGAAAGAGACATCGCAGCACTGGGATCTTTGAACCATAACTCATAGATATCTTTACGGCCAGAGAATGGGGCATACACTTCTGCCTCTAAGCGCTGAGAAAGCATTCTCGCAATACTAGATTTTCCCACTCCATTTGGGCCTTCCAGCATTATCCTTGATTCCAGCTTTGGTAACACCATGTATTTCCCCCTTGTATATTAAACCGGTTTCACCGAAATAGTCGTAGATTCACCTATGGCAACACAAGCCGCACGCCATGATTCAATCTAGGTAATAGAGCATCATTTCTTTCCTCCTGTTCAACGGGGCTGAGGAGATACCTGCAGGGTTGCATCTTCATTTTTCATACTTCAGTGCCACCTTCTTTGCTCCCATTCAAAACCGGCTGACAGGTTCAACTACACCCCAATTCCGGGCGGCCGGAAACGTCTGGAGGGAAACGCCTGTATATACCCACAGGGTCGCGTCTCCATTTTTCATATTTCAGCACAACT
>MHYA01000004.1:0-1196 GCA_001825675.1 Planctomycetes bacterium GWF2_42_9 | reverse complement strand
TCCCATCCAAAAAACCAAATTCGCCCAATTTCGGGCGCCCGAAATTTTGACATAACATACTGATTTATAACAGTTCACATTCAAAAATGGCCCAAATTTTTAAAGGCAATTATGAAGGTTGAAGGATTGACTGCAAGTATGACGGTTGAATTATGAATTATGAAAAATCTTACTTCATCCCTCATACTTCATCCTTCATACTTGCTGTTTTAACCCCTTCATCTTCTGGTAAATCATGCTCCTCATCTTCTCCAAGGTGGCATGAAGCGCCGTCTTCTGATCCACACTCAGTTTCGTATCATCCAGCGTGTAAAGCTTGTCGTAAAACTGATCCACAAAGGTCAGGTCAAGCGGCGCATCCGCCGGTTTGGGCTTGGTGGTCTTTTTTCTGATCTCGCCATAGGTAAGGCCGTTTTCCTTGTACTTGGTGTACAGGTCCGTCATCTTCTCCGGGGTTTTCTGTCTGGCAATAAGCGTCAAGATGCTGCGCAGCGCCTTGGGATCGTTGCGGCAATCGTCCTTGACCGTTTGCGGCAGCTTGTTGAGCGAGATTATTTCGGAAAGGGTCGAAACGGGTTTGCCCAAAGCCGTAGCCAAGTCGGTAAGGCCGTAATCATGCACAGCCCGTAGCCGCTCAATCGCCTCGGCCTCTTCAATGGCGGTGAGGTTTTCCCGCAGCAGGTTCTCGATGATAGAGATCTCCGCCGGTTCGCCGTCGGTAAGAATGGCCGGGATCGTCGCCAGTCCGGCATTCTTCGCCGCCTGATACCGCCGCTCCCCGGAGACGATGATAAACACCCCATCCACACCCTCCCGCACCAGGATCGGCTGCAACACCCCATGGCTGGTAATGGAAGCCGACAGCTCGGCCAAGGCCTGTTCATCAAAGAACTTGCGCGGCTGCTCCGGGTCCGGTTGCACCTTAGTTATGTCAAGGTCGTATAGTTTCCCTTTTTCGTAGGTGACTGCCTTGGTTGCCATGACGACTCCTTGCTATTCGGAATAATATAAAAGCTGAACATCTCCATTTTTCATAAATAAGTGACGCACCTTTCAAAATGTGGTCTAATCTCACCACCTAATCCCAATCACCCATTTCTTTTGCGACTCTGGCGGCGTCACAAATTACAAACAAAAAAAGCCGCATCATCAGCACAAAGCTGACAAATGCGACTTATTCAAACAAAATAGCCACA
>MHYA01000003.1 GCA_001825675.1 Planctomycetes bacterium GWF2_42_9 | reverse complement strand
GAAAAAATGATGAAAACCCTTGAAAAAGAAGCATCCCCGGACGAATCAAAAACAAAAGAAGACTTGGTAAAACTCACCTCAACAGAAAAGGACTTATTATCCCGTCGTGACAACCTTCTTGGAGCAATGGAACGAAAATTGATTGATGATAAGGATTTCCAAGAGCGATATGAGAAGCTCAAAGTTGACCTTGAAAATAATCGTGCAACACAACAGAAATTGCATTCATTCGTAGATAACGTAGATATTATGAAAAACGCTCTAAATGCATCATTTGAAGAAATCTCATCTTTTGGTTTAAATTGGGAATATCTTGATTTTGAAGGCAAAGTAGCCAAAATCAGAGCTATTATAAAAGAAATCAATGTTACAGAGGACGATATTAATATTCAAATCTACCTTGATACTGAGTCTAGTTCATCAGTGGTAGGTGTGCCCCGCACGGACAAGGATTCGTGGCCGAAACCAACATAAAATTCGCAGGGAATGAAATCGAACCTCTCGCACGCGAAATAGTTACTTTTCTTTCTTCCAAAGGTTGGCGAATCATCTCAAGTACATGCCTTGGAAATTCAGCGAACTCATCAAGAAATAAAATCCCATTATGTGCAAGCGAAAGCTCGCCGCATCGCGGATTGCTTCCGCCGCCGACAAGTGCCGCTCCTGTTGCCGTATGATGCGGCGTTCGCACCGGCCTTGTCGCGACCAATCCTTTGCCGTTAAGCTGCCCGACAGAAGAATAAATACGCGTAGTTTCAAGCGATTCTGTCAAAGTCAGTTTCGGCAAAATAGTCGCAAGCCGCTGCGCCAGCATAGTCTTGCCCGAACCTGGAGGGCCGATCATCAAGATATTATGTCCGCCTGCCGCTGCGATCGTCAGTGCACGCTTAACATTCTCCTGCCCTTTAACATCTGAAAAATCAAAATCGTATAACGATGCTTCCTCAAGCATTTTATCAATATCGACATAAGTAGATTCCAGCGCGAGATTGCCTGCCAAAAATGACGCCGCCTGCATCAGCGAACCAACCCCGAAAATTTCCATATCCTCTACCACCGCCGCCTCGCGAACATTTTCCAGCGGCACAATCATATTTTTGAACCCTCTCTCCTTAGCAGCGATTGCCATACTTAATACCCCATTAACAGGCCGAACTCTGCCGTCGAGCGCAAGCTCACCGAGAATAATAAAATCTCTTGCGTGAGGACTTTCAATCGCGTTTGTAGCGAGCAGAAAACCAAGTGCTATCGGCAAATCAAACGCAGGCCCCGCTTTTTTGACATCCGCAGGAGCCAGATTAATCACGCATTTTGTCTTTGGATATGCAAAACCGGAATTTGCTACCGCCGATTGAACACGTTCGATGCTCTCCTTTACAGCAGTATCAGGCAAACCAACTATCAGCGACTTTTCAAATCCGCCGCGTGAAATATGAACTTCAACTTCACAGATTATTCCTTCAATTCCTTCAAGCGTTACGCTATACAATTTCGCAAGCATCTTCCCATCCCTGTTAAAACATCATTTTGTAAAATGCAAATATTCTAGAACAATCAAAAACAACCAACCAATTTGCAGAATAAAAAATAAAATTATTTGAATCCATTCGACTCGGTGTTTTGCCGAAACGGTAAAATTTTCTATCATAACGGAATACGCGTCTTCCAGCGATTCAAGTTTTGACCTGATCGCCTTTCTCCACTCTTCAGTTTTAAATTTTCCAGCCGCAAGCTCATAAAATCTTGCCGAATACCAGTCTCCAATTAATTTAACATCACGTTCAAGCCTTTGCAGTTCCGAAATAGAGACCATTCTTATTTGCATCGTCTCTTTCATTTTCTGCACAAGCTCTTTGCTTCTAAACCTGCCGCCTGCCGGCATATTATGCACAAGCTCCGCCATTCTTGTAAGTCGTGCATCGATTTGATGATCAAGAATCCTATGGCGTAAAAGCTGAAGGTTTGCCAGGGTTAAAAGCTCAAGGTCTTCCGCTATATCGCCGGTCGGATCAAACAAAAACGCACCGTCCCAATCGATTATCGACAAATCATTATCCGCGTATTTGATCTTGTTGTTAAGTGTATATTGCACTTCCTGTGGATCAAGCGTCAGCGATTCCTCTGATTTAAGCAGCGATGCGATTATATTTTTGAAATTTAAAAATTGCTCCGGCTCACCATCATAATTTGTAACAGCGAAAACAGAATATTCTTCACTGAAAAGCAAATCGCAGCCGTACTCTTTCAAAATTCGATATGAATGTTCATAAGATTGCTTTTCTAACGCAAAAATACTTTTCTGGAACACATCCTCAACATCAATGGTTGTCTGAATCAAAAGAACATCCGGCTGATACCCGCGCAAATGGAACGTAACGTTTTGTCCGCCAATCGTATAGTTTTCGTGCCCGATAATTACCTGCTTCGGTATCGCCTCTTTGTAATATGAAGGCGAACTTTTTACAATCGAAGGAGTAAATACCTCGCCTGAAAGTTCTTTTTTAACTTTGCCCATCAAAAGCGTTATCAATTTTTGTTGTGCATTAGCCATAATTCAGTCTGACTTTCATTGATTAAGCATGCAAATAGCGCCGTTCAAAACTGCCGCGAAACTAATCCACAAAAAATACGGCACAAGCAATGCGCCCGCCGTCTTTGAAACTCTAAAAAAGCTGCTCACCGTCGCAAGCACCGCAAGCCATAAAATTACAATATCGCCGAACGCGATAAGAGGTTGTTTAAATCCAAAAAAAATCGGAGTCCATAAAAAATTAAATACAAGCTGAAAAATAAAACATGCGATCGCGGTTTTTTCTTTCGCATTTTGCATACCTCTTTTCCACACAATGAAAAATGATACACCCATCATAATATAAAGTATCGTCCACACCGGCCCGAATACCCAACTTGGAGGATTAAAGGCCGGCTTCTGAAGTGTCTGATACCAATCCATCCCCGATTTGACAATAAACGATTCTGCGCCCGCTACTGCCAACAGTATCGCACAAATAACCACCACCGTTATTACATCTCTTTTAATCATATAACTTTATTTAAAATTCCTTTTAGCAGGAAATACAAGCAATATTTTCCTCTTTTCTTTATATTTTACTCCTTAATTACAAATATTGTTATAAGTCTATACAATACAAGGAATTAAAAAATTATAAAATTTTACCAAAAACCCCTTGTCAAAACCCCCATCTGTGATATAATAACGCTATATTAAATGCTCTTTTTTTTCTTATAATAGGTTTTGGTTTCGCTGAAGTAGAATATTTTTTTATAAAAAAAATGTTATATAAATATTTGCAAGGGTTTTGCTTCAGCAAGGCTCGATGATGAATCGAGCCTTTTTTATTGCGCAAAATTCGCACATTGGCATAAAATATCAGAAAATGATCATTGTGAGGGGTTTAAAGGCTGTTGATCTTCTTGGTCTTACCGAGCGACTTTTCTCTTTAATTTTGTCGATATTGCCGCAAAAAGAATATGTCTCAATCTGTCGATGGTAAGGCCTGCCAGGTAATCATCGGTAAAATCAAATTTAAAGCTGCCTTTAAATTTTTTGATTCTGTGTTCGACTGCATTCCTGTCAAGCGAAGCTATCGATATTGCTACACGTTCGAATACTTTTTCACTATCCATATTGATCCTGTTGATTGTTCTTGATATTTCTTTCATCGGTTTTGTTGTATAGTCGCTTTATGAATATAGAAAGAATGTTGCATTATTTTTTTGTTATTTTTTCTTAGGTCTGATAACTTATGCCAATGGAAATATCAAAATTCGATTATTATTTGCCGCCTGAACTGATCGCGCAAAAACCTGCCGATTCACGAAGTTCCAGCAGAATGCTTGTTCTAAACCGTTCTACGGGTTCTATTAGCGATACATCTTTCTCACAAATTGCACAATATCTGCGCAAAGGTGATTGTCTGGTTCTCAATAATACCAAAGTCATACCTGCAAGATTTTATGCCAAAAAAGGCACTGGAGCCGCGATTGAGGGATTGTTTTTATCGCTCGAACAAACCGGCTGGAAAGTAATGCTGAAAAATTCTTCCAAGATAAAAGAAGGCCAACTAATAATCCTGCTCGACCGTGAAAAAAAACAATTCAGTTTCGCAAAATTAGTGGCAAAACTCCAGGATGGTCAGGCTATAATAAAACCCGATAGCGAATTAGAAGCTGAAAAAATATTGGAACATATCGGCTTTACTCCCCTGCCGCCGTACATCAAAAGACCCGAACCTAGTATGCAGCATAAAGAAGATTTGCAGCGATACCAAACTGTTTACGCTCGCCATAATGGCGCAATAGCCGCACCAACCGCAGGCCTTCATTTTACCCCCGAAATCTTGGAACAGGTCGCTAAGATGGGCGTTGCCATTGCTCAAGTAACATTGCACGTAGGCGCCGGCACATTTCTGCCTGTCAAATCTGAAACATTAGAAGAGCATAAAATCCACAGCGAAGAATACATCATAGACGAAACAAATGCGGAAATAATAAACAATGCCATTAATTCCGGCGGACGAATCATCGCCGTAGGCACAACCGCGGTACGAACCCTGGAAACTGCCGGCCTAACCGCAAACGCCCGAAAAATTATTCCGTCTAAAGGCTCGACAAATCTCTTCATCATTCCGGGATTTAAATTCAGGATTACAGATGCTATGATTACCAATTTCCACCTCCCCAAATCCACCCTTTTGGCCCTTGTTTCAGCATTTGCAGGCCTGGAAACAACCCAAAAAGTCTACAAACATGCTGTGGATGCAAAATATCGCTTTTTCTCTTACGGCGATTGTATGCTAATTATGTAATATTATCTATTGCCTCAAGAATCGCCATTGGTATAATGGTAGATTCTAAAATTTTTTAGGTTAGTTTATAAGGTTAGCAAAATGGTATTAACTCAAATACTTGAACCGACATGTGTAAAGGTTCCGCTCGAAAGTACAAATAAAGAATCTGTTATAAAGGAACTTGTTGATTTGTTAGGCGACGCCAATTTATTGGCAAACAAAGAGCAGGTTTTTCAAGCTGTTATTACACGTGAGAGCACCAAAAGCACCGGTATCGGTTTCGGTATCGCTATCCCACACGGCAAATGCACTGGCGTAAAAGAACTTGTAATGGCTATGGGCATTTCACATAAAGGAATTGATTTCCAGAGTATCGACGGCAAACCAGTTCATATTGTCGTTCTGCTTGCTTCACCTGTAGATAGAACGGGCCCGCATATTCAGGCACTGGCCCGCATAAGCAGACTTATGCTTGATGAAGATTTCAAAAATAAACTTCAGGCCGCACAATCTGCCGAAGAACTTTATAAATTAATCAGCGAAAAAGAAACTGAATAATTTACAAAGCCTCTATTTAAATTTAGGTTGCTTTGAAATTAATTGATTCAGCAGGTGCATTCATCTATAGGATTTCCGCAACTTGTGCATATTTCTTCACACGTACATCTGTCAGTCGGTTTATTACATCCACTGCAAAGGCCCTGTTCCAACTCTCTTCCACATTCGCATAAAGCACTTTCAGCACACATTTTCTACCCTTTCAATTTAAAACTTATTTTTTAAATTTTCAGGATTCTAACCTGTAATCAATAAATCGAAATATGGTTAAAAACTTCTTTCATATAAGAAAAATACTTAGTGTGATTATGAAAGCGCAAAAAAATCCCGCGGTTTTTAGGCCGCGGGATTTTGATTTAATTATCTACTAAACGTTAGTTGTTGCTTAGCTCTGACGATTCCCAGACTATCATTCCCGGTTCGTACAGATCCGCCAGGTCTTTATGTTCCGGAAGCACTCTCACCGCGAAACCGCATTTACCGCTTTTTGCACACTTGATCGTGCCGCTGAACATATAACAGTTTTCCTTTGCGTGCTTTGTGGTATAAGACATTTGCCTTACCGCGCCGCGATTAATATTGCCCCACGCATCGACAATACCGTGATATATCTGAACACTTACATCTTCAGGCGCCAATCTGCCAAGGCTGACAACCGCGGAAATCTGCAACTCCGAACCAACTTCCAAATGTGAAGCGTTACCGTTAAGCGAAACAGTTGATTTTCCTGTCTTGACGAGAACATCCACTTCATCGATTTTGATACTGTCCCATTCGCTATGCAGACGGTTTTTAAGAACTGCTGCCGCTTTTACTTTTTCCAAATTCGTTGACATAAAACTTTCCCACTTGGCGGCCGCCGGTTTATAAAATTTATTTGTGTATTCGGCAACCATTCTGTGAGTATTGAATCTTGGAACGATCCACTTGATCGAATTTTTCATTCTGTGTATCCACGCACGCGGCAGATTATCTGTCGAATGTGTGTAGAACAATGGCACGACTTCGTTTTCGAGTAAATTAAATATCGCTTCGGACTCAACTCTATCCTGATATTCATAATCGTCATAAGTTTCGCCGGCGCCAATTACCCAGCCGGTATTCAGGTTATAACCTTCAACCCACCAGCCGTCGAGTGTGCTTAAATTTAAAGCGCCATTCAACGCAGCTTTCATACCGCTTGTGCCGCTTGCTTCCAGAGGAACACGCGGGTTATTAAGCCAAACATCAACGCCCTGAACCATATAGCGGGCAATATCAATATTATAATCTTCAAGGAAAACCAGTCTCCGGCGAACATCATTCCTTGAGCAGAAATGAATGATCTGGCGAATGATTTCTTTACCCTGTTCATCATTTGGATGTGCTTTACCGGCAAAAATAAACTGCACCGGCTTATCAATTTTATTCAAGAGTTTCACCATACGTTCACAATCTTTAAGCAGCAAATTGCCGCGCTTGTATGTTGCGAATCTGCGGGCAAAACCAATCGTCAATGCTTCCGGGTCAAGAACCTGTTCGGCCCATCCAAGCTCTGTATGATAAGTCCCGCGACGCTGCATTTGTTTCTTTATCTGCTTGCGAACAAAACTTACAAGCGCTTCTTTGCTGCGCTGGTGAATTCGCCAAAGTTCTTCATCCGGTATCTGGTTTACATTCTGCCAAAGCGATTCTTCAGCGATTTCTTCCGACCAGTTGAAGCCTAAATAACGTTCGTAAAGCTGATTCATTTCAGGCGATACAAAACTGCTTGCGTGAATGCCGTTGGTTATCGATTGAATTGGAACTTCTTCAACCGGCAGCTTCGGCCACATATCTGCCCACATCGAGCGCGATACACCGCCGTGCAGTTTGCTTACGCCGTTTCGCCAAGTACTTAATCTTAAAGCAAGCACCGGCATCTTGAACGATTCGTTTTCTTTATTTGGTTCCATTCGACCAAGAGACATAAATTTATATTTATCCAGACCGAGCTTAGGATAATATTCGTTGAAATATTTACCCATCAATTCCGGGCTGAATTCATCATTACCAGCCTTAACCGGCGTATGAATTGTAAACACATTGCATGCTTTTGTCGCTTCAAGCGCCTGATCGAAATTTAATTCTTTGGTTGTGATAAGGTGCCTGATTCTTTCAAGAGCCATAAACGCGGCGTGGCCTTCGTTCATGTGGCATACTGTCGGCTCAAGGCCCATCGCTAACAATGCTTTGAAGCCGCCGATGCCAAGCAGTATTTCCTGCTGAATTCTCATCTCGTTATCACCCGCATATAATGCGGAAGTCAGGAGCCTGTCGCGTTCTGAATTTGCCGGAATATTCGTATCAAGCAAATAAAGATTTACACGCCCGACAGTAACTTGCCAAATCTGCGCAACCACCTGACGTGACGGGAATGTAAGTTTTATAGTTAATGGATTTTCACTTTTCTTGCGTACCAATTCACACGGCATATTGTAAAAATCATTATCTTCGTAACGTTCCTGCTGCCATCCGTCCGCGTTAAGATACTGTCTGAAATATCCTTTCTGATACATCAAACCAACGCCGACCAAAGGCAGACCTAAATCGGAAGCGCTTTTCAAATGATCACCGGCCAAAATACCAAGACCGCCTGAATAGATCGGTAATGATTCGTGAATACCGAATTCAAAGCTGAAATATGCGATGACCGGCTTTTTGCCATTCGACCAATCTTTATCGAACCAGCCCGGAGAAGCCAAATAATGATTTAACTTTTCTTGTGCGTGCTTAAGTTGATAAATATAGCCTTGCATTGTAGCTAAATCGTTCAACCGATTTTGACTTACAGACCCCAGCAGTTTCACTGGGTTATGTCCACATTGCTCCCATTTTTCAGGATCAATCTGTCTAAAAAGTTCAATAAATTCATAGTTCCAACACCAATACATATTATTGGCAATGGTTCTAAGCGCTGAAAGCGATTCTGGTAACGCCGGTAATACTGTAAAATTACGTATCTTTTGCATAAAATTATAGTTCCTTCCGTGCTCATTATCGACATTTTGTCCCCTGTGCTTAATACATTGTAATTAAAGAACAAAAAAATTAATAGAAGAGACAAAGAGTGTGTTTAAAGTCCCATAACAATTTAAGTATAAAGTGCATAAGCTGATTGTTTTCGGGCCGCGAGGAGTGCTGGAAAATGTTCTCGTGCTGGTTGGATATGAAACATTATGTATGATTTCGTTTAGTTCTGCTGCTGCGATATCACGTGCAGTTGCTTTTACCCAACAATTGACACAACATTGCCATACCCGGTATACTGATAAAATCCTTTTTATGAGCCTGTTTTCAGCCCCTATGCCAAAACCGAATATTTCCCGTCAAGTCTTTATCTATATATATCAAATTTAAAAATGATATTACCTGCATAACTGCAAAAATAAACCGATAAACTGTTTCACACTTGTTAATATTGAGATTCTGCTGAAATTAATTCGAAGCATCGCTTCCAATATGCCTGCGTAAAACTTTTTCAGCTTTGTCTGGGTCGCCTGATTTGATAGCTTTTACTATTTGCATGTGTGAGTCTTTGTTTTTGGGGTTATTTCCGAAATAATCCAAACCCAGAAATTCCCATGAAATCATACAAATAGTTGAAAATTTTTCATATTCATGTATTAAGAGGTTAGAACCTGATTTTTTAATAATTTGTAGATGGAATTCATTGTCGAGCAGATAAAATTTTTTCATTGAGGTTTTTAATGCTTCAGTGATTTTACAGGAAATTTCATAGAGGGAGTTTGTAATATTTTCATCATTTTTCAGTGTGATTAATCTGATTGCCTGAATTTCAAGCGCTTCTCTGATAAGATTTGCTTCCTTTATCTGCGGAATGGTTAATTGCTTAATAGATATTCCCTTTTGTGGGGACACAGTTAAAAGACCTTCGTTTTCGAGTTGTCTTACGGCAACATTTACAGGCGCCATTGACAGTTTGAATTTTTGGGCCAGTGTCCTTAGTGACCATCTGTGGTTACCCGAAAATTCACCTGTGATGATCATTTGCTTTAGTTTGTTATATACAAATACTGTCTTTGAAATATCTCTTTTCATGCTGTTCCGTAATTATAAAATCTATGAAGTACATTATAGATATATGCTGCGTTGACTACAAGAGTTTTTTGTTGACAAATTCAATACTTTCACTAAACTGTTATAACAGTGTTATGTCAGATATTTTAAAACTGTTCACTTTATATTAGGTATAAATTATGAATTATCTTGAGAATGGAACTACGCAAAAACTTTATGAATACGGCAAAACTCGTATTCCTGCCGGCACCCAGTTGTTGAGCAAGCGTCCTGAAATGTTTCTACCTGGATATTGGCCGGCATATTTCAGCAAAGCTAAAGACTGCGAATGCTGGGATTTGGATGGCAGGCATTATTATGATATGACCACAAATGGCATAGGCGCATGTCTGCTTGGTTTTGCAGACCCTGATGTGTCAGAAGCTGTTATAAAACGTGTACAAGATGGCTCAATGTGTACGCTGAATCCACCTGAAGAAGTGGAATTAGCTGATATGTTATGCGAAATTCATCCATGGGCTTCGCAGGTAAGATTTACTCGCACAGGAGGAGAAACTGGCGCGGTTGCTGTAAGAATCGCACGCGCGACAACTAAACGATCATTGGTGGCGATATGCGGTTATCATGGTTGGCAGGATTGGTATTTGGCCGCCAATCTTGGGGACATTGCCGCATTAGATGGTCATCTATTACCCGGCCTTAATCCTCTTGGTGTTCCAAGAGAACTTAAAGGTACTGCTTTAGCTTTCAAGTATAATGATAAGCAGGGATTTGAAGAAATAATCAAAAAATATGGTGATACTTTAGCTGCGGTAGTTATGGAGCCTGCCCGCTACAACGATCCTGAACATGGGTTTCTTGAATTTGTCAGAGATAAAACGCATCAATGCGGGGCTTTATTAATTTTTGATGAAATTACAATTGGCTGGCGAGTGAATTATGGCGGAATCCATTTAAAATTTGACGTTAATCCTGATATAGCCTTTTTTGCCAAGACCCTTGGTAATGGCCATCCGATGGGTGCAGTGATAGGAACGAAAAATGCTATGGATGGTGCAAACACATCGTTTATCAGTAGTACCTATTGGACGGAAAGCGTTGGCCCTGCGGCGGCTTTGGCAACACTAAAAAAAATGAAAGAGGTCAATGTCTCAAAGCATGTAAATGATATTGGCAACTCAATAGTTAAGATGTGGAACAAATATGCGGCTAAATATAACATTAAAATTGATACAGGTGACGGCTATTCGGCTCTTGCTCATTTTAAATTTGTGCATGAAAGTTCAAATGTATTAAAGACGCTTTTTACTCAGCTGATGCTTGAAAAAGGTATTTTAGCCAGTACAGTGGTATACTCTACTTTTGCTCATAACGAGAAAATATTGGGGATATACGAGCAGGCACTGGATGATGTTTTTAGTAGAATAGCAAACATTCTTCAGGATGGTAAGCTAGCAGAGTCCCTTAAAGGCCCTGAGGCTCATACCGGATTTGCAAGGCTTATAAACTAATTGTTAAGGTGATTCTATGTTATACTTTGTAGCAGGATTAGGTTCAATGGGAAAACGCCGGGTTCGCTGTTTATTAGCAAATGGTGTTGGTCCTGATTCAATAATAGGTTTTGATCACAGGCAAGATAGACGCAAGGAAGCTGAAGAAAAATATCAAATAAAAACAACAGATAAGTTTGATGATTTTAAATTTGATAAGACCACTGCTGTAATTGTTTCTCTCTGGCCGCATTTACATATTGAATATCTTTTAAAAATAGCACGAGCAGGTAAGAACTGGTTTTGTGAAGTTCCTCTTTCATTAAATACAGATGGTCTTGATGAACTTAAGGCTTTAACGACTAAGAATAATTTATTAGGTGCTATTGGCAGCCAGATGATTTTTCATCCTGCTTCTGAACAGTTTAAAAAACAATTAGATGAAAATGCGGCAGGAAGTTTGATCACATGCTGGGGCGTAAGCACATCTTATTTTCCTGACTGGCATCCTTATGAAAAGATGACAGATTATTATCTGGCAGATATATCACAAGGCGGAGCCAATATTGATATTGTCGGGCACGATATTCAATGGGTACTATGGCTTTTAAAAAGAAAAATTAAATCTGTTATTGCCACATCAAGCAAGTTAAGCAATCTTGAATTTGCGGCTGGTTCTCCAGATACAATCAATACGTTGTTGGAATTTGAAGATGGTTTGCAGTTTAATTTTCATTTTAACGGAGTAGATAAGGCTTGTAACAGAGGGATATGGCTTGCAGGCGAAAAAACAACAATGACTTGGGATTTGCATGGCTCAAAATATAAAATCTATGATGCCAGACAAGGGCAATGGACGGCATATGGGCCTGATGAATTTGAATATGAACAGGCATATGTTCGAGAAATAAAGCATTTTATAAGCCAGCTTGGCAGCGGCAGTACGGATTGGCCAGTGAGATTCGAAGATGGTATTGAAATGGCAAAATTAATTATGGCAGTCAATAAGAGCATTTCTAACAATAGCATGAAAGTTACACTTTAATACGTTTTTAAGGATTTTAATATGTCAAAATTATCAGGGATTATAACAGCACTTCCGACACCTTTATTGCCAAATGAAGATGTTGATGTTACATCATTGAAAAAACTTATTGATTATGTAATTTCACAGGGAGCAAACGGGATATTTGTGCTTGGCAATATGGGTGAAGGTCCCGCAATTCTTGATTCTCAAAAACTTATTGCGATTAAAACAACCGTTGAGCATGTGAATAAACGAGTGCCCGTTCTTGCCGGCATTGCGGAAGTATCGCCGAGGAGAATGATCGAATTGGGGAAACAAGTTAAAAAATATAATCCGGATTATCTTGTTATGACCACACCGTTTTACTACCGCTTTCCTCATCCTGATAGTTTATTTGGTGCAATAGAGAAAGTTGCGAAAGAACTTGATTATCCTGTTGTATTCTATCATTGTCCTGGAGCGACCGGAAATAAAGTTGGTCTTGACACGCTGATAAAGATAATGCAGATTCCGCAAATGAAAGCGATTAAGGATTCCAGTTGTGATATATACTTGTTTGCGGAGCTTTTACGGAGATATCCTGATAGGAACAGCAGGCCCTGTCAGATATTGCAGGGAGATGAAAATGTATATGACATAAGTCTGTTGATGGGGGCAGATGGGGTGATAACAGGCGGAGGAACCGCATTTGTTGATACTCTTGTTAAACTTTATAACGCGGCGATAGTTGAAAAAGACCAGCTAAAGGCATTTAATCTTCAGCAGCAGTTCCGTAAAGATATGGATGCTATGCTTGGCCCTGATCTTTTAACAGATTGGATGTATGCCATAAAGAATAACCTCAAGGGAAAAGGCATTATGGATAATAATGTTATTTTTCCGTTTATGAAACGAAAGATATAACTGGATATGTCTGATAAGATAAAAGTTTTAGATTGTAAGCAATATGATAATGAGTATCTGCATAAAGATTTTCATGGAGCATTGTGTTATGCCATTAAATATCTAGATGAAAAATATGGGCCGGACACGACATCTGAATATCTTGAACAAGTCGGCAGAGCGACATTTACACCGCTTATCGAAGAATTAAAAAAAGATGGACTAATTGCTCTGGAACGGCATTTCAAACGCATTTTCAAGCTTGAAGCAGGCCATGCAGAATTTGAATTGCAAAATGGCCAATTAACAATAACAGTTTTAAAATGCCCTGCGATACTGCATCTGCTCACAACAAAACAGTTGTTTACGGAGCGTTATTGCCAAACAACTGTTAATATTAACAAAGCTATTTGTGAAGCGGCTGGTTTCGAATGTTCCTGTGATTATAAGCCTTCAGAAGGCTGCTGTGTTCAAAGGTTTTGGAGAAAAGGAGAGAATAAAAAATGATTTCCTGTACAGAATTTATCCCCGCTTATAGTGAATTGTTTAAATTCCTCGAACAAAAAGGCGGCAAGGCTGCTGTCATCTCTTTTTGGGAGCATCTATCTGATGCGTTCCTAAACAATCTTCGTGATCTGGCTACTAAAAAGGGACTTGCCGGCTGTTTTGAATATTGGAGCCATAGTCTTTCTGAAGAAGCAGCAGATTTTAAAATGACGCTGGATGAAGAAAATAATTTATTTACCATTGAAATGCGTAAATGCCCGAGCAAAGGCAGGCTCATGGAAGCAAAGCATTTAAAACCATATCATGCTTATTGCGAACATTGCGATCTGCTTTATAGGCGTGTGCTTGAGCCGCTTGGATTTGAGTATAATATAGACCTTAGTAATTGTGACAAAGCTGAATGTAAACTTGTTGTTAGAAAAAAGTGCAAATAGGAATATAAAATGCATGTTAAGAATTTATTGAGTTTAAAGAATAAAGTAATATTAATTACAGGCGGAGCAGGTTTATATGGGAGCAGTATGCTCGAAGCTCTTGCCGAAGCTGATGGTAAAGTAATTACAGCTTCCCGCTCTCTGGAAAATGCAAAAACAATTGTCGATGAAATGAAGAGCAGAGGATTGGATGTTCATGCGAAATATGTTGACCAGGCAGATCATGCCTCAATAATAAGACTAAAAGATGAAATACAAGCTGAATTCGGCGGCCTTGATATATTCATTAATAATGCTGTTGCACGACCGATGAGGAAATATACTGATCCGCTAGAAGCGTTTGCAGAGTCAATGCGTGTAAATGCAACCGGCATGTTCGATATAACCCGCGAAATGGCTGATCTAATTGCCAAACGTGGCGGCGGAACAATAATTAACATTGCATCTATGCAGGGGATGTTCGGCGCCGATTTTAAACTGTACGAAGGCACAGAAATGGACTCACCGCCTGATTACCATTTTCACAAAGGCGGTATGATAGCTTTAACGAAATATTTGGCTCGCAAACTCGCTCCCCAAAAAATACGTGTAAATTGCATAAGTCCAGGCGGTCTATTTTCAAACCAGCCTGAGCCATTTCTGTCGAGATATAAAAATAAAGTACCTCTTGGTCGTATGGCCGGAACGGATGATATAAAAGGATTGATAGTATTTCTAGCATCTGATGCGAGTTCTTATATAAACGGTGAAAATATCCTTATGGATGGTGGTCTGCATGCGTAAATTTCAATTTATAGGTTCGCAGCCTTGTGGAATCGTTTCAATTAAGTGTGATCGGCTAATCACTTCTGAAATAGCGGGGGCAGGATTCGAACCTACGACCTCCGGGTTATGAGTTCCCAATTCACGCTATAAGTATCTGTTAATAAACGATTAATGATTACGCAATAAAGACTTATGTATCCTGGCCGAAGCCGAACCGAAGGCCAACCGTAGCCTAAAAGTACATGGCTGTTGCAATTCTGTTGCAAATTAAAGCCTCGGATTGACCTATATCTTTCTAAATCTTGCGACAA
This sequence comes from Planctomycetes bacterium GWF2_42_9, assembly GCA_001825675.1. Lineage (GTDB taxonomy): Bacteria > Planctomycetota > Phycisphaerae > Sedimentisphaerales > UBA12454 > UBA12454. Next base: position 28,839 of record MHYA01000003.1, on the reverse strand, counting down.
ACCCTCCGGCAGGTGCAAGTTTAATCTTCAATGTATCTTTATTTGTTACATCTTTTTTCAAATGTTTATAATCTTCTGCATATCTATCTGCGTTGATACCATCCTGATAAATATCCAACTGATAATTGCCATCTTTAAAGAATGACAAATCTATTTCAAAATCTCTCGGAGTCCAATCTGTCATTGCGGCTACATACCATTCGCTACCATTGCGTCGAGCAAGTACGATATAATCTGAGATTTTAGCTTTTATAATTTTTGTCTCATCCCACACAGTCGGCACTTTCGAGAGATAATCCATAATTTCCGGCTCGCTCATATAAGTAGATGGGCTATCAGCAAGCATTTGTAACGGGCTCTCATAAATTACATACATTGCAAGCTGCATGCATCGTGTGCCCTGACTCATTGGACAGTTAAAAATCTTTTGAAAATCCTCCTGCTGGGCATTTCTCATTGCGCCAGGAGTAAAATCCATCGGACCGACAACCATTCTAATAAACGGCAAAGTTAAACAATGCTCAGGAGTTAATCGGTCATCCCACTTATTATTCTCAAGACCTTTTAGACCTTCTCTGGTAAGTACGTTTGGATATGTTCGCTGCATACCATCAGGTTTATAGCTGCCGTGAAAATCTACCAACATATGATGCTTAGCCGCTTCTTTTGCTATCTTTTCAAAATAGTTTACCATATCCTGGTCATCACGCATCATAAAATCAACCTTGATACCAGCTGCACCCCAGGATGCGAATTGCCTGATAGCATCTTCAAATTTATCATCAAAAGCTTTCCATCCAACCCATAAAATTATTCCGACATTTTTCTGTTTTGCATATTTAAAAAGTTCATCCACATTCATATCAGGATTAATTTTAAAAACATCCCGCCCAACATACCAGCCTTCATCAAAAATAACATATTGAAGATTATATTGTGAAGCGAAATCAATATAATATTTATACGTATTAGTGTTAATACCCGCACGAAAGTCCACACCATAAATGTTATTGGCATTATACCAATCCCATGCAACTTTGCCGGGCTTTATCCACGAAGTATCTTTGATTTCCTGCTCTCGGCCGAGTTTGTATACCAACTCATTCATCAGCAGATCTGCATCATTTTCTGCAATGACGACCACTCGCCAAGGGTATGTTCTTTTACCATTAGTCTCTGCTATGTAATCGCCTCTCTTTATAATTGTGCTGACTAAACCCTTTTCATCTGTTGAATATTTGAGAACGCGATTGGGATGGCGGCCAATGAGCGAATTGTTCGAGCCATATAGATAAAGGCCGGGATAATCGTTTATATCCGCTTCTGTTATAAGCATTCTTACGTCATCTTCCTTCAAAAGTAAAACTGGCAATAAACATTGTTTGCCATTTACATCTTTCAGCTCGGCATAGTCATAATATGCTTCATAGTGACTGACTAAATTTGGTTCTGACGGGAAATAAATCTTTAATCCTTTTGGAAAATTATAATGCACTTCTTCCCTATTGATTTTTATTTTTTTATCAATATCCAGGATGAAACGGTATGCTATGCCGTCATCATAGGCACGAAATGCGATACTGTAAGAGCCCTTAAAATCTAAAATGGTTTCATTGTAATTATCTCTTATACTTTTGCTCTTCACCGGGGCAACAGGGTATAAAACTCTATCTGCTGTATCTGTATGCACATTAACAAGTTCAGGATTTTTGCCGATTTGACCATATTTTTCCAAGGTCATAGAAATAGGAGATAACAGAATAATTTGTTTTTTATTGTATGAAACTGAATAAGTTAGCACATCATTGATATCAATATTAACTTCAATTCTGGCGTCTGGAGATTGCAGATGTATATTTTTTGCAACGACTATTTGGCTTAGGGATAGAATATACATTAAGAAAATAGTTTTCGTGATAATGTTGTTTAATAAATTGCCACAACATATTTTCTGAATTATCATAAAAAACGCTTCCTTTCTGTATTTTAATGCAAAGTCAGAATGTATCCTATACTTTTTTGAGATTTATGTTTTAATATGTACCATATTTTTTAACAGCTGCAACAAAAGCACGAAGATTATCATACGGCACTTCAGGAGCTATCACATGAGTAGGCCCTATCAATAATCCTCCGCCTTTGCCAACCGTCTCGATTCGCAGTCGGACTTCATCTTCAACATCTTTTGGAGTTCCGACTGGAAGTGTTTGCTGAATGCCAATAGTTCCCCAAAAGGCAAGCTTATCGCCATACAATTTTTTTATTTTTGCAGGATCCATACATTCCGGCTGCAAAGGATTGAGTACATCAACGCCAATTTCAATCAACTCGGGGATAATCGGTTCGATAAATCCATCGCTATGATAGCATATAAGAACATCAGGCTTATTTTTTTTTGCTGCAGAAATTACCTTAGCAAGACGAGGTTTAAGCCATTGTCGCCACATATCGGGGGACATTATCATTCTATCTTTCATTCCTACGTCATCACCTAAACGGATGATATCCACACCTGCTTGCGCGATACGCTGAGCTTTTGCAACCGAAACAGCTGTTACTCTATCTAACAGACACTCGGCAATATCTGTTCCAATCGCAAAATCAGTCAAAAGCTGATCGAGACCACGTATTTGCCACGATACTTCAAAAATTGTCATTTCCATATTAATAACGGAAGCGCGTTGGCGACCGTGTATGCCTGCTATTATTTTTTCAAAATGATTGTGACGATAATCAGACATAAAATCCGGCATGGGATATTTTTCGATATCATTAAGTCCCGCAGCATTCATCATTTTGGCGGGTGCGACAAAGTGGTCGTAAGCTGGATCGGTTCCGGCGATAAATACTGTACCCCATTCATTGAATGTATAGTCGTCCTTATGTAAATCGCTGTCATCTTTTTTATAAATAACATTTGGCGGAAGTTCGTGATAAAGGAGATAGCGTTCTTTTATATTGACATCTGTGGGGGCAAAATCCACCCATTCAAAATCAGTTTCCACACCAAAATATTCATCGGGATTGGTACTGCCTGTCTCAATGTTAAAGCGTTTCCATGCAGCACGATTGAACCTCGGTATTTCATAAGGTGCTTTATCAGGCTGCTGTCGTCGCAAAGCAGTTAATACGCGTTCTCTACTATTCATAAATCTGTCCTTTAGTATTCGTAGTCAAATTTTAATTTTGTTCAATCTATTTGGTTAGCCAATAATCAAGCCATTTAAAAGCAAGTTCAATATGCTTATCTATAAAAAGGTGACCTCCTGTGTGAATATGCTTTTTAAATTTTTCTGATGCATTATAAAGATTAAATATATTATACATAATTTTATGAGTACTCTTTATTCCTCTTAATGGGAAAAATCCATCCTGTGCGGCATCTAAACACATAAAAGGTCTTGGAGCAATCAATCCACCTATTTCGCCCCAATCGGTATGTCTCAAGATATGCGGAATGAAATTTACTAAAGCATTTAAAGTTTTTTCCTGTGACCAAACTTCAAATGAACTGACGCCACAACTTTCAACGCCACATGTGATACGCTTATCCATTGCCGACAGCCAAAAGCTCTGCACTCCTCCCATACTCGTACCTATTGTGCCTATTTTATTTAAATCGACAAAATCCATAGATTGAAGTACATCAACTGCAATCATGTGCTCCCATATTATGACTCCTAACAAAGTTTGCCCTTTATATAAAAGCGGCATAGCAAGGTTTCTCTCAGAATAAAACGCCATACCCTTAAAATCATTAATTTCAGCTTTTTCATAAGTCTTATCGCGTCTGTCTTCCCATCTTGTCGCATCCGGACAAAGAGTAATGTATCCTTTCGCAGTTAAAGGCAAAGCAATGTAGTCCATTTCTGACTTTCCCAGCAGACAACCCCTTCCATGTCCATGAAAGCAGAGTACCGCAGGAAGTGGATTATTCCTGCTTTTTGGTATTCTTAATATCGCTCTTTGCGATGGCTCGCCCGGCCAGCCCGGATAAGATATTATGAATGTATCCCATGTTACAGGTCCATGCCATTTATAAGTTAACTCTGGATATAGTTTTTTCTCGGATGGAAAGGCCTTAAAAACATATTTAAGATTTTCCTCTATCATTTTTTCCGCTTGTTCACCTTTGGCAATAATTTCATATTTTGGTTTTTCCGGGCGTTTGATATTTCCTGCCAGTAATAGGTCCCAAAGTTTCTGATTTAGTATTTTTCTTCGTCTTTTCCACAATTCAAGGTTATCTATTTTATCCATATCCATGCTATTCCCTATAAAATAACAATTTGCATTAATTTCGATGCTTAGATCGCTGCACTTGGAACAAGATTCAGATCATATAAGTAAGGAAATATAAAACCACATATATTTGAAAAAGGCATTGCATCTTCGGATAATTCAATTCCCAAGATATTTTTCATAATATTTCTGCGATACCGAATTCTCTTATATGCCTGAGGATATTTTACTTCGAATTCACGCCGTTCAGATGAATTCAGCAAGGCCACACCATCTTCAGCAAAAGTGCCAAAATAATCACCCTCGACAGCCGGGAAGAAGTCACATTGATAATAATTACCTGATTTTAATTCAACTGTGCTGTTTTCCGTAACAGGGCTATTCATCCATTCTTCATAATCAATCTGGTGCCCGATGTTCAGCCCGATATTAAAGAGTGGTTTTTTTAGTTCGCTATGCACAAGTCGATGTAATTCGGAAACATTTGTTCCAATAGAAAGTTTTTGGTACCAACTCCTGATAGCTTTAAAATAGGGGATAACAACTTTTGAGGCATAATCCCGAATATTCTCTGGAAGCTCTGACGCATCGTGTACCAAAAAACCTGCACGACAGGTATTGCTGCCTCTTAATCCAAGAGCAATAAAAAAAGGTTCTCCGGTTTTTACTTTTTTACTTGAAGGACTCCCTGCGAAAAAACTTTTTAATCTATCACCTGAAGTAATACAAAGATGATGTGCATGAGGATAACCATTAAGTTGCATATTGGATGCAATTTCATATTCGGATTGTCCATCCTGCAACTTCGAAATAGCTCTGAATACGGACTCCGAAGACCATGTTGAAACCCATTCAAATTTTGCCAATTGTTCAATTTCATAGCAACTGCGAAGGCCATTCTGCGGATCCATCAACCAGTCAGTTACATCTTTGAGATTGGTTATATCCATCAATTGACTTATCGCATTCACAATGAAATGAGGAACTGCAAAGTTCTTGGTTTTTGAGGCTGAAAATGATTTCCACCCAACAAGTCCAACACTTTTAGTATTATGAATAAAATCTTTCAAAACAGATGCAAGGTCGGCGGTACTGTTACAGGGCTGACCAGCAAGGCTAAAAGGAGAAAATAAAAGTTTTCGATGCGGGACAGGACTTACATTCGAATATACATATCCCTCATTACCAACTATAAGAACTAATTCAGAATCATCATCATGTACTATCAACAAGGTTTCTTCAAATCTTGGGTCATACCCAGTAAAATACATAATATTCCCCAAATGTTCCCTGTCTCCATAAATCAGAACCGTTGAAAAGCCCTCTTTTTTCATCAACGTCCGCAATTTTTTTATTCGATTATCATATACCAATAAAGGGATCTCAGGTTCGACCTCTAAAGGGAAACCAATGTTCAGGATATTTTTGACATCTACTTTTTTTAATTTTAATTCAGCCATTTGTTAAAGCTCCTATACAGTTTAATTTTTTGTGGATTGTTTTAAAAGTTTTTTCAACTCTTCAGATTTCTGCGAAATAAATACACACTCACCCGCTCGGCTAATATTATATTTGTCACATAATTTGAAGAAATGTTCAACGCGAGGTTTAAATATTTCTAAATCAGTAATTGGCATTGCACTTTGAACCAAGATTCTCTGATATAAATCGACAGCCGCCAAATATGGCTGGGATATATTTAATTCCGTACATTTCGATAAGTAGCCAGCAACAACAGAACGAAGTTTAGGAATCGCTTTTTCCAGGTTAGCCGGTTTAGGATAACTGACATTTTCAAATTGAGTTGCCAACATAAAAAAAAGAGCCTGGACTTCATTTTGATTATTCAGATTTACGCCATTCTCCTTGCATGTTAAAAGAAACTGACTAACACTGGGCATTAACATCTCAATCTGGTTCGGAGTGAGATTAGATGACTGGTTAATATACCATATTGGCTCCAACTCCACTCTGAGGATGCATATAGAAGCTTTCTCAACTCGTTTCTTAAAATCTTCATTTTTTGCTATTGCCATAGCATCTCGAAAAGCTTTTTTCCCAAATTCAATTACTTCGTCATCAATCGCATAATCTGCCGCTTTTCCATAAGGACTCGTGTGCATGCCGCTCGAACAAGCTTTGTTATGAAAAAACGTTATATACTGTTTAATTGGATCAGCCGATTTCCCATAATGTAATCTAAGGAATTCATCTATGAGTTTTTCCGTATCCTGATTTGGATCCCAAAGTAAACGAGCCGTGATATAATTTCTTAAATCTGAAAACTCAGATGCAAGAGTGTTGTATGCCCCCTGCATAAAGATTCCTTTAGCCCCGCGTGATAAGAAATACCTGATATTTGGCGCGATCACATAAAGATTAGGGCACGGAAGCAAATAATCCTGAAAATTTGTATTGTAATTCCATATATATATATGGTCACAAATCCTGCTCCAGCTATTTAAATCCTGGCAGAATGCAATATTTTGGGGACAATTGGCATCAGCTATTGGATGCATTATACAGCATTCAATAGAACACAATTGAATTTGAACATTCTCGTGAGGACGAATGTCCTTAGGAGGTTTTCGTGAATACTGATATGCTAATGTCCCAATCTTATATTCTGGGTATTTATTTTTAGTATACTCCGCAACATTATTAACAAGTTTGAGCAAAGAACCCATCGGTGAACCTTCTGCATCATCAATTCTGCTACAATTTTCACATTGGCAATAGAAGTAATTGTCATTCTGACTGACAGAAATAGTTTTAATGTTTGGCCTTGCTATAATTTCAGATTCAACTGCATCAATAACCTGTTTTAGAACATCTGGATTCGTCAAACAAAGCTGTGTTTCTGAAGCGTCGTTTTTCACATTAGACAGTCGTCTGCTATTAAATAAGGCATAATATTCAGGATGTTGGGTACCAAATTCGCTTGTCGGCAACTGACTCCAAAAGCTATGATTTATTAACTTAAACGAAGATACACCGCCTAAATAATCCGGCAAAACTTGATCTGACGCGTTTATTCGTGAACGAACAAGAAATAATTTTGTCTGCTCGTCGGAAGGCAAGATAAACTCACCACTATACACATTACGATACATCAATGGGGGGTGATAACTACGATCAATGGTTTTAAGCAAAAATGACTTTTTTATTTTAGGGATATATGTATGTTCAGCAGTTAAAAACTTAACCCCAACATAATCTTCGAGAAACGTATATACGCCATAAAGCGTGCCTCGTGGACGGCCCCCAACAATGTATATATGGTCATCACTTATAATTATACGAAAATCCTCTTCGCCATAATTTACTATCTTAATTTCATTAGAATCAGCTAATTTGTTATGCCCAATAAAAATAAATTTTCCAAATTCCTTCTCTGTCGATATAGGCAAATTAATATCTGTAGCCTGCCTAAAAAGAGTTTGAAACTCTTTTGCAGCAAAGTTTTCTGGCGAAGAAGATGATAATGGAGAATATATGTGCCACTCTTCATTCACTTCAATATCGTTTTGGCCTAAAGATAAAGCTGTACAATACAATACAATTAATAAAGCCCTTTTTATTTGAATTTTATAATCAGACTTCATTCATTTACCTGCCATTCGTTTTAATATTTTCATTTTTTTAAGAATATCTTCTGATGTAAAAACTTGCCATTTATCTTCTTCATGAAAACCGAACCTTTTATCATTTTCGATGTATCTTAAGGCCATATTTAAATTGCTTATTTCATCCTCAATAATGCGCAGTTCAGATGTGATAAGAGATTTGGTCTTTTTATTTCTTCGCGAACGATACCACCGATAAACATTATAAGCACTTCGAAATGAACAGCCGGCTATAGCTGCAACAGCTAACTCTCTTGTCCCATGTATATTTGTATTTGACAAAGCCTTTTCATACCATTTAAAAGCTTTAAGCCATCTGAAACTTAATTTTTCAAGCAATGATACCATCGTGGCTAAATCAAAACATCCAAGACTATCTTCAAGTCTGTCGCCAAATTTGTGTTTTATCCATGATGGCCCCATTTCCTTTCCTTCAAACCTAAGCTTCAAGGGATAAGCCAAAGCATAGTTGACAGGCGAACGGTAAACAAATATATTGCCATTTATAGGATAGAAATTACATGCGTTACAAAAGCCATATAAAGCTTTTAATATATATTCACATTTCACATTTGAACCGAAATAATCTTTAGCCAGTGAACGAATCCAATTCTTCTCTTTAGGCAAAACCTTTTGGCAAGTCAGCTTTTTCACCGCAAAAGTATTCAACGTGTCCGGAGCGCATCCTATAATCCAGCTTGCCATAATGCCTGAGCAATTAGTTTTTCTCAAATAGGCAAATTTTCTATACAATGAGACTACAAGCGGTAAATTTGTAACTGTAGCAAGTTCATGAGTCGTGTTGATTTGCAGTCTGGCGAATAACGAACGTTTGCTTAAATACTTGGCTTCTTGTTGAAAACATTTTGAAGGCCCAGGGTAACAAAGGCTGTATTCTTCAACAACACGGCTCTGCCCTTCTCTTCGAACTATGCCGCCGCGTTCAAAATCTCCCATCACAATAATATCTTTTTGTAAGGCCTCTATAATAGGTTTATAGGGAGGTTTACAATGCATATTCCATGACCAATTCCAAGCAACAGTTTTGGCTTTGGAGTTTGCCGATTTAATGCCGCTATTAACAAAGTTTAATATTTCAGATATTACCTCAAATGGACCACGTGGATCACATCGTGGACATTGGCAGTCTTTCGACCAGAATTTTTCAGGGCATGGATATGTTGCCGGGCTTGAGAGTACATGCGCCCAGCAATTATTCACCTGTTCACTTGATGTTATGAGTATAACGCCCCGAAGAGGTAATCGCTTAAAAAGATTTCTGAATCCTTCAAAAAGATAATCCTGCACCTGCTTAGTAGATGAACAAAGAGAAATTTTTTCTTTCTCTGACAAAATCTTAACGCGACTTCCAGCTAAATCAGGATGTTTTTTCCAAAACGGGTGTGCAGCTTCAATCCCCAAAGGTTCTGTAAGATAAAGCCAAACTCCTAATCCATATCGTTCTGAATGACTACAGAGTTTAGATAATTCGGACAAGCGTTTTTCCGCATTGGTTACATAATCTCTAAACAAATTCCCCGGAATAATCTCTCGTAATTTTCCACGCAGCCATATACCATTGAATCCGGCACCGGCTATTTCATAAAGATTTTTATCCGTATGCGTCCGATTGCAGTTTATTATCTCATTGCGATAAAAATCGCTTTCACCGCATCTAAATATTCTATCTTCAAACTTATTCATTGTTGTACAGGATTCTTTTAATTTTATTTAAAATCATTTTCTTTGCGTCATTTGCATAATCCATATTTGCATCTTTGGCTGATTCTGCAAACCAGTGTTCTTTAGTGTGGCGTTTCATATCCAAACCTTCAGGACAAAACGCCATCATTAAAGAAGTTTCCTGCTTGCCTGCGTGATCTATTGGAAATTGTTTCTGTGTCTGCTCATCCATAAACGGATGGATCTGTATCCAGCTAAAAGGATCAGAGCCTTTCTCATGCTGTTTATAATAATCCCGCATCTTTTCGCTGCCCCACCAGCCTTCGCCACGCTGTTTTTCCAAAAATTCAAATATAGACTCTTTTGACGCTAGTTTTAAGGCAAGGTCGGTGGGCATGCCTGCCGTGAAACTCTCACTTTGATGGTGTATGAACAGATGGATATTTCTTAAACCTACCCTAAGCAAATTTAAAAAGAGGTCTTTGGCAAATAGGTACACCGTATGCGAATTAACACTGATTGTTCCTTTTCTCTCTGGTGATGATACTGCATAACTTGCAGTGCCATAAACAAAAGGTGGCAGAATAACTATTTCCATTTCTTTTTCGAGAACATCCAAAGCTCTCGTAACAACAAGTGTATCAACGCCAATACAGCAATGTTCACTATGATATTCTATCACTCCTATTGCCATTACCGCTGGTATATTTTTATCTATCGCCTGCCGCAACTGGTCTGGAAACATTATTTCATATCGCATAACTCACCATTTACAATTTATTCAAGGGCATAACCCATAGTTGTATAGTATGCCAAATTAGGTTGCGTAACATCCATTCTGCCTATTTGCGCAATAACCGGTAATTGGCTGCGAACAACCAACGCATATTGACCAAAAGGTATTTGATAATTATTTTCACCTATCGGTTTATCGAGTCTGAAACATTTAACTCTTTCAACTTTTATGATGGATTTAATACTTTTCACAGGTTCAGCTTTATCAAAGTAAATATCAAATTCTACATTCGTATCTTGACCATTCATATTAAGAATAACAAGCGATTCATGTCCAAATGGCTCTTTATCACCCGCCTGCGGCAAATCACCATCAGGAAAAACCCAAACTCTTTTACCTGTATTCATTTATATGCTCCTCTAAAGCTCAACTATGCCTTTAATTTTATCTGAAAGAAGTTCGATGCCGTTTTTCTTTATCACAGCACCAGTCTCCCATCTCAATCCAAATTCTTTGTCTCGAACAAAAGTATCCACCTGGAATGTCATATTCTCTTGCAGTTTATACTCTGAAGTAGTCTCTATCCATGGCTTTTCAACTTCAAGCATCCCCAGGCCGTGACATGGACCATAAAGATAATTAGCCGCATATCCTTTTTCTTTAAAATACACTTCAAATTTTTTCGCAACTTCACCTGCTACAATTCCCGCTCTCAACCATTCTCTGGTTTTAAAATGAGCATCAAGTCCAAATTGAACAAGCTCTTTCTGTCTTACATTCATTTTTCCAATGCAAAACGGAATTCCAATTGAAGGTGAATAACCACAATATCTTGCACCTAAATTAAGCTGGATTATTTTGCCTTTTTCGATAATGTTATATCTCGGCCGTGAAATAGCATTATTCGTATTGTTACCACCAAAAAGATAAAGTGCATGAGCTTCATATTCCCCCCCATTTTCATAAATGGCCTGCTGTGCAATGCCCACAGCCTGAAGTTCGGTCATACCAAGCTTGATTTTACCTAAAACAGCGTCAACTGCAATTTCGGAAATACGAAACGCTTCTTTAAGGCAAGCAATTTCGGCTTCAGATTTAATTTGTCTGAGTTCTGTTACAATATTATCTGCCTTAACTATTTCAGCCGATGGAAATGCTTTTTGTATAGATTGATATAAATCAACACTTGTTACAAGCCAGCCTGCAATACCAATCTTTTTAGGATTTTTAACACCTATTGATTCGAATACATCTGCAAAAGTATTAAATCCGCCGCCTGGAAATTGCGGGTCTGCTGATTCACGGTATTCCCTCATTCTATGTATGTTTTTTATGGGCGACCAGCTTTCGGCGAATTCCTGCGATTCAGGACCTACCATCAATGCAGCTTTGCCATTTGCAGCTATCGCTACGCCACCAACTTCAAATAACGGCCAAAAGCCTGAAAAATATCTGACATTTGCGAAATCTGCTTCATTGGAATTTGCGATTACAACGTCTATATCGTTCTTACCCGCCAAGACTGCGCACCTGAGTATTCTTTGAAGATATTCAGAATTTGAAATCTTTATACGATTATCCATTATATCCTTTCTCAAAACTTTTAAATTAACTTTGACTAAATGCTCTTCTAAATTTTTCACAATAGTATTGTACGTTTTCCCATTTTGCATCAGGGGGTATGCGATGGTCAGGGCAAGGTATATAGCCTCCTAATTCAACGAGAGGTTTAAGACGCTCTATTTCTGCATCTATTGCAGCGTAATCTCTGGCGAAGGCAGTCTTATTCATACCACCAACTCCTCGTAATTGCCGACCGTATTTTTCCCTCCAGGGCTGTATGCTGGCATTCCATGTCCCAACTTCTATGGGAAACATAGTATTAACACCATTATTAAGCCAAGTCGGAATTAAGGCGTCGATTAGCCCGTCACAATCCAGGCTGACGATATCTATTCCATTTTGGTTCAAGAGCACTGTAATGCGTTTATAATGCGGGCCGACTTTACTTTCAAATACTGATGGATTTACCAGTGGACCATTTTTAAAACAAATGTCTTCCCAGAAATGGCCAAAGTCAAATTTAGCTCCAGTTGACAAAACGGTTTCGACACACTTGAAGCTAAGTTCGCCTACTGTATCTATAATTTCATCAAAGAGCTTTTCGTCATCAATATATAAATAACTTAAACCTTCTACACCGAGCCAGTTTCTTATGTTACCAAACAGGCTGCCGCAATATAAACCAACGTGTTCACTTCTTTGTTCGTTTTTTAAGTACTCCAGCCCGCCATCAAGTAACGGAAGCATTCTCTGGCTGGTATTGACAAGACTTTTATATATTCTATCTTCAGTGAATTTAAGTTTTGGTAAGAAGTATTCTTCCCACGATTGACGATTCTTTAGCAAATGATCAATTTCCGCAGGAATAGAACCTGCTCCATCTTTTTCGAGTTCTATATTTCCACAATAATTTCTTACTTCGCGACTGCCGTCTTCATGAACTTGCAATACTTCTCTTTTAAACACTGGTCTTATGCTTATATCCGGACTAAAAGTATTATACCAATTAAAATCAAAACCGAGCTTATCACCTATGGTTTTATCTATGGGTTTTGCATCTCCCCAATTCTTGCCTGATTCTTCCAATGAAAGATGACCTTGCTCGCACCATTTATCAAGAGTATCAGACCAGAACCCAAAATGCACAACCGGCATACGATCGTAATCTTTGTAATTTAAAATAGCCTTAATTCTTGTTCGGTTGTTCATACTCATTTAATCTTTTTTCCTATCAAATTAAGTTTTATAGTTCTTCTGCCATAGCAGTTCTAATAGCTTCAAGATAACCATTTCCATATTTCTTTTCAGGCAGCAAATACATACCTTCCGACCATTCGTTCCATGCATTAATGAAAATAGCTTTTGGTTCTAACTTGTTTTTTCTCACCTGTTTGAAAGCCAAACTACATAATTGTCCAAACTTTTCTGGAGTATTACCTTCTATAATTGGCTCATACGCTAATTTACGAAAATCCATAGGCAATGAAACACCTCGATGCCAGCGAGGAGAAACATCACAGCCTACAGTTACAACAGGATGATGCGGCAGGCCACCTTTTTCAATTTGTTCCCAGCAATATTGATGCGACTTAATTACCTCATCATATTTCACACTCGGTCTGGAATCTGGAAGTGAGTCGTATTCAGTTGTGCGCACAATATTATATGCAAAAACACTTTCAAAACCTATCACTTCAGCATCAGGCACTCTGCCCCAACCGCAACAATAAATATTATCATTGCAACAACCGATGTTAGCGCTAAAGAAAATACCCGGCAAACCATTCTTTTGAGCCCGTTTGTTCATTCGTTCCAAACCAATTCGGAATTCTTTATCGCGGCCAAGTTGTTTCGAAAATTCGGCAATATCAAAGATTGCAAAATATGGTTTGCCCTTAATCTTCCAATAGTTCGGTTCATCGAAATAATGCTCACAGCAATAATCCACAACTCGGTCAAGATCTTCCAAGCTATGCCGAATAGGCAGCCAAAGCGATGCACTTTGATTAACCGCCGAGTTCATTCCGGGAATGCCTGTAATCGCGGGCCATGAACCCCAATTGTGATTTGCCCACATCAATGCAAATTTCATTTTATGTCGATTAGATGCTTTCAAGAAACCATTCTCTAAAGCCTCTTCCATAATTTTCACGCCACTGTACCAATACCAATCGAAAAGAAATGTTGTAACGCCATGTTCAACAGCAATATCAATCTCTTTGGCAGACCACGCAGGATCGCTCTCGTCAAAATAACCCCATGTCGGAATTTTCGGCTGATGATGTCCGGGATATAACGGCTTAGTTGTTTTTATCAGATCCCATTCTGTAAATCCCTGTCCATACCATGCCTGATAGTGGTCATTGGTATGCCAGCTTGGGAAATATATTGCTACTACTTCCGTTTGATTATTCATTTGGGAATGGATATTCATGTCCATAAATCATTTTCTATTTGGAATTCATTATATTTACATATTTAAATTCAGGCTGACCACACTCCCTGTTTCTATTGATTTTTGAGCAGCTAAACACATTTTGGCACTGATATAACCTTCTTCTACGGTTCCGGCCACATCGCTGCTTCCACCTTTGAGCAAATCTATCTTCCCGAGCATGCCATATTCATTACCATCAAAATGACCATGCCCTGCCCAATCATACACTTCATGAATTCTGGAAGAAGGTTTAGCATTAAATTTAGTTATATTAAGCTGGCTGCTGCCTTTTGTTATCTCATTCTTTGAATTTTCCTCGTAGTCACCATAATACTTTAATTCCATGATTCCATCTGTGCCGATGAAAGTCCCGCCTCTACCGCCTCCCTGCGGCGGCGCATTAAATGATTGTGAATATGTAGCTGTAACACCGCCCTCATACTGAATTATCATCACCTGATTATCATCAATATCTATTTCTTTTGCATAAACGCATTTACGTTCATGCTTTGCTGTTAAAGGCCTGGCTGCGTCGAGAAACCGCTTGTGCACGCTCATCGGACATATCATTTTTTTATCACATATATCACAGGTCAAGTCGTTGGGCATATCACCCCCATACACCAGACGAGAACCAAAGGCCGCTATTTTTACAGGCTTTAAACCAATTATGCTATTTATGATATCGAGGTCATGTGTTGCTTTTTGTAGAAAAAGGTTCCCTATATTTTCTTTTATTCTCATCCATCTGCGAAAATAGTAATCGCCATAATGAACATTATTGGAATACTGAACAGATACAATTTTTCCTATATGCCCATTCCGCACATGCTCTTTGGCAGCTACAGAAACTGGAGCGCCTCGCATCGTAAAATTTACCGTGGTAACTTTTGGATAGTTCTTTAGCAGCCGCCACACCTTTTCAACATCTCCTTCGGTAATAGCTATTGGCTTTTCAAGCAAAATATTAACACCATGTTTCACACATTTTTCAACCATATCTGCATGTAAACTGCAAAAAGTTGCGATGATTGCGGTATTAATGTTTTCTTTCTTGAACATCTCATCTACATCTGTGTAAAATTGAAGATTACGAAAATCTGAACGAAGGTTTTGTGCATCACTTTTAAAATCACCTGCCATCGCCGTACTACCTTGGCCAAAATATTCTTCCATAGCTGCATCAAAATAATTTCGATTTAAATCACAGAAAGCCACACAACAGCCAGGAAGAAACCTTTCGAGCAACATCATCTGACCAACACCAGAACATCCGGCACCTATGCAAGCGATCCTAATTTCATTGATTTTATTATTTTTTTTCATAGCCATTTCAACCTTTACTATGTTTATTTTAAACCTTTTCTTTTTCGCAAATTTCCACAGAAGTATCCGAAACAGCTTCTGGAGCTACCCACCCATCGTCCTGTTCGTCATGTTTAATTTGTCTTAAACGCTCAAACAGTTTCTTGATATCCATCATGCCCCCAATACCAAGCCAAATTGTAATAACGATACTAGAAACAAACATTAATATGACATAGAACTGCCAATATCTAATCCAGGCTATGGTTTTAAAGTTATAGAATAAATTAATAATCGTTTCCGCCACAAGCACAATAAACCAGAAAGAGGTAAAACTAAGAACAAAAAAGAATATGAATTTATCCCTTTTATTGAATTCTTTGTCTAAACCTAACTTACCCCATATAGCGCCTGATTTAGTATTCCCAGCCACAACATCAGCCGCCACCGCGTGTTCACCCCTGTGAAGCAGCTTATCAATATCAGATTCCTTTTTTTGAGGTGCTAAAAAAGAAACCAGTGCATATACCAAACAAGCAACTGCTGCCGCTATAAAACTCATTTGCATACTATTTAAAAAGAAATCAGGATAAATTTGTTTTATAATTATTCCGGATAAAGCAAGAACAGAGCCGGTAATCATAGAAGCATAAGCAGCCGCCGTTGTACCTTTTTTTGTGTACAGTCCGCCGACTATAACCGCGCCTGCACCTCCGAGGTAAATCGCTCCGGTTATCTGTACCCATAACAAAATTGCTTCTGTCTGATGCCACAGGAGACTAAAAAAGAAAACAAAAACACAAACTCCGACAATCGCCAGTCTCAGAAAAAGCATGTGTTGTTTATTAGTGAAAGGTTTCTTGCGTAACGGCATAACTACATCCTGCACAAAAATACTTCCCCACGAATGCAGATAGGTTCCTTGATTACCTATAACCGCTGCCAAAAACACTGTCGCAAAACAACCCAACAAACCTTTCGGCAAAAAATAACTCATAACAACCGGTACAACTATTTGCCCTCTAACTTCCTTATCCGGTACGCTGTTTAGAACGTTATTGGCCTTATCAGCAATAAAACCAAAATCAGGATGCTTCAATATCGTATATGTTGCGATTGGCAGAATAAGCACAAGCAAAGATAGGCTCAAACCCCTTATCGCTCCTATTATGCCTCCCATCTTTGCTTCATGCGGGGTTAATGGAGCACTATTAAAACCCTGCGTACCCTGCCATGCCCTGGTCTGATATAAACTTAACACCGTTAGCATTATATAATACCAAACATTGAAATCTGGAATGTTTTTGCCTTGATGAGGGTTAACCATATGAACATTTTCCGGCATACTTAAAACTTCAGAAATAGGCTTCCATCCCAGCGAGACAAAAATATAAGAAATTATAATTATAAATACAATATAGCAGAAAAAAGCCTGCACAAAATCTGTTATCATTACTGCTATTTGGCCGCCGATAAATATAAAATAAAGAGATATAAGCAATAATCCCGCCATTACCAAAGGATAGGTTGGAATATAGAAATTCATGATTGAAGTTGTTTCAGGTAACCCGCAGAAATGGATAAAAAAATGACTGCTGACGGCAGGAAAAATCCCAAAATTAAGCACCCCTGAACTAAATATTAGAAGCCCCATAAAAATCCGAAAACGCTTGCTGTATCTTCGTTCCATAAACTCTGCTAATGTCAGGGCACGTGTTTGTCGAAACCGATAAATCACCCACCCGGATAAGGCAATAGCCAGTCCAATAGGAACTCCAATATTTTTCCACCAGATGTGTGTAAAGCCCGCCTGATAAGTTTCCTGAAAACAAGCGATAAGACCAAATGCTCCCACAGACGCTATGCCCTCAGAAATAGTCAGCAAATATCTTCCCGCACACCGATTTGCTGCAATAAAGCCGCTGGCGGTTTTTGTATATTGCTTGGTATAATTCGCTATAACTATTATAAAAAGCAGAAAACCCGCAACTATAGACCAGTCAATCCAATCAAAATTCATTTAATTTCTTTCTATATGTAATTTAATAGTTCCATCTACACATATGGTATGCGCATTATCAGAGGCCTGAAAGCACTAAACTCATGTTTTATTTTACAAATATGACCATCCCCTTCGTTTGATTGAATAAGGGAAATTTGCAATTTATTCAATGTGCCATTATCAGATACATAAACTGCCTCATCAAAGTGTAGTTTTTCTTTATGAGTAAATATGACCTTTACTTCAGAAAATGAATCATAGGAAAGGTTAGTGAGACACACAGTCAGCACTTGGCCGTTATCCCAGCACTGAACAAGAAAATCCGTAGGCTCTTCTACAAAGACAGGCAGAACATCTGCATTCATCCATTCAATTATTTTTCTAAACATATATCTTCGCTGATAGCACAATAAATGGCGATTATCGCCATCATCAGCAGATATTGAATATGGTAAAATAGCAATTCTGCCTCCACGGGAATTCTGATACAAAACAATACCAGAACATACCCGCTGGCGGTCGGCATCAACAATTTGAGAAATAACTTTTGCATTTTCGAATGGCAGCAACTTATAAATTGAATCTTTTATTGCTTTGAGCGGTATGTATGTATCTTTATATATGCCGTTGAACTCTGCGTCGACACACTCTTCCGCCATCCAATATTCAGGCTCTTTCCCAATATTTATGCCGATATCAGAACTATACCCTAAATCGATTAGTGCCTCTGCGGCCTCAGCATCTAAAATTACTCCCTTTTTTAGAATATCTTCAATCCTTTTCTTAGAAATGGCACTGAATAATTTACCCGTTATTAATTTTACAGGCGATTCATCAAGCGTATAGCAAATACCAAGACTTCCAAGAATTTTTGCAGTTACAAACGATGACCATGCAAGGTCATGAGGCGATTTTATTTTTGCCTTTGACTCTTTAGCTGAATTAAAATCATATACCAATTGAATACCTTTTTTGTTTCCCGGAGTGCTAAATCCCATCTTGCAGAGACTATCGTAGAACAACTTATCTACAGGAAGATTTTTAATATATTCAGGTTCTATATCTACCGGATCACCTACATAGCTGGCTGGAGCAATTGCAGGATTCGTCATACCATTCAAAATCGCTTGAGCTATGTGAAATCTAACCACAGTCATACTTTTGGACAATCTGGTAAACGGTGCAGTTTCAATTTCAGGAGTATATTCCACATTTTTATTGGTAAGAAAATGCTTGACCAATTCCATATAGATAATACCACCTGCAATCTCACGTCGATTACTATCTTGATACGGACCTATGCAAGGTCTAACTATAGGCTTTACATTTCCATCAAGAGCATCCAGGACATTTGTTAAATGATGGCCAAATATCGGCAAAAGGTGAACAGTTGGAACCATCATACCCATTCTAATCTTTGGATTAATTCCATGAATCGCAACTGTTAAATCACGAGCATATTCTACAACGCATTTTCCAAGCATTTGTATCCATTGCTTGCGAATATTATGGTCTCCGTAAAGAGCATTTTTTAATTCTTCGCAATTCCACTGCCTACCGGTAAGCTCCGAAAATAAGGTAATGTGTTTAGTACAAAAACATCCCCACATATTATCTGACACATCAAAACGCAAATCATCATTAATATATATGTATTCAGGCTCACAATGAGCGTAAATCTGATAGACTTGTTTAACATGTTTTTTAAGATTAATGTCTTCCGGACACGGACTGCTGTAATCAGCATGGCCTTTAATATCTGTCTTCCAATATTTGATGTCTGGAAATTTATCTCTATGGTCCCAGCGGTTCTGATGATGCCCGTAAGTCACCCCCATATCGAGTCCAAGTTTTATGTCATGCTTTTCAAGTTCTTTACGTGCATAGATAAATTTTTCGGTCTCAAGTCGCGCCACGTCCAAAGGTATCATATTCCAGCCCATGTGCTGGTATCCACATACAAACATCACATATTTAGTACCTGTTGTTTCGCAAAATTCTATTACCTCTTTTATTTTCTTTTCTGCCGACCAATATGGAAAATAGTACCGAAGAATATAATTAACCGAATTAGGATTAAATAAAAGCTTATCACCTGTGCCGTTGTGAACTTCATTATAATTTAACATAGTAGTTTTTGCACTTTTCACATACATTATCTTTTCACTCACTTTCGAGTCTGATAAAATCAATGATTTGATATTCCGGAGGTATTGCATGACCGCTTCCGGGACGGCCTGTAATGTAGACACCAAGAGGATAATAAATGATATCAATTAACACTTTACCCTTGTTGATACTTAATGCTTTACGTAAATCATAAGCACGATAGTCATACCACGGAGGAGTATGAATCTCATGCAGTAATACTGATTCTTGGCTTTGATGATTGAATACTCTTATTGCATAACCGCTCGGCATAATAATATTAGGGTCTAACTTATTTGTCTCATTCCTGAGTTTATATTCATTTGGTAAGGGATTATTGCCGGGATCTTTTTGTCTCCAACTAATAAAAGGAGTTTTTTCAACATCAACTTCCACATCACGTACAATAACACTTGGCCACAATCCAGGTGCACGACGCATAAAGACTATATCATCTCCAAGCTGTGCCATTTCCATATATTCATTGTTTGAATGAACGGTAGGAGACATCAAAACATTCATATCCCATATATGAGTATTCAAATTTATATCGATATATTCAAACTTATCTGTTTTCATCTTGTGACCATTGAACTGCGTATCAGCAGGTAATTGGTCTTCAAGTTGTTCAATCTTTGTAATTATTTTTTTAAGTGCGATTTGTGTTTGTTGGCTGTCTAACTGTCCCGCTATTGCTTCAGGTGAAGTATCTCTGCTTTTAGCGGCATCCATTAAGGAAATGGCTTGAGCATTATTACGGCTCAAAGAAACGTTTCCAAGTAAATCATAATATAATAAACCTTCGGGAATATTTTTAAAATATTCAGATAAATTGATCTTGGGAGATAAAATTAAAGCCGGAACATGAAGAACACAATTCTGTATCACAATCATGTTCGGTATCTCTTCGCAATAAATGGCACACTTTTTTACA
The DNA here is from genome assembly GCA_001825675.1 of Planctomycetes bacterium GWF2_42_9. GTDB lineage: Bacteria > Planctomycetota > Phycisphaerae > Sedimentisphaerales > UBA12454 > UBA12454. The sequence goes on along the minus strand of MHYA01000003.1, from coordinate 8,163 downwards.
CCTCCTCCGGCACTGATGCGGCAATCTTCCAATACAATACCACCGCCGGCCATGTTTTTATCCAATTTTGTGAAATTATATACTGGTGTAGTACCTCCAAACTCGCCTCCAAATCGAAAGTTTTTACAAGTAAGCAGATTCCCGCCTTCACTTCCGTAAAAATCTATCCATCGGTCATTTTTCCCGGTAACTATCGGAACTCCGATAATATTTTCGCAAAGAAGTTTATCCCCGCGAGCCTCAATGGCGGCTTTGTTTTCCATACGCGCTGTTGTAATCCAGCAATCGCTGAATGTCGTCCAGTCACAAACAGTATATAATACTTGTGCACAGTTGCCGAAATGGCATTCCCTGATTATAAAATGCATTGGATTGCTTTGCGGCGCCATATAAATCGCAAAATCTGAAGAATCTGTAAAACTGCACTGCTCAACACACATCATTCCCTGGTCAGTACGGATATTTCGCAGATTCAACTGCTTTGCGCCGCCAATAAATGTCAAATTTCTTATTTGTCCCCGCCATGCATATTCACCATTAAAAATATCTTTATCTTTTTGCTGCTGAATAATTTTTGTATTAAGAAATGATTCGCCGCTCACATCCGGCATATACATTTTCAACGTATCGCTCACTAAATAATTCCCGGCAGGAAAATAAACCGTGCTCTTCGTCCCTTCGCGTTGAGCATCAAAAGCAGCTTGAATGGCATTTGTATCATCAGTAATGCCATCTCCCTTGGCGGAATAATCTTTTACATTAATCACCCCAAAAACGCAGGTAGATAATATTAGCTGCGAATAAATTCCATAAATTATAAGTTTCATCTCATTCATAGTGAGCCTCATCTAAAAGTAATTGAATCAAGTTCTGGAACGAAGAAAGATTCTATCACCGGCTGCCAATTTTATACTACTGTTGTTTGAAAGGGATACCGATGAATTGCCATAAAGAATTGTATTTATGGTTTCCTGTCTTTTATCCCCCTTGAAAACGCTCCTCCTACCTGGCGTAATAACATCACCCAAGAATAGGCCATCTGCAGAATATTTTAATCGAATTATTTTAAGGGTTGGCCATAGTAGTAGACAACCTACAATCAACGATTGTAAGGTTATTCCTGCCACCCATAATCGCCATGCTGCTTCCATAATCAATTTCATTTTAGAATAATTCGCAGGAACCCGAAGATATCGTCTCATCGTTCTATTGCTGCTTTTGTAGCTTAGTTATTTCTTATGGATAACGGCCTGTTGGATCCTTATCTAACGAAAGGCCTGGAATCCGTGACACTAACGACCATTTATTATAATACCACAAATCGATTCCTGCAGGATTACATGGATTTGAATGTTTAGGATCAGCTATCTGATCAAAAGCGATAGCTTTAGCATGGAAATCCGCAAAAAGCGTACTGGAGACGGGGTTTTTACCGCCATGATAAATTCCAGGAGCACCAAATAGTCTGTTTGTTGATATATACTTTTCATAAGTTGGATATCCCCAACTAACACATGGCGTCCGCCATATCTCTGCATTGTTTCCATTTGGAGGCGCAGGAAACTTTTTCCCATGCTCTGAAAGATACATCCTCATGGCAGGTTGTTTTACATCATATAATCGCGTACCATCTTTCCATGTTCCATTTCCAGTATTATCACCAGCAGGATAAGTCGGTGCAGTATATAGCGAGGCAGTTATGCCATAAGATATACAATTACGACTTACAACACGATTGTACACCGTTTCCGATTCTACCGGTGAAACCTTATCTGATGCACATATCCATAATTTAGAGTCGTATCCTTTCTTTATATCCAAAGGCTTTCCGGTAATATAAGGCTGGAGCAATCCTATCCATGAGTACCATAATTGATCAGAAGTATCAAAATTTTCGTCATCTTCATTATATCCGAGCCATGTTGTTGGCGTACCTGCGAAAGTAGGTACCACACCATCACAATTATTGGCAAATACACCTACACCGTAGCCCATTTGCTTAACGTTAGAAAGACAAGACACTTTGTAAGCAGAATCTCTCGCTTTGCTTAATGCAGGCATAAGGACGCTTAATAATAATGCTATTATCGAGATAACGACGAGCAATTCTACTAAGGTAAAACCGTTTCTATTTTTCCGTAATTTCAACATATGTCACCACCATCAAAAAAAGGTTTTTCAGCCCTGGTTTCCCTTTACTCAAAAGAAACCAGAGCTGAGTTTTTAATAACGAAAGTGTTAATAATTGACTGTCTTTAACCAATCAGACGCGAATTTACTAAAATCATACATATTGACAACGCAATCTGGTAAACCGCCAGGCCCTGAAATATCTTCTGGTAGATGGTAACCCTGTCCGCAATCTGTTCCACCAAGTCTCCATTTTTGGAACAGATCGGCAGAATAGTAATCAGAGTATCCCCAAGAGTTAGGATTTAGAGCCTCTACCAGTGCTTTATAATTACTCGCTAATGTTCCGGTTGTAGTGCGGGAGCCGACACTAACATCGAAACCTATTACTTTACCCGGATAGAGCACGGATACTTGATTTGGTTCGCCATTAATTCCGCCATAACGATCAAACTGTTTAACTGCAACTTCGTAAATAATTTTATGTTCAGCAGCATTTGTTGTAATTTTGTACTGGAAGCCGGTCTCATCAAATTCAGGGTCGCCTTCCTTATATAACCAGTATTTGCTTTGATCTTGCATGTGGAAACCCGCCCATGAGCCGCCGACCGTATTTGGCCCCATAACATAATGCTGTGCAAAGCTGCATTGATATGATATAGAACTGGGACCTTCAGCATAATACCAGCCTCCAAGAGCGCTGCCCTGACTATAAACTTCAAGCATATCACCGCAAGTCGGAATAGTATAACTATCTCTGAATACCCATATATTGTCCACTACAACCACAGCCGCATAAACTACATTCCCTTCCCAGCGAAGCGCCATTACTGCTGAACTTACATCCGACGGGGCGCCTTGACTGATAGTTCCATTTTGATGATCACTGGGACGGCGAGGTCCGGGCTTATCGATTGGAATCCATGTTGCTCCTGCCCATTCAGATATATCGCCATCAATAACGACTGTACCATGCGGAATTACGTGATTAGGATCAGGCCATGTTGAGCAGCCTGTTTGTCCTGCGTTTGTACATCTTAACCAATCGTTAACAACACCTGCAAAGTCCGTAGTATCTACTACACAATCGTAATTGAGATCGCCATTTGACCAAGTATAACAAGGAGGTGTGGGAAGAAGAAACCCATTAGGATATAAAGCATCATCAGTGATCGCAACAGAGTCGATTTCGCCTTTCCAGTTTTGGCCATTTACATCATTAATATCCGGTGATTTCAATGAGTAAGGATCATAAATATCCTGGAAGGGACTGCCGATACTAAAATGGGATTTTAATGTAAATATACCCTGAGTTTCCCAAGTTTCCGGGTATGATTGTGTACATATGCTACCACAATTTTGAGTACATCCGCCGCAATCTGCGCTTGTAGTATCAAGTTGGCCGTTAATCCACAATTCTGCTCTTTGCGGTCCACCAGACAAGTTCGACCTCAGAACCACCGCAATATGGTACCATTGATCAGATTTGAGCCGTTCCCTTGAATGCAAACTTCCAGCAGTTCTATCAAAAATATTTGGATAATAATGTATCCGTCCTGCATCAATATCATTTTGGTCCATCTCTAAAACCACAGTGCCTTTCGTAGCTAGAGCACTATTGCAATCTCTGCTGTTTAAAAGTGTGGCATGCTCAGTTTTAAGATTTGACGGTCCGCTAAGGTCAGGCTTTATCAACATTTCTATTGTATATTCACTTATCGCCATATTCATATCAGCTACGGGTTCGGTAAAGTCGAAAATATAACCTTGTCTTTCATAGCCTTCCCGCAGATTGATGCTTCCTGACTTCTGAGACAGAGATTGTCCTCCTTCGCCTGCACCTAAAGTAGCATCTATTAAGTTACTATCTGTGCTTAAGCGGTGGCCAGAAATACCTGCTGGGATAGTCTCACCAGTTCCGGCAGTGTAAGGGTCGGGAGCAGGCGATTGCGCACCATGATTAAAATTCAGAAAATAGAGAGTTTGTGCTTGCACATCGGCAGCTAAAAATCCTCCTGCAAAAACAAAAACTATTAGAACATATTTGAAATGCATTTTCATATTTATCCCTCACAGTTCCTAACTGCATTTTATTATTTAATAACTTTATTAGAAATCCCTAAGTGGCTGAATATTTCCAGCCACTTAGGAAGTTTATGAAGATTAGCTTCTTTTTCTTCTAATGATCATTCCTAGACCAACTGTTAACAAAGTAATGGTCGCTGGTTCTGGTACTATTGGTAATACAAAGTTTGCTGGAGCTAACGCTACATCACTGATTGCAAATGCATCCATCATGCCCTGAAAGTTGCACTGCGGATATTGGTTTAATGGACCGCCAACGCAAATAGCTTCCAAAGAGAGTTTAATGTCAACATCATCAGGGTTATTCGGGATTATGCCGGTACCTGCAGAGTTGCCATTTATGAACATTTCGGTTGTACCCAATGCTCGGTCAACTACTACTGCTAAATGGTACCATGGTCCTCCTAATTTCGTATCGCCTTCCTGGAGAGCTATGGAAGAGGTAATATCGCCAAAGGTTGAACCTGACTGCGGCTGGAATGTAACCTTACCTGTAGTCTGGTCAATCCACATAACCATCTCGCCAGTTTCCCATCCTTCTTCTGTACTCATCAAGACAGAACGCCATGTTGTACCGAATGATATGCCCCATTCACCAGTCTGGGCTTGACCATGCGTATAATCAGGATTGATCAACATTTCTATAGTATAGCTGCCGGTAAGTATTGGTCCGCCGGTCCACTCCACGCCTTGTGCATTCGGCCAAGATGCTCCTGGATGAATTTGATATTGTACACCGCTGCCATCCTGCATCGGAGCTGTAGCGTCTTCTATCCGGTAAGTACTTGCGTTATAGACACCTTCCATTCCTGCCGGAATTATATCGCCAGGCAATCCTGTTGGATATGTAGTCCCAACAGTATCAACAACGCCAGCCGGCGCTCCATTTGTTATAAGCATTACTGTCTCGGCATTTGCCAAGCCAACCAGAGCCATTACAACTAACGCAACTAAAAGCTTCTTCGTCATCATAAATAATCCTCCAAAATTCAAAAAGTTTTTACATTCAATATTACATTAATACTTACATTGAACTAACACGATAATTCTCGCTGATTCCAGCGGCCGAAATATCCTTTTTGTGATGCAGCCACCTTCCTTTCTCCTGCACCAAATTTTTGAGTTGCATATCATGATGTGTAAAGCTAATATGCATATGCGTGTTTGGTGAAGGTTCAAAAACTTTTACTAAATTCGTTTATTGTAAACCGGCTTCATGTCGCAAATGTGTTGCCGGTTTACTTTTTATATAATACCTGTCTAAAAACTCATGGATATTCTTTTCAAACGGAAAATTAGTCTGACATGAGTTCAAGATAACTTTTCTTTTTTCAAAGAGCTTTTATGTCGTCTGGCCAACAACCAGTTTACCTGGCAAAACAATAATCGAATCCTGTGATGTTATTGGTTTACCTTCAATTAAACTAAACATCATCTCACAGGCTACTGCGGCTTGTCTTGGAACATCGTATTCCACCCTTGTTAAATCTCGATGATATGCAATTTCAACCCCTTTATTTGCATAGGTCGTTAAACACAGATCATCGGGCAATTTGATTCCTAGTTGCAGGATAGCACGTAACACACCACGGCACAAAACGTCATCCGTTATCAAAATCGCATCAGGATGCTGTGGTCGATTCCAAAGTCGCATAAACATCTCATACCCATTATTCTCAAATCTATCACCCTCCTGACAAAGAATCCACTCTGCACGAGTTTCCAGTTTGTTAGTATGGACTTGTTCTAAAAAATGCACTTTAGAATCGTAAGCAATGCCATCAATGCCCAAATAATTTTTATGGCCTATTAAGCCGATCGACTTGCACCCTCTTTCCGCAAAATGAGCTAGTCCGAGATTAAAAACATCCGCCTGATTGAAACCAACTTGATATTTTCCAAATTTATCTCCAAGTGACATAGAAATTACAAGCACATTAGACTGCTCAAGTTTCTTTGACAAATCATAAAGAGGATTGAAAGTGAACACCCCTCTTAAATTGTGCAACACTTCTGGAGCCAACAAATCTAATGTCTCGGGAAATTCTTCACCTCGCATTGTTGCTTTGCCCAGGTGAAGTTTTACTTGCCAGCTTTTATTTGTGGCGTGTATATTTTCAATCAATAAATTGCTTGCAAGTTGGTAGTACGGCGAAGAATGTATATCCAAAAGCTTGGGACGAACCACAACCGCGATTTCACCAACGCTAAGTCTGTTGTTGACTATTGTGCCTCTGCCTTGATATCTCTTTATAAATCCTTCTTTAGCGAGAACATCGATTGCTTTTCGCATAGTCATATAACTGACCGAATAGTGTTCTGCCAAATCTCTTTCTGGTGCCAGCATTTCACCCGGTTCGATATCTTTGATTTTTTTCCGAATATCATTCGCAATCTGCTCATATCGAGGAGCTATTTTCTTTTTCTTATTTGTATTAACTATGCTTTGTACCATATTTTTAACTCGCTACATATAATTGATATATTTTAATGCTATATAGCAATTATTATACACGTTTCTTCTTTATTGTCAAACACTTTTTATTGCATCATTTTAGATATATTTCGTTTTTTTAGAGTTACAAAGACTCCAATCGTAAAAAAGATCATTGTAGCCGGTTCAGGAATGCAAATTGTATCGATTACAAGAGCATCAACCATTATTGCACTCCCAATGTTAACAGTTTCAATGGCTGGATTTGGCTGTACTTTAAAAAGAGCAGTTGTATGATACCAATATTCCCCTGCTTCAGAAACATTCGTTGGCTCAAGTAATGTATTACTCTGGCTGAGAAGAACGATATCGTTTTCTGGTATCATTGTTCCATCAAGCCGATTCGCTTCTACTGAAAAGCAAGGCGTGCTTGAGCCATCTTCACTTGCCCAAACAAATTGTATTTGTATCAATTTATAAAGATTTTCAACTGAGTTATTTGGTATCTCTACTGATATAGCGCCGGATAGATGCCATATGCCTTGATGCCCGCCCCAACTCGAAAACCAAGGTTTTGTTGGAACAACGATTAATGACGGCTCACCAAAGCAATTATTAACCAAATCAGGGACAGGCATTCTAATATTGGCGCCAAAGTCCCAAAGCTGAAACGTCGAATTTAAACCACCTCTCCATATTGGCGGTGCAATATCTACTGACGCACCAGCAACAATATTTACTGCAAAAATATAAATAAATAATATAAACCCAAACTGCTTCATTTCTCACTCCCACCCGGTATATTTCCCTTTTTTCTAAAAAAGAGATCTTGTTAAAAACTCAGGTTTAATAAACAGCGGCTGCAACATGCAGCCGCTGCTGCGTCTATACTAAGAATTATCTTTTTCTCAACACAAAACCACAACCAACAGTAAGTAACATCATAGTTAAGGGGCATCATTTACTTCTTAAAGAACTACCTGATAATTTTATTCAATATTTCAATCTAAAAATATTGCCTTTTGCTATATATGTTACCTATATCTTAATGCTATATAGCTATTATCATAATTAAACCATGGTTTATTGTCAAGAAAAATTCTTAACCTTTCAGAGTTTTTAAGGAATTCTCTTAAATATATTCAACTTAACATCATGCCATTAAAGGTGTTATGCGTATGTGAATATATCGCTTGGATAGTTAGCCTGCGGCTGTAATGATACTGATGTGGTCTTCAAACTGACCCGCAAGACTTGCTTTTGCACTATAGGCAACCATTAATGAAAGAGATCCGCAGACGAGCAGCTTCCCTGATGGCAATAGTGCATTGATGCTTTCGGCAGCAAGATTGCGTCATATAGCCGGTACAAAATGGAGCACGGCATGTTATTTGAATATGAAGCGATTAAAAGAACAGGTAAAGATTGAAGGAGTTGCGATGGTCGGATAGACCGATAAAAAAATCAACACTTAAGTGTTGAGGATGACAAAGATGATGACCAGATTAAGAGCT
>MHYA01000002.1 GCA_001825675.1 Planctomycetes bacterium GWF2_42_9 | reverse complement strand
GGGAACGTTTATACCATCTCGGCGTACCGCATTGCAATAAACAGAGCTATTGAAAAAGCGTTTCCTGCTCCAAAGTATTTACAGCAGCGAGACAACGAAACAATCAAAGATTGGCGCAAACGACTGACCAAAAAAGAAAAAGCCGCGTTGAAAGCATGGTACAAACAATATCATTGGCATCCCCACCAGCTTCGCCACAACGCCGCTACGTTCCTTCGTAAAGAGTTTGGACTGGAAACTGCTCGAATAATTCTCGGTCATCGTTCAGCGGTTATTACTGAAGTATACGCCGAGATGGACCAGCAGAAAGCGATGGATGCGGTGGTAAGAGTGGGATAAATGTTGACTTGCAGCAATTAGGGAATGTTTTCAAATTTAAAAGTCAGTATTTATTGACCCTGGGCACGGCCTTTATTCTTCATCATCATACCATTGAGGTTTTTTTTCTAAAAAACAAGGATTTTGCTTGTTTAATTGTTTTTTGAAAATGTTAATTAAGAAAAATGCTTCATCATTTTACTTAGTTTTAGCTTAAGAGATTCAAGGATTTTTGTTAAAAGGAGAAAATAAATGGCAAGGATTATTTTAAGGGCAGGAAGAATCATTGTAAAAATTATTGTCCCTTTAGTCGTTTTGAGTTTAATATTATATTCAGCATATCTTCTTGCTTTTGCAAAAGCGGAAAATACTCAAACGCCAAGCACTGAAAATTTTAGCCTTAAGAAACCTGTCTGGACAGAATCAGAAAACCAACGTGATAAAAATACACGCATCTGGCAAATAACTAAATGGCAGGAGGAAATTGCCCCAGAAACTAATGAACCAAATATGGTTGCAGTAAAATCAAACGTTGTCGAAAAAGGCTGCGGCATCTGTTATAAAGATTCCAACAATCAATGGCAAATAACAGATACATCATGGAGGCAGACAGCAAATGGCTTTGTAATGGACAAGGCTAATTATGCTCTTGAGATTGGACAGGCAGCAAATTCAACTCTTATATACACAATCGATGGAGAAGTTGTAAATTTAAAAGCCAGTTCTATTAAAATCCGCGAAGGCTTGAATGAAATAATACTGGCAACCGTTACTGACGCAGTATGTCATATTGATCCTGATAATAAAAGCAAATTGATCTATTCAAATGGATTCGGAGATGGAATTGATTTGGAGATAGAGGCACAGGCGGATGGTTTCCATCAAAATGTAATTTTCAGAAATAAGCCAGTGTTGCCGGTAGATCTTAATTCAAAGAATGCGGAGATAAAATTATATACGGAAATAGTCATCCATTCGACAGGCTCAGGGCAGGCAGAGATTCCAATAACTACTAAAAGTAAAGATAATATTGAATTTGGAAGCCACAGGTTTGTAGAATCTAAAATACTGCAAAACTCCAACGGAAAGATGCTATCATTTGCAGAGGCAGATAAGCAGCTTAAGGAAGAAAACGGAAACACATTTTTAATTGAAAGTTTGAAGTTTTCAGAATTGGAAGAGGCTAATTATCCGGTTGTATGGGATTATCAAAATAAGAGTGGAACGCTTAACAGTGAAGAATGGTATGCTGACGCTACATATTATATCGTCGATAATATTACCATGACAAGCGGTGCAGAACTTAAGATTGAGCCAGGTACAGTTATTAAGTTTAATAACAGCAAATCCATAAATGCAGAATCCGGTAAATTAACTGCACAGGGAAGACCTTACGAATATATTGTATTTACAACTAAAAATGATGATACTATTGGCGAATTAATTTCTGGAAGCAATCATAATCCCGCTGCTGGCGATTGGAACGGACTTTATATAAATTATGATAGCAATATTGAATTTTGTAAAATGGCATACTGCGTAAATGGAATAGTATCAGAAATTTTTGAAACAGGTGACCTGACTATAAAAAATAATATAATTTATAATACAGGTTTTTTTGGTATTTACGTAAATGCACAACCTGAAGAAGGCAGCATCAATAATATTTGTATAATTAATAATTTGATTGACAATGTGATTGATTGTGCAGGAATAGCTGTTGATGTAACTGACTGGTGTTATGGTGAAGGGAATTTAGATATTGATTTATTAATCAATAATAACACTATTAAAACTGCTACAAATAATATTTATGATTATACTATTGGCATTTCTGTAAACAATTATTTATATGCTAATTTATCAGCGGTAATACAAAACAATTTAATATATACAGCCTACTGTGGTATTTATGCAGGTTCTGAGAATGGGATTACGGAACAGAATAATGCTTTTGGGCAATGTACATATAATGTTCAAGGTGCAACTGAAAGTAGCACTGATAAAGATTTAACTGCTTCGCCGTTTGATACAACAAATACAATTCTTGGTTCATATTTTCTAAATTCTTATGGAGATAGTACTTTAGTAAATCAGGGATATGGCAACACATCGGATTATTATGAACCAGGAAAATGGACGATTCATCATGTAAAGGCTACGGATGGACGTCTGATTGTTTCGCCGACTTCATTGACAGCAGATACGACATGGCAGCCTACGGCAGATGTAGATACAGGAACAGTTGACATTGGGTATCATCATCCGAGGGTGGATTATTGTATTTATGATGAGTATGGTGTTGACCTAGATGGGTATGACTTAACAATATATCCCGGAACTGTAATTGCAATGGGCATTGAGCAGAGTGGTCATTGGGGGTTGACTCTATATGATGAGGGTAGTGAAATTAACTGTAGCGGTATTGCCGGAGAAGACGGAAAAATTAAATTTGTTTATACTCCATTAGCATCGGCAAAACGAATGAACTGCCAATTTGTTTGTGATGGGCCAACTATAGAAATTGCAGGGCAAAATACTAACGATTCAAAATTTGAATTCACCGACTTCATTGGCGTCAGATTGAGTGTTTGGAATGACCAATCGTCAGGAATACAGTTTGAAAATCCTATACATGATTGTTTGTTTAAGTATGCCGGTATGTTTGTTGATAATGCGGATTTAAATATTATAAACAGTATTTTTGAATGTTGCGGCTTGGCCGCATTTACATTTGACAACTGGCTATACGGCGGGGATGTTGGAATAGTAAACTGCAACTTTGATAGGAACGAGATTGGAGTATGCTTATTCAATGATGCGGAAATAGACACGTACTTGAATGTTAGGAATTGCATTTTTTCTAATAACAGTACAGGGGTTTATTATGAAGGTGGAGATTTAACAGGAAACTATAACGCGTTCTTTGAGAATGATGATGATATTGATGGGGCTTCATACGGCGATAATGATTTATATGGTACTGCGATAGATGAGTATGATTTTTATAATGAATGGGAGGATTTTGGTGACAGGTTTTATTTGCCGCAGGATTCTGCCCTTGTCGATAGCGGCGATGAAAATGATGAACCGATGTGGGGGCATACGACTGATCCTGAACGTGCAATAATTGATGACGAGGAACATGTACCTGTGGATATAGGATATCACTATATTGGTCAGAGAGAATATTGGGTTAAAGCGAGCAATACACAATCGCCAAGAACCGGCAGCGATACTAATCCATTTAATTCTATTGAAGAGATGCAGGCAAATACGCATTGCGAGTGGGATGTTATTCATATAGTTACGATTGGCGAAACAGATACTCAATTGACAACACTGTTTGAGATGAAGAATTGGCCGGTAAAGGAATATTACAGCCATGAAGTTTATCGTAATGGGATTAAATGGACGTTTGATGATGAATACAGAATTGGACAATTCTGTAATGGTGATTTTTGGGTATATGGTGACGGGACGGTGGTGATAGATGAGGTCAGTCCTACGTCCACCGGTTCTGGAGCAAGTTTTAGAAACGGCTCAATGATAAATCCTGTGGCTGCTGATAATCAGGCGTACGATGGACGAGCAACTTCATTTAATAGCAGTATAGCTATCGGGTCTGCTTATTCTCCAAGGAATTTCCCGCTTACACTTGAAAGTGGTAAATCATTTATTTCCACGGCCTCTATAATTGATCAAACTACTGACGAAGGATGTTCCGGTCTCTATAGAGATGTTTCCGGTACCTGTATATCGGATGCCAGTGTTGCATATCTATACAGCGCGGCAGTGTTGACGACAGTACCGAGTTTGCCGCCTGCGGATGCTTTCCGACCTCCTTATAGCGGCACTCAAAAACCATTTTTTACAAAAGCTGAATTGGAACCGCAAAAAGAATTGCTGCCAAGATTGCCGCTGCCAACGAAACCAAATATAACGAAACTAAATTTTGTAAAAAATGAATTTCAAAATGTCTGGGTTGACCATCAAGACGTTTGGCAATGCAGGTATATACATCCTGTAAAAAATATGCCGAATTATGGCCGTGAAATAGGTGGCGCTGTAAGTGATGCTTCATGCCTTTTAATGCTTGATTATGATTATACTGACTTAGAACCTTTGCTTGTGAATTTCATTCAGACGGGGATTGATTTTTATTATGCTCACAATAATGGAACAAGTTGGTGGGGCGACGGCGGCCATCATAACAGTCGCAGATGGCCTATTATTTTTGCAGGGTTATTGCTTGACAACGTAGATATGCAAAATACTGGCAAAACCGTACTATTCGGTAGTGAAGACAGCCAGACATATTACAGTACAAATGAGGCTTACAATCCAAACGAAAAAGCTCTATGGGGAAGCGATTGTTATAACCCAGCGTATAGCTGCACTACAGATACAGGTGGTGGGACTAAATCCTGCAAAGACCCGGATGAATTAGTCGATGGCTGCTATCGTTATCGAAATGACTGCACATCTCCTGCATGGGTAGGCGAAGCAATTGCTATGAAGCTCATTGGAGCAAAGGACCTTTGGAACCACGATGCATTTTTTGATTACATTCAGCGATGGATGGAATGGGATGTTGATACAAGTAATAACTTCTACTGTCTCATAAAAACCAATTGCGACAATTTAGTTCAGGATATGTGGAATAATACATGGTATGATGAGGTAATCGTTGATGGAATAGTTGATAATGGTCATATCGGCACATACTCAACGAAGACGTGGCAACCATCTGGTGCCGCGAATCCTTTTGGGGATAGTTCGCTAATTGGCAGTGAAGGGGCGACTTATACATGGAGATATGCGCCTGAAACAACAGGGATATACAAAATATCGATGTGGTGGACAGTAACAGAAAACAGAAGCGACCAAATACCAGTAGAGATTCAACATAGCGGAGGAACTGCAACATCCACTATAAATCAAAAGCAAGGCGCTAATCAGTGGAACAATCTTGGCGAATATACACTGAATGCAGGAGTTGAATACAGCGTAACAATAACAGCGCCCGATCAAAACCCAACAACATTTCTTCCCAGTACTTGTGCTGACGCAGTAAAATTTACTCGTATGCATACATTTATAGATTCTATATCACCTTATCCGATTGCAAATTCGGGACAAATAGTATATTTTAGCGGCAGCGGCGTTGATGTTACAATCTTACAATATAAATGGGAATCTAACCTTGATGGTGTTATAGGCACTACAGCATCATTCAATACAAATTCGCTTTCAGAAGGCACTCACCTGATTACATTTAGTATAAGAGATAATTCAGGTTGGCTGGAACCGGCAACAAGAAATCTTATAATAGGGCCAACCATTATAGATAATGGTGATCCTGGAACTTCATATACAGGCACTTGGGGTGTGTCAGGAGCATCAGGTGGTTTTCTACCTCCCAATGGTAATTCACTCTGGGCGCGCGATGGCGCTACTTACACTTGGACCTATAGTTCACCAGAAACAGGGTACTATGATGTTTCAATGTGGTGGACTTACTATGGTACACGAGCAGATAATATTCCAGTCGATATTACAGATGATTTCGGCACGACCAGAGTTTACATTAATCAACTTGATCAACAAAAAACAGGTCAGTGGAACAGTCAAGGAACGTATCATTTCACAATGGGTAATAATTATACCGTTACGATAACAGCAGTAAATGGGACACAGTACAGCACTTGTGCTGATGCTGTAAAATTTGAACTAAATTGAAAACCGAAAGGAAACTAATGAAAACTTATATTCTTTTAATGGCATGTTTTTTTGCTGCATTTTCAGGTACAACACTTGCTGCAAGTATTAACATTATCTCTCAAACACATCATGTGTGGGGCTGGATTACTACCCCGCATTCAGTTCGATCATATGATTATACAGATGATATTTCGATTAACGAAAATGCGGAGCTTTGGAACAGTATTTCCGAAAGCAGTGCCGGTGATTTTCAGGTATCCGCTTACACATTCGCGGCTGCAGAAACGGGGCCCGGAATCTCTGCATCTGCTGAATCATACTATAACTTTACACCAATAACAACTTCCCTGACATTGAATATCAGTGGTTATATTAGTCCGTGGGCACATGTAGCGCATTTTGAATTAACAGATTTGACTGACCGCAATACCGTATTAGTACATTACTACTTATCTGAACCATATCCAAATGGAGTTGAAATTAATTGGGATCAGGATTTTCAGGTTGATCCGTCACATCAATATCGTCTATGGATGTATGTTAGCGGGTTGCAAATTACTCAAATCGATTATGATAAATTTGCTAATGCTGAATTAAATGCGGTGTTTACGCCGGAGTTGGGGACGATGGTAATGTTTAGTTTAGGTGTTGGATTGATGAGGAAGTTTAGAGCTAAACATGTAAAGTGCAAAACCAAAAGGTAAAATCAAAAAATTACAACTAAATTCTTCGAAAACTGCCAATAACCAATCCTACGATGCGAACATCCTTGTCACCTGGCCTGTAAACCATTTCTTTATATTTTGGGTTAGCAGGTTTTAATATTATTTTTCCAGGCTTTATAAATACCCTTTTTACAGTTGCTTCATCTTCAATTAGAACCACTCCGATTTGACCATTTTCAACTGTGCTCTGCGGTTTGACGATAACGTAATCACCGTCATTGATGTTGTCATCAACCATGCTGTCACCGACAACCTTTAAAATGAATGCATCCTTGTGTTCTTTTTTAATAAAGCCGTTTACATCCATATACTCAGTGATATTTTGTTCAGCTAAAATTGGTGAACCTGCCGCAACTCTGCCAACGATTGGGAAACCGGCGGGTTTTTCTTTTGAAGCGATGTATTCATCAGAAAGATATGTACCCCTACGAAGACTACAATTCTCCAAATACCCTTTTTTTCTTAAGCTGTTTAAACGTTGGTAAATCGCATTCTGGGCCACTCCGAAATGTTCTGCCATTTCCTTTTGAGTCGGATAAACTTTATTAGCGAGGTTTCGCTCCACATATTGAAGCACTTTTTTTTGATTTTTTGTTAATTTTTTCATACAAGCGATAATATATGGTCGTCAACCAATTGTCAATAGTAACTGATTATGGCTCACCCAAAAGGATTAACAGATAAGCTGTTAGAAAAAATTTTTATGTGATATTTTCACAAAAACATTGATTTATAAAAATCATGAAATTATTTTCCTTTGTCTTTCTTGCATATAAAAAAATTAAACTATATATTACCTCAACCGGTTGTTCTGACATACCAAACCAAACTTTTTATAAATCGTCTGTAGCCTCTATAGAGGCTCGACAAGTACAGGAAGGAAGATTTCAAATGGAAGATATTGAATTGCTAACTGATCAAGAAGTAGAAACACTAATCCAAGAAATGATTAATATTGAAAGCGGTTCGTCACACTTAAATAGCACAAACAGATAAAATCGCTATTCGATAGCCAAGCTATCGAATTTAATAACTCTCCACATTTTGGACAAAGTGGCGACAAGTGCAACTACTATTTTTAATTTATTTTACAAGGTGATATGCTGGAAAGGATGCCGCACTATGGAGCAATGAAAATGGAAGAAGATCGGGCATTTAATACATTAAGTTGCATACATTCTCAGTATGATGATTTTAAAATCATTCACGAGCTTTACTCATATCTGTATGATCATAGG
>MHYA01000001.1:64714-69076 GCA_001825675.1 Planctomycetes bacterium GWF2_42_9 | reverse complement strand
CCGCAGGCTCTCTGGCAGTATGGATGAGAAACTCTAAAAAATCAGAGCAATTCGCCCCATTCGCAGATTTCACCATTGACAGTCTGACAGAAATTATCGATATAATAGACGGTAGAAAAAAGGTGTAAATATGAAATACATTATAGCTGTTATATCAATCGCTTTTGCAGGCCTTTCCTTCGCGGCAGATACTAACGATATCAACAAAACAATCGAAAAATTAAACCAGGCCGCTGCAAATCTGAAAACTCTCACTACCGAAATTGAATACACACATATCCAGACATTATTCGACACCCAAACTGTCCGAACAGGCAAATTGTTCTATTTTAAAGACGACAGCTCTGCCTGGCTTAGAATCAATTTTGAAACTTTAAAACAGGATCAGGCAAAAGAACAAAAGTATCGTGAAGAATACGTTTTCGACGGCAAAAAACTTACGCGTATCGACTACCAAAGCAAATCTGTCGTAACAGAACAATACGCAAAAGACAATAACACGATCGAGCCTTTCGTGCTGGTGCAGGATTATTTCCCTATTATCGGCTTGGCAAAACCGCAGGAAATGACTCAAAACTTCGACATCACTTTAAATGGCGATACTCTCAAACTCGTACCCAAAGAAAATTCGAGATTCCATAAAACCTACACACAGATCAATGTAACGATAAATCCTGAATTGAATCTGCCTATCGTTTTTAATGCGTCAACAACCGACAACGAAGAAATAACTATAAAGCTCAATAAAATGGAAACTTCAAAACCCGTTAAGAAAGAAGTTTTTGAACTGAAGATTCCCGGCGATTTCACGCATACTCAAAAAGCAATTCAATCTACTAACGACTAAAATTAGTTACGCTTCGTGCTTTACTTCAGGACACATCATTATATATTCCCGAACTTTATTCATATCTGCCATCGCTACAGCGATTTTATCATCCGCAGCCCCATAATATAAATACAGCATATTCTTTTCATCGTTAACAGTTGCCCCTGTTACAAAAACAACATCCGCAACATCTCCGATTCTTTCGTAATCAGCTCTAGGCCCAAGAATCCATTCTTCACTTCGCCGCAAAACTCTCCACGGCTGTTCAGCATCGAGCAAGGCCGCACCGATTCGATAAATCTGCCCTGCGGTCGTTGACCTGACACCATGATAAAAAATAAGCCAGCCTTCGGGAATTTCGATCGGCTGACACGCAAGCCCGATTCGCTGCCCATCCCAGAATGCGTGTCTTGTTCGCATCAATATTCTGTGATCGCCCCAATGTTTCAAATCAGGCGACATACTTATCCAGATATGTGCTTCGCCGCGCACTATAGGCCTGTGAATCAGCGCAAAACGCCCGTTGAATCTTCGCGGAAAAAGACAAGCGTCTTTATCTTCCGGCGGAAGCATCGGCCCCATTCTCGCAAACGTATGAAAATTCTTCGTAATCGCAAGCGACACCACCGGCCCGCCCTCACCATAAGAAACGTAAGTGATCGCGAAATGTCCCTGCTCATCGAGCCAGATAATTCGCGGATCTTCAAGCCCCCATCTTTCTTCACGTGTCCCATGATCTGCCTCCATTGTTGGCCTATCATCGATTTGCCAGTTACTCAATCCGTCTTTACTTTTGCAAACCGTCAAATGCGAAAATCCACGCAAATCTTCCACACGCGCCAAAAGTAAAGTTGCGTCGGGCAATTTTATCGCCGCTGGATTAAAAACCGCGTTGACAGGATAAGGCCAGTCTTTAGCCTGCAAAATAGGATTGTCTTCATACCTTTTGAAAAGGTCACGTGCCAGATGCTGCCGAACATTTTTTTCCATTTAATTCTTTCCCAAAAATAAATGTTTATTATTTTGGCATGATTCTAATCATACCCTAGTTTATGAATTTGACAAATTCTATTATTCTGCTATATTCCCCTCTTTTAAAGGGGTCTTTTACGTTATGCAGATTATTAAATTAGTATTAGGGGATTACGAGAACAACTGCTATATAGTTCGGACAGAAAATTCAGCAAATTGTCTGATAATCGATACAGGTCTGGATACGAGTCCGCTCCTTGAATGTTTGAAAAATTATAACCTTACTCCATTGGCTTTAGTTCTCACACACGGCCACGGCGACCACATAGCGGGTGTTGAATTACTGCGAAAGGATTATCCGAATATAAAAATCTACATCCACAAAGCCGATGCCGAAATGCTCACCAGTGCTGTAAAAAATTGTTCGGCTCTCGTTGGCCGCAATATCAGCATCTCACCTGCGGATGTCGTAATCGAAAAAGAAGGCACAACTGATTTCGAAGGTTTTAAATTCGATGTCCTGCATACCCCCGGCCACACTCCGGGAGGAATTTGTCTCTACAACAGTGAAAATAAAATAATTTTCACCGGCGATACTTTATTTGCAAAGTCAGTGGGCAGAACAGACTTTCCCGGCTATGATACACAAGCCCGCATGCAGCAGCTAATCGAAAACATTCATAAAAAATTATTAGTTCTGCCGGATGATACCAACGTTCTCCCCGGCCACGGCCCCGCTTCCACTATTCTGAAGGAAAAAAAGTACAATCCTTATCTTCATTGAAAAACGATAAAAAGACTTGTCAAAACAAATAAAATACTTATAATACCCCGAACTTTTTGAAATTTAATTGCCCGGAGGCAAAATGGAAAATCATCGTATCAGTAAGATTAAAAAGAAACGTAAAAGCGGTTTTTTGGCGAAAATGAGAACACCAGGCGGCCGCAAAGTCCTCAAAAGAAGACGCCGTATCGGCAGATCTTTGAAACTCCGTAACGTTTAATTGTTTAGCCATCGCCGGGAAGGCGATGCAGTTAAATTATAAATTTATGCGCCTCTTTTAGATTATTGCATATTTTTGCGCCTGTCGCGGTCAATCTTTCTATGGATTGATGTCCGGCAGGCAGAAGCAAGCAATCGGCTCCCAACTCACGCGCAACCTCATAATCATGCGTCGTATCTCCAATCAGCAATACATCTTCACCCCGCAAATTGCCGCACGCATTAATATTTTTCAATAATTTTCTGCCTAAATCGACCTTGCTGTGCGCATAATAATCATCAAGCCCGCAAATATTCTCAAACAAATGTCTTAATTCATAACTCTCAATAGCATTTAATAATGAAGAATACTGCGATGCCGACAAAACCGATTGTGAAATTCCTCCCGATTTAAGCAAATTTATAAAATCTAAAATCCCATTACGCAATAGACATTTGCGATACTGTGAATTGTACGCCGCGATATATTCACGCGCAACCGCGTCATAATCTTCTTGTTTGAAATTAAACCCCAGCTTTAAATAATAATTAAAAACCGGGAAATCGAATTCGCTTTGATATTCCGAAAGCGTTGTTGTTTTCATTTTCCTGCTGTGCAGCATTGAATTGAGTATTTCCACACAAAGCCGTGCATCGTCAAGCAGCGTCCCGTTCCAATCCCATATAATGTGCTTATACTTCATTTTGCTTTTGCTGAATTACTGTCTGTTACCGCAAGGCTGTTAGGCTCAGCCGCCTTTGCGTCATTCGCTGCCATTACGCGCCATTTGGCAATCAGCAATGTCCATTGCGGATAATTCTGCGGTTTGGCAATTTCAATTGATGCGATAGAACGCAGAATCTTCGCGGCTCGCTCTTTTCCACGATTATCCGAAAAATACTTGTCGAGCACTTGAGCAACTTGTCGATTCTCATCAATATCGCCTGTCAAAAGCACATTCGTCAAAAGCTGCTTTGCGGATTCTATTTGTCCCCCGCGAATATTCACATCCAGCAGCCTGGCCGTCAATGTTTCTTTTTCATTCGGATCTGAAACATCCTGCAAAAGCATTCCATAATATTTTGCCGCCGGTACATAAAGCATCGTATCCGAATATGCATCCGCCAGCCGATGTCTCAAGGAAACCAGTGTATTGGCATCCTGCTGTGCTTCCGCTTTTTTCTCTGCCGCCTCGAAAAGCATTCTTGATTTTGTGAATAAAATCTCATCGTTTTTCGATTTTGCCTTGGCTGCCAAGTTTTGTCCCCAAATAATAAGAACATCTGTTTGGCAATACTGGAAAATATTCATCATAGCGTCAGCCGCTTGCTGCCGTTCAACATCCGTTTCTGCCGTTTCAGCTAGAGTATTGAGCCACTCAAGGTCTTGAGCTGTTCCGATTTGACCTGCGACAGAAATCAGCTCTGTGCGGATTTTGCCGCTCGAATGTCCGACAAAATTTTTGCTTTTTAGAACTTCGAAAGCGCCTGCCTGGTCGATTCTCAAAAGACCGCTGACAGCCGGCACAGCAATAAGACTGCTTTTATCATCGATCGCCGCCATAAAGATTTCTCGGAA
>MHYA01000001.1:61535-64676 GCA_001825675.1 Planctomycetes bacterium GWF2_42_9 | reverse complement strand
CCGAACACGGATCTGTTCATCCTGTGTTTTATTATAATTCGCCGCTATATAATCGAAATAAGGTTTTACTTCGTTTTCTTCAAGACCATTTTGAAGCAGCAGATTTCTAATCACCTCTGCGGACTCCACAGGCTTTGTATCGCCAAAGAAATCAACTGCCGCACGCAAAGTATCCGTTCGTATTTGCGGATTTATCTCAATCTCCGACCCTGGCGAAAGAGCAAAATTGCATACGTGCCCAAGCGATATTAAGATTTCACCTTTAACATCCGGGAAGACTTCTTTCTTAAGCTGCTCCACAAGAGCATCAGCAGAATTAAAGTTCGTCAGCAATCCAAGCAATTTTATCGTAGCAATACGCACCTGCGGCTGCGGGTCTGAAACAAGTGAAACCAATGGCTTTTGCAAAATATCGATTGGCAAAAGTTTTCCGCTTTTTTGCCACATATTAATTTTTTCGATCGCCCATAATTTGACCGAAGTCTGCTCGAACGTCAGATTTTCCGCTACGAATTTCGCGCGAATCGTATCATCTGCCATTGCCAGGTAAATATTATCGAGCGAAGTCAGATATTTTTTCTGCCATTTAAAAATATCTTCATTTAATGTTTGAATTTTGTCCTGTCCGGTCAGCAGTCTTTCACGAATAATATCGATTTTCCCTTTTTCAATATCTTCACGAACTTTATACCATTTCCCCTTATCATCCCCCAACGGCATCCACTCATTAAGTGCTTGTACCGCGGACGATGAAATTACAGGATCAGTATTATCAAGCAAATCTATTAACTGCAAAAGCGATTCTCTATCAGGCCGAATTTGCAACGCATATACCGCATTTTTCCGAGTTGTTTCAGGAAGCTGCGGATTCCGTATGATAGGATCAATATAATTTTTCACTTCTCTTAATGAGAAGATCAAAGTTGCGTGCGCAGCCAGCTTGGCAGTATCCAGGTTTGGACCTCGCAATATATTCATCAAAGGCAAAATAAAATCGAGTCTATTCGGTATTAAATATGCCGAACTCCTGAAACTACTTATAGCTTTACATACGGAACTGGTTGCCCCGGCATTATCTGTTGTATCAAGAGCACCGAGGAGAATTTCCCTTGCCTGCTGTGAAGGATTTCCCAAAAGCTCCTTTGCCGTATCAAATCGAATCTGCTCATCCGTTGAATTATAAAGCGTCCACTGATTTATTTTGAGCTGATTATTTTCATTTTGTCCGAAACCAATGCCCGCGCAGCATAAAAGCACGAATATTATGATAAGTTTAATGTTCAGTTTTTCGGGCAAATGCATATTCATAAATATTCCATTAATTTTCGTATTTAAAATCCTTAAAAAATACGAATTTTCAATATTGTATGTTCACAAAAATATAAATTATTATAACTTCAGAGCCCCGACCGTAAAGGAGGGGGTAAAGAATTATCATCGATTTAATAACTTAAAATCTTTTTCACAATCGCTGCCGCTGCGTCTGGCGCCGCTATCTCCGCGCATTTCCGCCGCATAGTCTCGCGTTTTTCATCATTACTCATTATTTCACAAAGTACTGGCCATAATAACGCAGCCGTCTTTTCAGTATCACACAAATCATCAACCATAACCGCACAGCCTGCGTCGACCAGAAATTTTGCGTTTTGCCTTTGATGCATATCCTTATGATAAGGATAAGGCAGACAAATCGCAGGCGTGCAGGATGCCGCGAATTCCGCGATACTCATTGCCCCCGCTCTGCCGATCACCAGATCCGACGCCGCCAGCAAACTTGGCATATCATCACAATAATCCAGTATTTTATGGCTTATTGGACATCGCCTGTACAATGCCCGAACCGCGTCATAATGCGAAATACCCGCCAGATGGACTATTTGCCACGTCTGCTCAAATATTTCAAGTCGATCCAGCAAATATCCGATCGCGTTATTTACATTAAGTGCGCCGCCGGACGCTCCGGTAACAAGAAGAATCTTCTTTTTTGGGCTTAAAGCAAGAGATTCCACAATACCCGACACATCAGGTTTGAAAAAATCTCTTCTTAAAGGACAGCCCGTTACCTTTACTTTTTTATTATTCAGTCCGAAATAATTTTTCGTTTTTTCAAATTGAACAAAAATATCTTTCGCATACTTGGCCAGAAAAGTATTCGCCTTTCCAGGTATCGAATCCACGTTAAGCATTGCGACAGGTATATCCAGACTCTTCGCTGCAAGCACCGGACCTGTCGATACGAATCCGCCGACACTGAAGACAACGTTCTTTCCGTTTTTATCTTCGAGTATGATTTTCTTTACCATTTTTTTTGCCGCTATCACTGATTTTACAAACATCAGGAATTTTATCGGATTGGCTGAAAATCCGCCCACCGGCAAAGGTATAAATCGATAACCTGTTGTACCCAGGACGCGCGTATCAATAGGCCGCTGGCTGCAAAAGAAAGTTATTTTGCAGTTGGGTTCAACTCTCAAAAGTTCCTGCGCCACCGCAAGAGCCGGATAAATATGTCCGCCGGTTCCACCCCCGGCAAAGTAAAAATGATTCATAAATTTTCAAAATTAAAAAAATAAAACAAGTTAATAACAATAATTTCTTTGTGTCTTCGTGCCTTAGTGGCTGTCAAATATTAAATTCTTTCAATCGCTGTGTCGTGCTACCGATGCCAGAAATCCAGCCGCCGTTGCAGTCAGCAAAAGATGAGTACCGCCCGCGCTTATAAACGGCAATGCGATTCCCTTCGTTGGCAAAAGCTGCGTAACAACGCCAAGGTTCACAGCCGCCTGCAAACCAATCGCCATAGTAATACCAAAAGCCAGCAATTTACCGTGATCATCAGGGCATCTCTGCATAATTATCATCCCGATAATTACAAACATCATAAATAGAAAAACGATCATACACGCGCCTACAAACCCCAACTCCTCTGTAACGATCGCAAAAATAAAATCTGTCGTATCTTCCGGCAAATGTCCGTATTTACTGATACCTCCGCCAAGCCCTTTACCCAGTAGCCCTCCCGTCGATACTGCGATCAGTGATTGACGAATCTGATAACCGCTTGTCTGTGCCGTATCTTCGCTCTTCTGCGTGAAAGATTTCAATCTTTCCATACGCTCCGACGAACCAAGTATCGCAAAC
>MHYA01000001.1:61209-61525 GCA_001825675.1 Planctomycetes bacterium GWF2_42_9 | reverse complement strand
ATATTATTTTTGCCTCCACAAACAAAATCGACATACTCAACAACGCAACGAATAATGCCGTTCCAAAATCTTCTTTCAATATAAGAAGAACTACAATTCCAATCAGAGCCAAAATGGGCACAAAACCTTTAAAAAAACTTTTAACATTTTTGCCCATCATCACCGTTAGTGGAGGCAAAAATAATATCATCGACCATTTTGCCAATTCCGACGGCTGAAAATTTAAATTTATCGGACCAGCACCCACCCTCAACCAACGTCTTGCGTTATTAACTTCGACTCCGATTCCCGGTATCAATACTAATATCAGCATCAA
>MHYA01000001.1:53772-61199 GCA_001825675.1 Planctomycetes bacterium GWF2_42_9 | reverse complement strand
GAAACAAAATAAACCGTCGGATTTTTAGCCCAACTGGAAAAACTGCCGTTTTTAAACGACAATTTTCGGTAATCAAACATACTCACCAGGACTGTTACGAATACCGCGACTATAAAAAACAATGCCTGCCGAAATTCAGGATAATTGTAGAATTTTTTAAGGTCATATTCGGTATCTATACGCGCGCTGGCACTGAAGACAAAAATAGCGCCAATCGCCATTAATGTTACCGTCAGACAGACCATCATATCTGCAAATGTCTTATTTTTAATTAAACTATTACTGTTTATTGAATTCATTACTCTTTCTATTTATTGTTTTATGGTAACCTGCCGTCATTTCGACCGAAGTCCTGCAGGACGAAGCGTTGGAGCATAGCGTAAACCCCCTTGTGGGGGAGAAATCATAAAATAAGCAATTCCAAAATTTTTCACTTTTATTTTATAACTTTTAACTTCGTTATGATGGTTTTATCGGCATTATT
This sequence comes from Planctomycetes bacterium GWF2_42_9, assembly GCA_001825675.1. Taxonomy (GTDB): domain Bacteria; phylum Planctomycetota; class Phycisphaerae; order Sedimentisphaerales; family UBA12454; genus UBA12454. The sequence continues at coordinate 60,715 of MHYA01000001.1, read as the reverse complement.
GCCAATAATCAATCATAAAAGTATTCTGCCCAAATCTTTATTTGAAATCCCCGCTTTTTCTAACATTTTCAGGTGAGGCCAAAGCTCGCCAAGCTCATACATATTATGACAATCGCTCGAAATCGCCAGCCTCACACCAGACTCCACGCACATCCTCACAAATTCTATTTCCGCTTCCTGACTGTGGAAATTCACCTCTGCTGCGACCTTGTATTGTTTCAGCATATTTACAACTTTTTCGTATAAATCCACCGGCAGTTCTGCACCTTTTCGATGAAACATCCTGAATGGATGAGCCAAAACATTTACTCCGCTTTTCAAAATCGCTTCCGTTCTAAACAGGTATTCCTGCCGCACCGCTCCCCAGTCGACAGTCTCCTTCCACATTTCCGAAAGTTTATGAATTGAGCCTAACAGAAAACCAACTCTTTCTCTGTCTTCGGGTTTTATCATTGGTCTGCCTGCATAATCGAAATCAACCTCAAGCCCTATTGATTTTTTCGGAACATTATTTTCCTTCATCAAATCGAAATATTTTTCCATTCGATTATGTTTTTTATTTAGTCCCTCAAGACCATTTTTATAACATTCCCCAGTCCAAAAAGGATTATCCTCAAAATAAAGCTGCCCGCTGTGCTCTGTGAAAACAATATCGGCAAGGCCAAAATCTTTATAAAGTTTTAAAATTAATCCCGCGTCCATATTTTCCGAACAATACGCAAGCTGCGTATGCACATGCCTGTCTACAAGTCCAAGCTCCGGCTCAAGCTGCATCTTATCGTCAGCAACGGAAACTTTATCGCCGTCAATTTCAACAACCATATATCCAAACGGCATTTCACACAACGCCGGCGCCGCGATAAAATTCATTCCCTGTGATTGAATATGCCCCAGCCCTTTATGATAATGCCCAGAAATCGCCATAAAAATATTTTGCTTTTTCATTTCAGAGATTATCTCTTCGGCATTTGTATAAACATACGGACATTCAGACATCCCCGTTGGGAATAGCGGAACGTGCTGCACACTTATAATCGACCCTTCAAAATTTGTCCTGGCGTTTTTAAATCTCTTTATCTGATTTTCTGTCCTGCTGGCGCAAAACTCTGGCTCTTGTTTATCATCAAAAACTAAAAACCGAGTTCCCGCGATATCGAATTGCTCTTTGTTTTCAAAAATCTTATAAAAATAATCCGCCGATGGATCGTGATTACCGCGAACCGTAATAAACGGGCATTCCAGCTTTTCAAGAACCTGCCGAATCTTCTGTAGCCAAAGCCTCGCGACATCGTTATCGTTACCGTCAACTAAATCGCCGCAAATTATTACAACATCTGGCTTTATCCATTTATTGAACCTGTTGATAGCCCTAAGTATCAGCATTTCCGCTAGTTCCCCGCGAATTTGCGGATTTTCTGCATTGCCCGGCGCGTGTATATCAGAAATTATTGCAATTTTCATTTTTCTTATCTATAATCTCGAACTTATTTAATATTCTTAAATAATATATACTATCATTGTGGTTTTTTATATATAAAATTGGTATCAGCCTAATGGCTGAATCCTTAGTTTTTCACTTTACACTTTTAGTTTTTAACTTTTTAATGCCCGTAACTCCTTATCATTTTGGCCCTTCAGGACTTGTAGGATACGTCTTCCGCAAATGGATCGACTTTCCGGTCTTTGTGCTTGCCAACGTCATTGTTGACATTGAAGTTCTATGGGTTAATTATTTGCATCTCGGCTGGCCATATCATCGTTTCGCACATACCCTTCTTGGAGGCGCGGCAGTCGGACTTCTATGGGGACTTTTGGCTTATGTTATTCAGCCGGTACTGAAATTCGGAATGAATATCATCAGGATAAATTACACGCCAACATTTAAAAAGATGCTGCTCTCCGGCGTTCTCGGCATTTGGATGCACGTTTTAGTCGATGCGGTTTATCATTACGATGTAAAAATCTTTTGGCCGTTCCCCAAAAATATCCTCTGGCGAATCATATATCAGCATCAAGTAAAATTAATCTGTCTGATCTGCCTCGGCGCCTTCCTCGTTCTTTATATGATACCAACATTCAAACAATTCTTGAAAAAACGTTAAAAATCCCTTCGTTTAGCCCCGTCATCATTTTAATCCTCGCAGGGGACTATGACGGGGTTCGTCGTTTAACCGTCCCCCTAACGGCTACGTATTTTACTCCTTCTCGCCCGTCAAATAAATCTTCATCGTTTTATCTTTGTAGATCAGTTCGTCTTTACCATCGAATTCGACCGTTTTCACAAGCTCTGAAGTTTTATTTTCATCAACGGTTGTGAGAATATCGAAGCTGTAAAGTTCCTTGCCTTCATCCTCACCCATAAACTCCCATTGCACAACAACAGGTTTATCATCTGGCGATTTGCATTCGAGTCTGCCCGACACAGGCGAATCAGAATCCAATTCTTCTGTATTAAACAAAGGAGCAGAAAAAATTGCGTTAGGATCATCGGTATTATTATATACAACGCTTACCAGGCCTGCGATTTCAGGCTGTTTATTATCTGCCTGCATTTTTAATTTTTTATGCACTGATATTGTGCTGACAGAATTGAATACCAGCAGCACTCCGACAAGCGTCAATAGCACCGCCAGCCCTGCCGAAGATACCGCGATACCTGCGATGGCAAAACCTTTGCCTTTGAGTTGGCCGCCGGACTTATTGATTCTGTTCAGAGCGATAAGCCCGAACACAAGCCCCAGAATCCATACGATTCCAAAAACGCCCAAAAACGGAAAGCAGCTTACGCTCAATATCATTGAGGTTATCGCCATACCGCTGGTCTTGATTGGCTTACTATATACAAACACCCCGCCGCAGCTTTGGCATATCGCCGCGTTTTCTAGATTATCTGCACCGCATTTTTGACAATACATAATTTACTCCCTTCAACAAGTAATATATCATATCCAAAAAAGTAATTAATGCAATAAGTAGTAATAATAAAAGAGTTTTTTAATATTTGATTTTCAGCAAGGAAAACAGTATAATGGGGCGCTTATAAATCTTTTTAATGGCAAAATTTATGGGTAAGAAATTATATATCGGAAATCTGGGGCCTGGGGCAACACAGGAACATTTACAGGCATTGTTTTCATGTTTTGGCAAAGTAAAAAAAGCCTACATAGTCAACGATAAAGACACTGGCAAAAGCAAGGGCTTTGGTTTTGTCGAAATGAGCGATGACACGGAAGCTAAAGCCGCCATCGAAGCACTCGACGGCAAAGACTGCGGCGGATTCACCGTCAAAGTCAACGAAGCTAAAGGAAAATAGCAACGCCGCCAATTAACTCCTCTATGTTTTTAAAACCTGCTGTCTGATACTCTATAAACAACAAAAGTTAAGGCCGAACATCAATTATTTTTTCCAGCTCTTTCTCTATAATATTTGCAACTTAATAAATTAATACACATCAAGATAGAAAATGATATTAACATTGTCGTAAAACTTATTTGAAATTCGATTCCTCTAATTTTCGCATCTGACATTACCAATAATACAATTAACCCCAACGTAACCAAAGAAATGAATATTGAAATGAGCAAATCGCCTGTAAAATTATTACTTTTCATTTTCAGTCTATTTCCCAGCGATCAAATCAATCAATTTTCTCTGTACTCGTTTATTTGCGGCAAGGATCCTAAACGGCTCGCCATTATACGCATTCATATCTACCGGCCAAAGCGAATTGCCCTGCCAGTCCCTAACCAATGCGCCTGCGGATTCAGCTATAAAAGCACCACCTGCGATATCCCACAATTTAGGATTGTTCATTACCCCTGCTATAAACGAGCCTTTTGCCACGTATGCAAGATGAAGCGCAGTTGTGCCTAAACTGCGGCATCGAAGCATTGTCTGCAATTTCGTGATCCACGCGGGAACGCCCAGGTTGTACAAACTTTCAATCCCGATCGTTTGATAAGGATCAATATCATTGTCATTTGCCTGAATGCGAACATTATTAAGCTGCGGCGGAGCATCACCTGCCGCGGTAAACATCGAATCGGTCGCAGGATCATAAATAACTCCAAGCACAGGTTTGCCCTGATGAATCAAACCAATACTTACGCCAAAACATAAAATCTTTTGAGAATAATTGTTTGTGCCGTCGATAGGGTCGATTATCCACCACAGATCATTATCGCCTCGTGGAAATTGCTTGAAGAGTTTATTATCCTTGCCTTCTTCAGCAACTATGCCGTGGTCAGGAAAATTCTGCATAACGGTATCGATGATGATCTTCTGACATTTCGCATCAGCCTGCGTTACAAGTTCGGTATCGCTTTTGGCTGTAACTTTTATAAAGTTGATCTCTTCCATTGCCTTCTGGCCGGCAAGTCTTGCCGCCACTACCGCAACTTCAAGCATCCCGTGTAAATCTTTATGATCGAGAGACATTAAAACCTCAATTCCAATAGTAATCTTTTGTACTTCTTGACATAATATTCAAAGAAAAGTAGCCTTATCATAATGGCCGAACAGAAAAAGTCAAAATGGTTTGCGGAATCTTCTTTGGAAGACAGATTAATATTCCTGGGTATTTTTATAGGAATAGCGTCTGCCTTTTTAATATTCTACCTATATAAAGAAGGTGATTTAAGACTTGGCCCCCTGGCGACACAAAACAGTTGCACTTTTTACCGTAATTTCGGAATTCCCTGTCCAACTTGCTATTGGACTCGTGCTTTTGATAGTTTTGTGAAATTCGGAACAACAGAAGCCCTAGTAGTACAACCTGGTGCAACAGTTTGTTACATTATTTTGATTTTAGTCGGCTTTTTCTCTTTACTTAGCTCTATTTTAGGGGTAAACTTTGTCTTCCTGCCTTCCGTTAGGCTTTGGCGAATAGATTATATCGCTATTTTCGCCACGATTATCGTCTTGGCAGGATGGATAATTACGATAATAAAAATCAAATATCAAAATTAAAAATCAAGTTTTGTCCTCGCATAGGCGAGGATTGTGGATTCAGTTTTCGCTAGTAAATTCTATAAAAATGGATGAATTATGAAATTTAATAAAAAAAACATAATTATAGTAATAAGTATTACAATTTTAGCGGCATTTTGGGTCGGCTGTAACAGCGCTGCCGGATTATTGGGCAACGTTTCTTCGGAAACAGAATCGGAAAAAATTATCCCCGCCGAATTCAAGATCGCGGAAACCGAAGGCAAAATCGCCGTCCTTATTCAGCAGCCCGGCTGGATAAAAACGCCAATGGACCTTAGAATTCCGCTCACCAAATACATCAATACATCTTTGAAAGAAACAGTAAAATTGAAAGAAGACAGGCTGATTGAATATAAAGATGTTTTGAACGCGAGGTTGCAGTTGCCAGACGACAAAAGAGACGAACCGAATGAGATTGCCGCAAAACTCGGAGCAAAATATGTTTTGTATGTGCAGATAATGGATTTTGATTTAAGCACATTCGCAGAAAGAGATTTTTATAACGGCTTAATGAAAACTAATGCTTCTCTTCTGGACGAAAAAGGCAACAGAATTTGGCCGAAAGATGAAAGCAAAGCAAGCATTGTTGAAATCGAAGATGAAAAAGGAACTATTGAAGCATCTGTCAACAAATTAACCGCCGCAACCGCGCATTGTATAACAAGATATTTTTATGACTGCAAAACCATTCGCTTCCGTGTGCCGGAAGAGCATAAAGAAATTGAAAACTACGATTTTTAAAGGAGAAAGAAATGATTAAAATTCTAATCACCGACAAGCTGGCAAAAGAAGGTATCGAACTTCTGAAAACCATTCCAGATGTGGAACCTGTCGTAAAGCAAGGTATAAGTGAAGAAGAGTTGATTTCAATCATCGGCGATTACGATGGACTTATCGTAAGAAGCGAAACTAAAGCTAACGCAAAAGTACTTGAAAAACCCGGCAAACTTCGTGCAATCGCAAGAGCAGGCGCAGGCGTTGATAATATCGATGTGCCGACAGCAACAAAAAAAGGTATTCTCGTTATGAACACGCCAGGCGGAAATACTTTGAGCGCAGCGGAACATACTATGGCACTGATGCTTTCTATGTGCAGGCACGTCGCACCGGCATCAGCGAAGATGAAAGCAGGCGAATGGGACAAGAAAAGTTTTATGGGTGTTCAGCTCAATAAAAAAGTTCTCGGCGTCATCGGTCTGGGCAGAATAGGTATGGCAGTGGCAAAAATGTCCACAGGCTTTAATATGAAGATTCTCGGCTATGACCCTGTCGCGATACCGCCTGAAGCTGAAAAACTCGGAATAGAAATCACAACAGACCTTAACAGAATATTCAAAGAGGCTGATTTCATTACCGTTCACGTTCCCAAAAACGACAAGACTCTGAATATGATCGGCGCAGAACAACTGAAGATGATGAAGCCGACAACAAGAATTATCAACTGCGCACGCGGCGGAATCATTAACGAAGATGCGCTCTATGACGCTCTCGAAAATAAGACAATCGCAGCGGCAGCACTCGACGTTTTCACCGAAGAGCCGCCGGTAAATAACAAACGATATGAAAAAATCCCGAACTGCCTTGTAACCCCTCATCTTGGCGCAAGCACAGCAGAAGCACAGGTCGAAGTCGCAGTCGAAGCCGCACAAATAATGGCTGACTACCTGAAAACCGGCGTAATCCAAAATGCCGTCAACGCACCGGCAACGGGCGGAGCTATGCCTCCGGTGGTGAGCACTTACGCGACACTCGCACAAAGAATGGGTACGCTTTTAGGCGCTATTTCAGGCGGTCAAATAAAGAAAATCGAACTGCAATATCGCGGCGCAATCGCCGAACAAAGCGTCGCACTCGTAACAAGCTCATTTATGATCGGGCTGCTTCAATCGTCAAGTGAGGACCATGTTAATATGATCAATGCTACCGCTATCGCCAAAGAAAGAGGTATCAGCG
>MHYA01000001.1:30336-53734 GCA_001825675.1 Planctomycetes bacterium GWF2_42_9 | reverse complement strand
TCAGGCTTCGGCGTAAAAGCGACAACCGCAAAAGGAACTTGCACCTTTACAGGAACGGTATTCAATGATAAAATAATGCGAATTATTGAAATCAATGGTTTTGATGTCGAAATGTCGCCATCAGATAGCGCAATGGTGATTTTCAACGACGATAAACCAGGCGTTATCGGTGCTGTCGGCACAGTTCTGGGTAAACACGGAATTAATATCCAGACAATGGGTGTCGGGCAAAAACCAGCTGAAAAGAAAGCCGTTCTGGCGTTCAGCCTTGATGCTATGCCGGACGACAAGACTTTGAAAGACATTTCAAGCCTTGATTTTGTAAATGAAGTTTATACCTGTAAATTAAGTTAGTAAAGAAAACCAGCCCCCCGTTCCTTTGGGACGGGGGCTTTAATTTAAAATTAATATGGCAGTTAAACCACAGAAAGATATTTCACCAAATCAGATGAGTTTTGATTTTAATGCAAACAGCGCAGGAAGTGAAACCAGCGTACTGGAAGAAACCACTGCGGAATCGGAGACAGAAACGAAGAGTAAAAAGTCAAAAAAGACAGCCCAACAGGCTTCCAAACCCCGTCAAAGCGAAGACGAAGCTCCAAAAGAATCCCCCGGCCGTCAAAAAGGCGCAGCCACGGCGGAGACAATGGCCGCAAAGCAGCGTGATATAAGCGTCAGCGAATTCTTCGCGAAAAATAGACACCTGCTAGGTTTTGATAACCCGCGAAAGGCTCTGCTTACAGCGATCAAAGAAGCTGTCGACAATTCACTGGATGCCTGTGAAGAAGCGAAAATTCTGGCTGATATTACCGTATCAATAAAACAGCTTACGGAAAAGAAGTTCACAATCACTGTTAAAGATAACGGCCCTGGTATCGTACCAAAGCAGGTTCCGAACGTTTTCGCAAGACTTCTCTACGGCAGCAAATTTCACAGCTTGAAAATGTCCAGAGGTCAGCAGGGAATAGGTATTTCAGCGGCCGGTATGTATGGCCTGCTGACAACCGGCGAACCAGTTCAGATTATTTCGCGAACAGATAAAAATAAAAAAGCATATCACTGCCATGTTCAAATTGACACAGCAAAAAATAAACCGCTGATCACGCACGATGAAGATTGCGATTTTGATTTGCCGACAGGAACACAGGTTACGATTACGCTTGAAGGAAAATATCAAAAAGGCAAACAATCCGTTGACGAATATCTTGCTCAAACAGCTATGGCAAATCCGCACGCTACGGTTATTTATAACGCACCGGACGGCCAGCGATATGAATATTTAAGGCAGACCAACCAAATGCCTTTTATTCCGGTTGAGATCAAACCGCATCCTTACGGCGTTGAATTGGGATTGCTTTTCAAAATGGCGCGTGAAACTCCGGTCAAGCATTTAACCCAATTTTTGCAAACTGATTTTTCCAGAATCAGCCCGAAGGTCGCTGAAGAAATCTGCAAAAAAGCAGGCATCTCTAAAAACGCAAAGCCTGCGGATTTAACTCTTAAAGATGTAGAAGCGATTCACAACGCCATTAACGAAACAAAAATAATGGCTCCGCCTGTAAATTGCATTGGGCCGATTGGTGAAAACGAACTTGAGAAAGGTCTCAAGAGAGTTGTCGAAGCGGATTTCTATGCGGTTTGCACACGCAAGCCCGATGTTTACCGCGGCAATCCGTTCCTCATCGAAGCCGCTATCGCTTATGGCTTCAAAACAGAACAAGATGAAAACAGCGACGACCCGGACAAACTGCCGCAGCTTGAATTGAAAAGATTCGCCAACCGTGTTCCCCTGCTCTATCAGCAGAGCGCTTGCGCGATTCATAAAGCAGTTGTCGAAACAAATTGGCGTAATTACAGTCTTTCGCAATCCAGAGGCGCTTTGCCGATGGGGCCGATTGTGCTGATGATACATATGGCTTCGGTTTGGGTTCCATTTACTTCTGAAAGCAAGGAAGCCATCGCGCATTATCCTGAAATCATTAAAGAAATAAAACTCGCTATTCAGGAATGCGGCCGATTACTTGGAATGTATTTGAGAAAGCAAAAACGTATAAAGCAGGAAATGCAAAAGAGAGGTTATATCGAGACGTATCTGCCTTTTATCGGAGAAGCACTAAAAGAGATTCTCATCTTGAAAGATGACCAGGTTAAAACTATTGTATCGCGTCTAAAAGAAGTTCTTGAAAAAACCAGACAGATATAATATAAGGATTAACCATTAAATTTATATCTGGCTTAAGAACCAGTATAAAGGGCGGTTTAATATCGATTATTTGACACCAGGATTTTTAATTTAAGGCGAGCCTTATTGTTTTGTATCTGATTTTTCGGATACGAGAGAAATTATTTATTTTTATTTATTAGAGAAAAAAATGCAGGATTTAATTATTTCTATCAGCGGTCTCCGCGGTATTGTCGGGGAAAATTTCAACTCACAAACAGCTTTGAATTATGCTTTGGCATTTGGAACATTCCTTAAAAATTCAAAAGGCAAACCAAAAATCAAAATCGCTATTGGTACAGATTCGCGTCCAAGCGGCGATATGATAAAATCTGCTGTCGCGGCAGGCCTCTGCTCTCTTGGCGCAGATGTTATGGATGTCGGCCTGGTTACCACGCCAACTGTCGGCATTATGGTTAGAGAACTTCAATGCGATGGCGGCCTTGTCATCACCGCTTCGCACAATCCCATCGAATATAACGGCATCAAACTGCTGACAAGCAAAGGTATCGCTCCGCCTGCTGGAATGGCTGAAAAGGTAAAAGCAATCTTTGAAAAAGGCGAATTCAGTTTCGTTTCTTCTGTAGATTGCGGAAGAATTACAGTCGATCACAGCGGCGATTCAAATCATATTAATGCTGTTCTGGGATGCGTAAAAAGAAATCAAATCGCACCGTGCAGATTCAGAGTTGTTCTCGATAGCGTAAACGGCGCAGGCGGAAGACCGACAAAAAGACTGCTCTCAATTTTCGGCTGCAGAATCACAGCTCTCAATGACAAACCAACTGGTATGTTCGCACATACGCCCGAACCGACTGCGGAGAATCTTACCTCATTGTGCGATGCGGTCAAGAAAACAGGTTCAGATATTGGTTTCGCACAAGACCCTGATGCAGACAGACTGGCAATCGTTGACGAAACAGGCAGATACATCGGCGAAGAATACACGCTGGCTCTTGCCGCCAAACATATTTTAAGTTACAGACAGGGAGTAGTTGTTACAAACCTCTCAACATCAAGAATGATTGACGATATCGCAAAAGCCGCAGGCTGCGAAGTTGTTCGCACTCCAGTCGGAGAAGCTAATGTCGCCCAGACAATGATAAAGCAAAACGCAGTTATCGGAGGCGAAGGCAACGGCGGAATTATCGATCTTCGCGTCGGGCCTATCAGAGACAGCCTTGTTGGTATCGCTTTGATCTTGCAGCTTTGTGCTGAAACAAATAAGAGAATCAGCCAGCTTGTCGCTGAAATACCGGCTTATGAAATGAAAAAACAAAAATTCAACGCCGACAAAAAGCAAGCTGAAAAAATATTCACACAGGCCAAAAAGACCTTCAAGAAAGCTGAAATTAACGAAAGCGACGGCTATCGGTTTGATTTTGAAGAAGGCTGGATACACCTGCGAACAAGCAATACCGAACCTGTGATCAGGCTTATCTCTGAATTCAAAAAAGACGCTCCTGAAGCCGAAAAATATATCGAAAAAATTACAGCGATAATCGAAAAAATTGCCGGATAGCAATTAATGACTCCGCATACGGATAAAAACACCGAAGCGTTCAAACAGATTATGAGGGTAACGTGGTTGGGTATATATATCAACCTTGCTCTTGTAATAACCAAAATTAGCATAGGCTTAATTGTCGCTTCGATGGCTTTGATTGCGGACGGTTTTCATTCGCTATCTGATTTGCTGACTGATTTCGCGATTATTCTTGGCGTTAAAATCAGCAAAAAAGAACCCGACGCAAAACATCCTTACGGGCACGGTTGGGCGGAAAATTTTATCACGTTCTTCACCGCAGTGCCTCTTGCCGCGGCTGGCGGATATATGGTCATCAAAGCCGTACACAGCATCGCTGATCACGAATTGACCAAAATCGGTTATCCAGTTCTCTGTGCTTCATTAATCGCTATTATTCTTAAGGAATATTCTTTTAGAATAACCAAAAGAGTTGCCGTGCGATTATCAAGTTCGATGCTGTATGCAAACGCATGGGATCATCGCACCGATGCTTTAAGTTCTTTCGCGGTAGCGATAGGCGCTATTTCTTCACTTATTGGAATAAATTACGCAGACCAGATTGCGACAATCGTCATTGGTATAATGGTAGTTTTCGTCGGAGTAAAAATCATTCTCGACGCAGCAAGCCAATTCACCGCAAAAGCTGTGGATGAATCAACCGCCGACCGAATCAAGGAAATCATCGCCGCCCAAATACAAATCAAAGGTTGGCACAAACTGCGTACCAGGATTGTCGGCCGTGAGTTGTTTATGGATTTGCATATTCTTGTCGACCCTGCGTTAACTATCACACAGGCACACGACATCGCTGAAGCATTGGAAATTGAGTTGCATACCCAAATATCGCAGCCGGTAAATATTATTGTTCACATTGAGCCATTTGTAGAATCTAAACCGCTCTAAAAGATTTCCCCGCGTTTAGAAAATATAACCACCCTTCGACTTTCTTTTCGCCCATAATCTCCCCCGCCGCTTTACAATACCATTTTAACTGTGATTTATAATTTTCCGCTCTCTGCGCAACATTCTCGCCTTTTACCTTGTCTGTTTTAAAATCGATTATTACCGCACCATCACCTGTTTTAACAAGCATATCGACAATGCCTTGCACGATAACTTTTTCATCTGCGCAATTATTCAAATTCGGATACAACTCCGAAGCGCACGCCGCGTAAGTAAAAGGCCATTCACGCATCACCTTATTATTCTTATCGCAAAGCAGTTTACCCAAATCGCTGTTAAAAAATTCAAGTATTGACTGAATATTTATTTTTTCCGCGATAGTTTTCGTAATACAGTTGGTTTGCACTAAATCATTTATTAAACATTTTATGTTATCTTCATTAATTTCTTTTTGTATATCTATATTCTTAATTACAAGATGCGTTGCACTTCCCAAAGTCAGGCTGTCATTTTTATTCACCGATTTATCAAACGATTCGAATAAATATTTATAATCCGGCTCCGTGTATTCCAAACCTTCGTGTGCAATAGCCGTTACAGTTTGTTTTGCTTTGATACCGGAACAATCCGCAAATTCATATTTCCAGTTTAATTTTGCGCTGATATTTTCGAGCAATGTTTTATTCGCTATCGGATTTTTTATTGTTTCGTATCTGCTTGCGGCTCTTTTTTTCAATAAATCATTTTCAAAAAACGAAATTTCCTGCATTGAATACAATTTTATATCGAAAAGATTGCTTTCTCTGCTTTCCATTTCAGCAGGCAGATTAAAACATTGATGCAGTTTTTTATCGCCTGCAAGCGCAAGCATTATCCATTCAAGCTCATTTGCGGCATCTTGTATAAGCCAATCGGGCAGCTTAGACGTTTCGCAATAAGCGGCGTTTTGTATCAAATGAACGCATCGTTCAGTTTTAGCCGCTCCCGATATAATTAGCTTTTCTTTCGCGCGAGTCAGAGCAACATATAAAATTCTCATTTCTTCGGAAAGATTTTGCTTCCGTTGATTTTCACGAATGAGCTGCAATGTAAGAGAAGGCAACTTAGAAGCATTCTCAATTATTTTCAAACCAAGAGTATTGCCGCCATCCGTCATACAATCCGAAGAATTATGCCCGCCATTGAACCGCCTGTTTGTTTCCACTAAAAATACGACCGGAAATTCAAGCCCTTTACTTTTGTGAATACTCATAACCCGTACCGCATTTGCGGCGCAAGTATCCGGCTCGGCTGGCGCCCAGTCTCCGCCTGCATCAAGCAGCTTTTGCAGAAAATCCACAAATCGCGAAAGCGAAACAACATTGAAACTCGATGTGAAATTTTCAAATTGTATCGCACGTTGATGCAGCTTCAGCAAATTCGACCGCCTTTGCGCACCGCCCGGCAGCGCAGCAACAAAAGCAAGATAACTCGTCTCTGAATAAATCCGCCAAATCAAATCCGCCAGTGATGATTGCCGTGCGACCGTTCGCCAGTTATCCAATATTCGCAAGACTTCTGTAATTCTGCTTTCAGGATTCTGCGATGCAAAAGATTCAACCAACGTATAAAAGTCGCCTTTATCTTTATTGCTTGCTTTTATTTCAGCAAGCTGCGACTCTGTAATTCCAAACAAAGGACTGCGAAGCACTGCCGCAAGCGGAATATCCTGCCTCGGATTATCAAGCACCTGCAAAAGCGAAAGCATATCTGTTATTTCCGTTGTCGCAAAATACCCCGCGGAACTATCGCTTACAACGGGAATATTTGCCAACCGAAGAACCTGCACATAATTGCTCGCACGCTGCTCAAAAGCTCTTGTGAGAATCACAACATCACTATACTTGCAAGGCCGATACGAATTCAACGATTTATCAAATATCTGAAAATTTTCCGTCTCAACAAGCTCTTTTATTCGATTGGCAACAGTAATTGCCCTGCGGTTTATCGCATCAGCACAGAGCAGGCTCTCATCTTTTTCTTCACCATCCTGCGAATTTGAATCTTCATCGACAACGATCAATTCCACATCAGGTTTGCAGTTTTCGTCCGCATTTTTAAAAGGCTTTAAAGCCGCGTTCTGGTCGTAATCTATCGAAGCAACGCCTTCGGTCATAATCCGTGCAAATATCTCATTTACAAAATTTAAAATGCCCGCCCGCGAACGGAAATTCTCATTTAAATCAACACGCGATTTTGTCCCATCTTTTCCACTGCTGTTCAATCTTTGCACAAACAGGCCGCAATCAGCGCCCCTCCATCCATAAATGCTCTGCTTGACATCGCCGACAACAAACACTTTCGCACTGCCGCAAAGCATATCTATTATTTTCTGCTGAACAGGATTTATATCCTGATATTCATCAACGAAAATATATTTGTATTTTTTCTGCAAATGCAAAGCAATATCTGAAGGTTTGCCGCTGTCAACATCTCCATTTTCGCAAAGCAAGGCCAGCATATAACGCTCAAGATCGGAAAAATCTGCCGAGCCAAGCTGCTGTTTAGTCTGCTTATACGCAAGGTCAAATTTTTTAACAAGCTCGATCAAAACTTTCGTTTGAACGCAGCAACTCCCCGCCACAAGACGCTCATATTCAGGATTCAATATCGCCAGAGTGGAAAGATTTTTAAAATCTTTGATCGCGCGTATCGCGGCAGCCAAAACAAATTCCCTTGTCTCTGAAGAGCATTCCTTAGGCCTGTTATTCCATTTAAAACCATCAAAGCTGTTTAAAACTTCAATGAAAGCCTGTAAATTATTTTTTTCAAGTAAATCGATCGCAAGCAGCACCGGCCCAAAACATTCGCACTTGATTTGCTCGCTCCAATGACCTTTGGTAATTTTGGAATCAAGATTTAGAGACCATTCAAATCGAGCTTTAATAATTTTTAACTGCTCAACGACATTCTGCCTTTGATTTTGAAATGCCTGTGAGGAAGCTGAAAGAACAGCGTCATTGAAAACAGCCGCCTTATCGAACCAATTCTGACGCGAAACAACAGTATCGAGAAAATTGCTGATATTGATAATGCAATTTAAGAAACTATTATTCGGATTTGAAACTGCCCTGCCTCGCAGCAGCGTATTCATACCATCCGGCATATCATTCCAGGCGTCTTCTATGATGCGTGCAAGAATTTCTCTTTTAATAAGTTCGCTTTCATCACCATCCATAACTCTAAAAGCAGGGTCAAGACCAAGCCGATGAAAATTATGGCCGATAATTCGTTTGCAAAATGCGTGGATCGTACTTATATCCGCGCTATCCAGCATTAAAAGTTGCTTGCGAAGATGCGGGTCTTTTTTCAGTTGCGCAGCGTCTTTAAGATTCTGCGCGATGCGCTGCTTCATTTCACCAGCAGCAGCATCTGTAAATGTCAAAACCAGAACATCTGAAACATCTGAACACAAATCCTGCGCGCCGAGTATTCGAACCGCACGCTGCGAAAGCACGGTCGTCTTGCCCGTACCCGCAGAAGCCGCGACTGTTATATCGCCGCTTGTCGATTCGATCGCCTGTTTTTGTCCTTTAGTCCAGTTCACCATTTGCCTCAAAAAATCCTGTTTTTGATATTTTTTCTATCTGCGCGTAATCATTGATCTGCCAATCGAATCTGCAAAATGATTTATGAGCACAATTCACGCACGCCGAAGTTTTTTCAAATTTGTAAGGCTTAATATCGATTTCGCCCGCAAGTATTCGACTTCCAAGCTGTTTTAGTTTATTTTCCGCAAATTTCATAACAGCCGCAAAATGCTCATCTCTCAACAGCGAACTATTCTCATAAATGCCAAATTGTTTTTCCTTCTGCGTTATTCTGAAACTGTAATACGGACTGTAGCCATTGTCGGTCTGCGTATCGATGTGATTATAATAATTACCGTTAAAAATCCCTTTCGGCTTTCTTCTAATCTTATTATTTTCAAAATTATCAATATCCCCGGCTTCTGGCATTGATTGAATTTGAATATAGAATGCGCCTAACGGAACTATATTTTTATATCTCTCAAGCATTTGATTTCTCGCAGCCAGCAGATAAATCGGTAGTTGCAAATCCAGTCCAGCACTGAAAAGCGACCAGTTAATCGAAGTTTGCGAAGTTTTATAATCAATTACAAGACAATAATTCGAACCGTTATTAGAGAATAAATCAACCCTGTCGATTTTTCCTTCAATGTGAATTTTTTTACCGTCAGGCAGATTCAATTCAATCGCAGGCAATGCCGAATTACGTCCAAAACTTATTTCAGATGCGATCTGATTAAAATTCCCAGCCGAAGCAATTTTTGCGAACTCCAAAACCGCATCTTTTATCATCTCCGATGCCGAAAGCACGATAAAACTGTTATGTTTTGTTCTCGCGGCGAAACTTTTTATAAAATTGTCTTCTACTAGCAATTTCGCAATCGCTTCGTCGGTTAATTTAGAAAGCGTTTCAGCAGGCACATTTGAAAAACCCATATTCTGATTTTTCAAACTGCCAAACAGTATTTCCAGAACCTTATGATAGAAAAGACCAAGACTGAATGGCTCAAGCTCGAAAATCTTTCTTTCTTTCAGTTTTAAAATATGTTCTGTAAAATATTTAAACGGACAACTTGCAAACGCTTTTAATTTTGTTGCACTAGCGGAAATAATTTCCTGCGTTTGCGGAATTTTCAGTTTTGCAGAATTAATATATTCAATGCCGTTCCGCACTTTGCTTAAATCACAATCCTTAACCGCATCCAAAAGCCACTTGCATTTCGCGTCAATTTCATTCAACGGCGAAAATATATCCTTACCCAATCGCACCGCCAGCAGCGACGACAAATCTGAAATGCTGTATATATCTTCAAAACCTTCACTGCCAAAATATTTTGCTTCCGTCAGGTCTGTATAGATTGCTTTCAGATGCTCAATTAAAAAACTACTCTGCACATCAGAACCTTTTTCGTCAGCCAGCGGATATGTAATACTTAAAAGCTGCGATGGCCGCGTAAAAGCGATATACGCGAGATACCTGCGTTCCATAAGCTGCGCCGAACCGCTGCGTGCAAGCTCAAAACCCGCGTCAGCCGTTACTTTGCGGTCGTTATCATTCAGAATATTGTCATAGTGAACAGGTATGGGGAATTGCTTTTGCGAAGCGCCGATTAAAAATACCGCTTTCAAATCAGGATGCCTGCTTCTTTCTATCGAACCGACAAGCACCTGATCCAGCGCCGGAGGAATCAATGCAACCGTTACCTCGCTGAACATCGAACCGACAATTGCGGCATATTGTCTGGCGGAAAATTTCGCATTTTTGAAAATGAAAACAAAATCATCCATCAATTGCGTAAACTGTGAAAAGAACTGCTGGTGTAATTGAGCCTCATCAAGTCTGCCCGCATCAAACGCAGCTTTCGTCCACACCGTCAATTTCCCGCGAATATCAAGCATATCCAAAAATTCTAAAACAGAACTGCAAAAATCTTCCGCTTTTAAAGCCGCGTTGCTTTGCAAATAAGTTCTGAATTGCATTAATTCATCGACGGCTTTTCGGCGGATCTTTTCAATTTGCGAATTGTCGAACCCGTCTTTTTCCTGTGCGAAATCCCATTTTTCATTGCAAAGCCAGTCTTTGGCTTCAATACCGAACGCAAGGCAGTAATTTTCAAGCTGATCAACCTCCGCCCTGCTTACTGCCGTAAGATCGCTCTTCAAATAGTTAATCACATCGCTTGTTGAAAACCTCTCGATTGCGATTTTCAAAGCACTGCTGATCAATTCAACCGCGGGGTATTGCTGCAAATCCCTTCTTCTATCGATAAAGAATGGAATATTAAAATCGCCGAAAATGGCCCCAATAAAATGACGGTATTGATCAATATCTGATGCAATAACCGCAATATCTCGCCATCTATATTTTTTTTCACGAACAAGTGTGCAAATTTGTCTCGCGACATAATCAACTTCAAGCCTTGTTTTTGCACAGGCGGTAATCTTCACATCACCATCGCAGGCAATAGGCTGAACATCATCAAAACTGAAAATATTTTTCTCAAGATGCGTTAGTGCCTTTGAAATTTCAAAACGATTGGCCTTTGCCAATATTAATGGCTTTTCAATTTCAAGTTTTAATGTTTTAAGCGATGCAAGTAAATCGCCGTATGTCTTTGCGGTAGGCTCGAAAATACCCGTGTAATCATTTTCTATCGCTGACGGATCAAGGCACAATGCGATTTTCGCTGACGAACAAACTTTCAATAATTCCGCAAGCATTAACAATTCTGAAGTCGTAAAGCCCGCGAAACCGTCGACCCAAAGCGAGCACCCCTTTAAAAACTCACTTTTGGAAACCGAATCCTTCGCAAGATTTAACTGATTATCGCTGTTTAAAAAATTGCCTTCAATGAATGCCAGATATTGCTTATAAATTAGATTTATATCTGTAAGTTTACCGGCCGTTAATTCAGATTTTCCATCGAGCTGCTTTATAAGCGATTCAACATCTTCCGGCGTTTTGCCGTATTTCTGCAATTCGGAAATTGTTACAGCGATCGACGACGCTGTCCCTTGCCTCTGTGCCGCTGATGAAAACACCGACAGCTTACCAGCATTTTCACAAAGCAATCGATGAACGATCATATCTCTTGCCTGCGAAGTCAATGGCCTTGCCGCCAGATTCTTGCCGAAAATCATATAGCAAAGGCGTTGAAAAGAAAGAACATGCAGTCTGCTGTAGCCTTTGATCCTTGAATCAGAAAGAATCGCCCGTTCAGCCTGATAGGTCGCCTGTTCGGGCACAAGAAAAACCAAATTTTGTTCGCTTTTGCCATTTAACAGACTTTCAATGATCTGCTTTATGCAAAGCGTCGTCTTTCCTGTCCCGCTTCTTCCTAATATAAATTGAACTGCCATTTATTAACCACAAACTTCTTCTTATTATAGTTGATGCCATGTAGCTGTTACGATTACATCATTAGCATCCGTATAAATATCTATCGCTCTGCATGTAGGTGTTACCGCGTAAAATGAATGTAATTTTTTACCTATACAGAATTGTTTATTTTTAAAAGGCCCCCATTCTATAACCTTTTCAACATCATTCTCCACTCTCATAGGGACACCAAGTTGCCCTTTGATAGTCTCTAATTTGGTACCCGGTTCTGCCAAAGCAATCATATCTAATAGCTTGTTACCAGCTCTTTTTTCTAAAAAAAACAAAGATGTTGTTATCAATAACACAAACCCAACTCCCCAAGATATTCCCAACGCGATTGTTAAATAAGTAACCGTTCTTGAAGACGCAACTTTCTCCATATCAACCTCTATATCTAATATATTTTATTTTTAATATGTCATTTTGATTTTTAAATTTTGATATTTGATTTTATTTTTTCGGCACTTTTAAACCCAATTCCGCCATCACGCTTTTCATATCTTCCCACACTTTTCGGCGGTTATCATCGGAATAATTTCGCAGAATATACGATGGATGAAACGTCGGCATAAGTTTTATCGGCGGCGAAACTTCATCTAAATAAAATTCCTGAAATTGGCCGCGAAGCTGGCCGATCGGTTTATTCGTATTAAGCAGCGTTCTTGTCGAAGGCGCACCAAGCGCGACAATTACTTTCGGCCCGATCAAAGCAAGCTGTCTTTTCAAAAACGGCAAACAACTGATAATTTCTTCCGGCCTAGGTTCGCGATTTTCCGGCGGTCTGCATTTTACGATATTACAAATATAAACATCGCTTCGCTTCAATCCCATCGCGTTTGTAATAATCTTCTCCAAAAGCTGACCCGACCTGCCGACAAACGGCCTGCCCTGCTCATCTTCATCCGCACCCGGCCCTTCGCCAACAAAAACAAGCTGTGCATTTGGATTTCCTTCACCGGGCACAGGATTCAATCTCGTAGAGCCAAGCACGCATTTCTGACATCCTGCCACTTCTTTCGCTAATTTACTTAATTCGCTGACGACATCCGTTTTTTTAGATTTGGCCACTTCGACTTCTTCCTTTTCCGGTTCTTCCACTTGAGCGGGCACAACAGGTTTGCTGGATTTTACCGCAAAGCCCGTGAAATAGTCCTCCAGCTTAATATGCTGGTCAAAAACTTTCCGTAGATCAATTTTTCCGTTCATAGAACGAAAATTTTATTAAAAACTAATGCTTTAGGCAATAAAAAAGCCCTTATTTTTAGATTTAACAAGGGCTTAATTATTAAAATCCGCTATATGCTACCTTCGGCGGCAGATGCCTGCTATGCCAAAAATAAATAACGAAATCGTCATAGGCTCGGGTACTGGTACAAATGTGCTGGCCATTGTCATTTGAATAAACGGCAAGTCTGTCTGAAGCATTCCGCCATTTGGAGCATTTACTATCAGAAAAATATCAAAAAATGATGATGCGCCGCTATAATCCAATATAATATCATCAAAAACTACCCATTGACCGGATGGAACTTCAAAATGCATTTGAACCTGCTCTGTTCCGCCCTGCACACACAACTCAAAAAACACATCAAAGAAAGTCGCCGGACCGCCGCCAAACTGTAATACCGGTGAATTTACAAGTATAGGATCGGTCTGACCCGGCAACGCTGACATTTCGAGCAATACATCAAAAAAATTGTCCGGCAACATCTCCATCGACTGCGGATCAATTTCTACCTTTCCCTGCGTCCCTCCATTTATAACCGATGCGTATAAAGTATGAAATGACGATTGATTATTTAATTTGAATGACTGCACAAACCCTTGTCCACCCGCCTCGGTAACGTTTAAGGCAACTGAATCAGGAGGCGATAATGTAGATTCAATAAATACATCAAAAAAAGAAGCATTTGCTGAAAAAGTAAAAATCAAACATACCAATAAACAACCTAATCTTTTCATAATTCCTCCACCAAAAAAAAATAATTTTTAAAAATTTAGAGTATGTATGCAAACGAAATGCAATCACCATCCTCTTGGGGATTATAGTATAATTGTAATTATATATTGTCAAGTTTAATACAATAAAAAAGCCCCCGGAATACCGAGGGCTTTGATTATAAGATTGAAATCTAAATTAGATAACGCCCTGTGCGAGCATTGAATCAGCGACTTTCACAAAGCCGGCGATATTAGCACCAACAATGTAATTGCCTTTTTTGCCATACTTTTCAGCGGCAGAACTGATATTCTTGTAGATGTTGACCATAATGTTCTTCAGTTCAGCATCTGCACGTTCGAATGTCCAGGCGTACCTCTGGCTGTTCTGTGCCATTTCCAAACCTGATACCGCAACGCCGCCTGCGTTAGCAGCTTTACCAGGCAGGAACGCGACATTGTTTTCGATGAAAATATCCGCACCATCCGGCGTAGTCGGCATATTTGCGCCTTCCGCTACGACTTTGCAGCCGTTCTTTACCAGCGCCTTTGCGCTTGCGCCATCAAGTTCGTTCTGTGTTGCACATGGCAAAGCGACATCGCACTTTACAGTCCAAATGCCGTTGCAGCCTTCTGTGTATTTTGCACTTGTGTGTATTGTGCAATATTCTTTAATTCTCTTTCTTTCAACTTCTTTAATCTGTTTTACTGTATCGAGCTTAATGCCCTGTGGGTCATAAATGAAGCCGTTTGAATCGCTCATAGCTACGACTTTACCGCCGAGTTGCTGAACTTTTTCAGTTGCGTAAATCGCTACGTTACCCGAACCACTGACAGTAACTGTTTTGCCCTCGAAACTTTCGCCTTTTTCCTTGAGCAATTCATCAACGATATAAACCAGACCGTAACCAGTTGCTTCAGTTCTTACCAAACTGCCGCCCCATTGAAGGCCTTTACCGGTGAGAACGCCAACGAATTCATTGCGAATTCTCTTGTACTGGCCGAACATATAACCAACTTCACGGCCGCCTACGCCGATATCGCCTGCCGGTACGTCTGTATCAGCGCCAATATGTTTGCAAAGCTCTGTCATAAAACTCTGGCAGAAACGCATAACTTCGTTATTGCTCTTGCCTTTTGGATCGAAATCGCTGCCGCCTTTGCCGCCGCCCATCATTAGGCCTGTGAGCGAATTCTTGAAAATCTGCTCAAAGCCCAAAAATTTAATAATGCCCAGATAAACGCTTGGGTGGAAGCGGATGCCGCCCTTATATGGTCCGATTGCGCTGTTGAATTGAACGCGGAAACCTCTGTTGACCTGAACTTTACCCGCATCGTCAATCCACGGAACTCTGAACATAAGCACTCTTTCCGGCTCAACGATTCTATCGAGAATCCTTGAATCCACGTATTGAGGATTTTCTTCAATAACCGGAATCAAACTATCGAGAACCTCTTTCACTGCCTGGTGGAATTCATTTTCACCCGGATTACGCTTGAGCACCTGCTCATAAACGCTCTCAATTACATTTTTAGATGACATTTCTTACTCCTTAAATAAAGGTTTTACTTGCCATTTCGATAAAATCTGTTAATAATACTTATGCAATGAATTACGCAAAAATATGCTTTATTATGCCAATTTTAAGCCTAACAAAGCGAAAATCCAATTTTAATTGATTATATCTTGTATAAGCATATCTTATAATTGGCACAATAATTATAAATAAACGAGATGCCTGAATTTTTTTGAGGAAAAGAAATGAAGCCGAATGAACGATTAAGCACAGGATTGCCGGGGTTCGACAAGATCATTAAGCAGGTATTGCCGGGCGATAACATTGTCTGGCAGGTAGACAGTTTGGAGGATTTCCTGCCGTTCGTCAAAGCATACTGCAAAAATGCGCTCGGCAGCGGATGGGAATTAGTTTATTTCCGCTTCGGCAAACACGCACCATTCGTTACCGCCGAAGAAGGCGCAAACGTTATCGAGATCGACCCAACTCTTGGCTTTGAAACTTTCACATCAAAAGTCCATACCGTCATTAATAAATTCGGCAAAGGTCATTATTATCTTTTCGATTCCTTGAGCGATCTTGCTCCCGCATGGTGCAACGACAGAATGCTGGGCAACTTTTTTATGCAGGTTTGCCCGTATCTTTATTACGCACAAACCGTAACTACATTCGCCCTGCTTCGCGATTACCATTCATATCATGCGACAAGACCCATCATCGAAACAGCACAGGTTGTTATCAATGCGTACAATTATAAAAATAATACCTACGTGCATCCTCTTAAAGTCGACGGCCGATATTCGACCACAATGAATATGATTCACATTTGGCAAGGCGATGATTTCCTGCCCGTCAGAGATAGCGGCATAATTACAGAAATTCTTTCAAACGTTCGAGGTCTGGAACTTGACGTAGCCAACGAAAGACTCGGCTTCTGGGCGAAAACATTCCACGAAGCGGAACATCTGCTCAAAGATTTTGAAAATTACGAATGCAGCAAAGAAGATATAGACAAAAAATTTGAACAGATTGTCAGGATGGCAATTTCACGCGATGAGAGAATTCTTAAAATAGCCCGCAGATACCTCTCTTTAAAAGA
The DNA here is from genome assembly GCA_001825675.1 of Planctomycetes bacterium GWF2_42_9. GTDB lineage: Bacteria > Planctomycetota > Phycisphaerae > Sedimentisphaerales > UBA12454 > UBA12454. The sequence goes on along the minus strand of MHYA01000001.1, from coordinate 37,577 downwards.
TGTTTTGCGAATCAGAAGAAGAATGATTGGAACAGGTCTTATCGGCGGCAAAAGCGTTGGTATGCTGCTGGCAAGAGCAATACTTGAAAAAACCGATCCGAACTTCAAAGACATACTTGAACCGCACGATTCGTTTTTCATCGGCTCTGACGTGTTTTACACATATCTTGTGCGAAACAAAATCTGGTGGATACGCCAAAAGCAGCGTACAAGCACGAACTTCCTCGATGGCGCCGCAGAAGGCAGACAAAGAATTTTGCAAGGCGATTTCCCCGATTATATAGAAAAACAATTCAGCGATCTTCTCGATTACTTCGGGCAAAGTCCCATTATCGTACGTTCAAGCTCATTGCTCGAAGATAACTACGGTAATGCTTTTGCCGGCAAATACGAAAGTTTTTTCTGTACCAATCAGGGGACAAGGCAGCAAAGATTAAATGAATTCACTGATGCGATAAGAAAAATTTACGCCAGCAGTATGAGCGAAGATGCGCTGATGTACAGAGCTAAATGGGGCCTTCTGGAAAAAGATGAGCCTATGGGTCTTTTGGTTCAGCGTGTTTCAGGCGCACCGCACGGAAGATTTTTTTATCCGCAGGCTGCCGGCGTCGCGCTTTCATTTAACCCGTTCGTTTGGAATGAAGAAATCGACCCAAAAGCCGGTATGATTCGGCTTGTCTTCGGACTTGGCACAAGAGCGGTCGACAGAAACGATGACGATTACGCAAGGATCGTCGCGTTAAATGCTCCCGCTAAAACGCCGCAAACTTATGATACCGAGAAAAAGTACACGCAGCAGAAAGTTGACTGCATAGACCTTGAAGCAAGGGAATTTATTTCAAAGCCATATTCGGAAATTGCCGCTGTTGCCGATGACGATCTCTTGTTCGACTTATTCGCCTCGCGCGACAGAGAAATGGAAAAACGTGCCGCACAGCTTGGCCGTAAGGATATTTTCAGTTGGTCCATTACTTTCGAAAAACTTCTGTCGCAGACAAATTTCGCAAAAGTGATGCGTGAATTTCTAAAGATCATTCAGGATGTTTACGGCACGCCCGTCGATGTCGAATTCACCGTCAACTTCCATAATGAAAATGAATTCAAAATCAACATTCTGCAATGCCGTCCGCTCGAACAAAAAGGCGGCGGAACACTTGCAAGCCCAGATGAATTAAAGAATTTAAAGGATGTTGTCATCGACGCGTCAGGCCCAGTTATCGGCCGCGCCAGACACATTGAAATTGAAAAGCTCATTTATGTCGACCCAGAGCAATTTACTAAATTAAAAATTTCCGATAGATACGAACTTGCCAGATTGATCGGCAGATTGACTCATCTCGAAAATGAAACAAAAAGAACTACAATGCTCCTCGGCCCAGGCAGATGGGGCACTAGCACTCCTTCCCTCGGCGTTCCTGTTTCTTACCCGGAGATAAACACCGTCAGCGTTCTTGGCGAAATCGCGATCCTAAATAAAGATATGTCAAGCGATGTCTCACTAGGCACGCATTTCTTCAATGACTTGATCGAAAACGAAACGCTATATCTCGGCCTTTTGCCATACAGAACAAGCAATATCCTGCGAACAGATTTCTTCAAGAATTCGCAAAACGAATTATTGAATATTTATCCTGAAGCACAACATTGGCAGGACGTCATCAAGGTAATTGAATTGTCAAAATCAAAACCCGGCAAAACTCTTAACCTTTATGCCAATGCCGTAGAACAGCGATTCATTCTTTACTGTAAATAATATGCAAATTGAAACGTTCCAGATTTTTTGCGATTTAGCTGAAATGAAAAGTTTTTCCGGCGCGGCCGAAAAAAATATGATCAGCCAGTCCGCCGTCTCACAGCAAATTTCGCAACTGGAAAAAGCATTCAATACCGCCCTGATCGACCGTCATCGAAAATCATTCGGCCTTACATCGGCGGGCGAATTATTTTACAATACGTGCAAAGACATCCTTAGTCGATACGAAAATTTTCACAGCGGCCTCAACTTCCTGAAAAACTCCGCGAAAAGCAAAATCACCGCCGCCGCGATATACAGCATCGGGATCCATAGCCTGCAAAGTCATATCAAAAACTTCCTCAAAGTGCATCCGCAGGTTCATCTCGACATAGAATATCTTAGCGATATAGAAATCTATAACCGTCTTCTGCTTGGCAAGATTGACGTCGGCTTCGTTGCTATCCCGCGCAATCATCCAGATATTCAGGTTTATGATTTTGTTTCCGAACCACTTGTGCTTGTCTGCGGTGCGCAGCATCCGTTCGCACAAAAGACATCGATGGATATTTATATGGTTCAGTACCATCCGTTTATCGCGTTCGCCAGAAATTTGCCGACTCGCAACTGGATAGACCAGCTTCTTTTAAAATTCAATGTCGTTGTAAAACCTATAATGGAATTTGATAATGTAGAGATCATTAAACGAGTCGTGGAAATAAATAACGCGATCAGCATTATGCCGCAAACAACAATTCAGCACGAAATCGCTAATGGCACGTTAAAAGCGATCCCCTTCACAAATGGAAAATTCTATCGCCCTACCGGTATGATCATCCGCAAAAACCGCGTTATGAATAATAATCTCAAATCTTTTATCGAATTGCTTAAAAAATAATTACCCGTAATGCGCTCCGGGATAAAGCAAATTGATCGCAAGTAAATGGATCGGGCTGAAAATAAAATCAAAAACCTGCCACGCTATAATCAAACCTGCAATCGCAAAGCCCGGCCTGCTGATAAACATTTTATACATACTCGCGTTTCGCTCGCTTAAAAAAATTGGGATCAACGCGCTTCCGTCCAAAGGAGGCAAAGGCATCAAATTAAAAACAAACAAAATCAGATTGAGCGAAAAAAGAATACTCGCAATTATCGCCAGGCTGTTAAACCATCCTCCAACTTCTGCTTCGGTAACGTGCGAAAACGTGATCGTATCTGGCGCAAATAAAACTCCGAACGAAACACCAACGCGGATTATTATCACCGCAATGATAACAAGAATTAAATTTGCCGCAGGCCCTGCAAGAGCCATCATTATCTCACGCTTGGGAAAACGTCTGGCCCAGTTCGGGTCATAAGGCGTACTGGCCCACCCTATCATCCAGCCATTTGTAAAATAAGTAATGATTGGAAAAATAACCATCCCGAAAGGTTCTCGCCTGATATGCTCAATCGGCGAAAGCGAAACCAATCCCCCGCGATATGCCGTTGAATCGCCTAGCTGATGAGATACAAAAGCGTGAGCAGCTTCATGGCACGTCAACGACAGAACGAAAACGAAATACCAGGCAAGACCGAGCAATATTGTGTCTGTTTCCATTCCATTATAATAGCTAATCTAAAATATTTTTCAACAGCAGAATATTCATTTTACCTATAACTTTCTCTTTTATAAGACTTTATCGTAATTTCAAACCACGTATTTACCGAAAAATCAGGTACTTTCCACAAGTTATATTAGCAAGGCTAATAGCGATAAGAAAATAGGATCATAGTATTTTTTGTCTCTAATAAGAGACAATGGAGATATAATATGACTAAAAACAAAAACTTGTTAGTTCTTTGTGCAGCGGTTGCGGTCTGTACATTGACTGTTGCAGTCCCTAACCATAATCGCGGCTCGCAAAGTTACGAATTTGATAATGAAATTACTTTGCCGGAGTACCGAAGCGATCTTGACAAAATGATCGATGCCTACGAAAGAATGGTAGACCGTCTTATGTACGCCAACGAAACCGGAGCCGATCTAAATTTGTTAAACCAAAAGATGACCGAAATCGATAGCAAGCTGAATATGATTTCCGCAAGACTTGCAGGCATTGAAGAAACCTTAAAAATTCAAAAAAAACCTGAAAAGCCTCTCAAACAAATCAAAGAGGCTAATGACGTCAACCTTATGAACATCGCGGATAATACTACAAATTGAAAGTGATAGAATGAGCGAAAATAAAAACCTTTCAGTACTGGATAATCAGCCGGAATCATTATCTAATCTTCAGGGTCAGGTAATAAGTTTTAGCATTCAGGCGGCCGGAAAAGATATTCCCTTCGCTATCAATATTATGAATGATGAGGCTACTTTATCGGATATTGTCCAGCCTGCCAGAAAACTTTCCAACGAGGTTGTCCTTGCGCATCAGGAGCAGATTGAGCTTAAAGGCCAAAAAGTCCCCTGCAAAAAAGGCTGCTGTTCGTGCTGCAGTTCGCTTATTCCGATGTCTGTACCAGAAGTTTTCCGTTTGCTCGAAGATTTCCTGGAAATGCCAAATGAAAAAAGCAATAGTCTGTTGCGAAACTGTATCCAATCCGCACAGCAGATACTCAATAAAACACGCCAAAACGAATGTCTGAAAAATTTCGCTGAAAAAGGCAAAGACAAAACAAATCAGATAAGCGATTGGTATGGCGAACTTGGAATCGTCTGCCCGTTTTTAACTGATGGAATATGCAGTATATACGAAGAGAGACCGTTAGCCTGCCGTGAGCATATTGTGAGCGACACATCAACATCCTGCAAAAAAAACAGCAAATCTAAACCAAAAGTTGTGCCTATGCAGGTGAGCGTACTTGAAGCACTCGGCCAATTAACAAGTGAACTTGAAGGAACTGATGTCGAAGCGATTATGCTGCCTTTTTCACTTGCCTGGGCACAAGACAATCACAAGCGAGCGCAGCGCAAATGGCCTGCTGAAGAAATGGTTCAGCGGTTTGCCAAAATCCTGCAATACAAATCCCAAAATAGCAAAAAAGATAACCCGTAATCAAAATTTATGTTAGTTGTTTAGACGTCGCCGCAACGGCAGAGATTTTTCATCGGTAAAAATTTTTCATCCTACTCATTCTATTCATTCACAAAAACATTGTTTTTTAAGCGAAAAAGGGCTTCAACAACCTCAAAACCACGCCAAATAGTGTAGGATTGCATTTTTCCTTGATTTTACTAAGTTTTTTGACTATTATGAATTAGTCATAACTTGGGCTGTACAAAAAGGATACAGGAATGGAAGAACCAAAAATAGAAGACAAATTAAATGAGTTGTTGAAAGAATTCGATTCAGCCGGTGGGCCGCAACAACAAAAGTTAGCCAGTCTAGCCCGTCAAGCCAGCGATAATTGCAAAAAGCTCCGCAAAAGCGTAGATAGTTTACAAGAATCACTCGATTATTTAAGAATTTGTATAAAATATCAACTCTTTGATCTTGAAGCCACTCGCCGCGAAAACAAACATCTTCGCAGTATGCTCGAAAAAAAGAAAAACGAAGAGTAAAACAGGTTTTCGCCTTAAGCCATCTCAAATAATGCATTTTGTCATTCTGAACGCAGTGAAGAATCTCGTTTTTTTCTAAAAAAAACAAGTTCTTTTATCGTTAATTTTTTCTAAAATATTAGAATCGCTCCTCATTTTCCAAACCCAAAAATTTTTGCCAAAGTTCCTATAAAATCGTGTTCAACTCTCCCAATTTCCGCACTAACAAACAAATAGCCTTGAGTCAATTGAAAATTTTGCCTGAATTTGCTAATATACAATGAAGGAAGTTGAAATGAAAAAAAGAGTTTCATGCAGAATAATTAGTTCAGTTCCAATCGGCTCGCCGGTAACAGCGATTCAGCCGATAAGCCAAAAGACTGAACGTCTGTATGAAAGTGATGAGTTGCATGCCGCCAATTTCTGGGCAAAACAAGCACACAAAGTTAAAGACCTAAGCGCTTTTGGGATTTGCATGGGAATTTTAAATACTGTTCCTGCCGGGCAAATTCTGGATTATTTAGCGTAAACGCACTTTAAGCATTTTCGTTAAACGAGATTTTTTTAGCCTTTCAGATTGAAAAATTCGGCAATTTTATATACCAAATTTTACAATTGATTCTGCTGCCGCGCGAATGTTTTCGGGCGTATCCAGTTGGCCTGATAATATGAGTTGCTTGGCTTCTTCAACTGCGTTGAAATTTTGTGAAGGAACCTGGCTGGCCTGCTGTATTAAAGATTCATGCGTAATCTGCAGAGAAGCATCTTCCTGAATGTTCGCTGGTGTAGAAGGAGCGGATTGTTTTGAAGTTCCCTTCATTAAATCCGATAACTGGTTATTTTCAATTTTATCAATCATTGTCACATACCTTTTGCTTTAATCTACCTTATTTTCGCATGATCATAAAAAAACTTTACACCTTTTTTAAAATTTTTCAATATTTTTAAAGTAAATTAATTCACAGGCCGATAACCAGACGTCCTAAAATTTATAATTGCCTTATCTTTTCGGCTTAATAGTTTTAGCCGTTTCATACGTTATAAAATCAATAAATCTCAATGAACTGACCGTTCCCATTCCAACTTCAAGCGAATCCGAACCTGGCAGAATCGATGTCTTATAATAATCCCTGACTCTGTTTTGCGTACTTTCATCGGAAGCATCCCAAATTTGTTCAAGCCCCCATAATAATTGTCCGTCTACTAAATCAATCAATTCCAGCCGCAGCCCGATAACTAAATGCGGAAAAGGCTCATATCGTGTTACAGTACCGCGTAAGACCGCATCAGCTTTCAAAGATTTGTGCATCGCCGACAGTTGCTCAAGAGAATAGTTATCGAATTTTCCAAGCTGCAAATTTTGCCAGCTCGGATCCGATTGACGGATAACCGTAATACCAAATATTTGTCTTTTTTGCAACGCGCCGTATAACGAATCCGTGATATCAAATGAAACTTTTGTATATGCCGATTCGTTTGCCAACTCAAGCAGTACCACTCTGCCGATTGTCATCAGATCTTTGTTAGGCGTCAGATAATAATACGCTGAATCTGGATTATGCTTTTTTTGACCAATACATCCCGTTAAAAGCAGCGGCAGCAATAACAGCAGAAATTTACTTCGTTTCATTCGAATCACCATTTAAATTATCTTGTGAATTATCGTTTGTATCGGCCATTTCGGAATTTTCAATTTCTCCGCCCAGAGTCTGAAGTATTTTAAGCAGCGTTTCAAGCTGAACCTTATCAGCCGCTCTCATTTCATCTCTAAAACCAAGAATGTCGTTTTTCCAGTTATTCACCTCAAGACGCATATCTACAACGAGTTTGTTTGCTTCGTCCAGTTCCTTCTTTGTTTGAATTAATTCAGGCTGAAGAACTTCAAGACGGGCTTTTAGTTTGCTGTTCTCATCCTTTAATTCGAGATGCTCTTTTTGCAAATCTGAATGTCTTTGCGACAATGCTGCATAATCCTGCGCC
>MHYA01000001.1:17222-30330 GCA_001825675.1 Planctomycetes bacterium GWF2_42_9 | reverse complement strand
AGCGCCGAATCGACCGCTGTGCCGCCCGGCGCCGAACCTGCGGGTGTCTGGAAACGTTTTGAAACTGACTCGTTCTGTTCAGCCTGCACTTTTAAATCATCTTCCGATTTTTGCTGATTGCGCTGACATCCTGCAAACACAAATATCATTGCTGACACAAGAAACAATCGAATTATATTTTTATTATTCATTTCACAAACTCCATTATTGATTTTTCATGGCCTCTGCATATTCGCATCTTATTTGCGTTTTGGTACCGCAACTGCATATAACTTCAATTATCGCGTATTGAGGCTGACTTTCTATTATTCGTGCCTGAACGGCGGCAGATGGCACAGCCCTATCTTTCACTGCGGCAGCTTGAACCGCAGATTGCGCACCGCCTAGGCGGTACGTTCCTTCGAGTTTGACTTCACTGCCTTTTATTATTCTGCCTGTATTTTCCATTTTTTTGTAATCCATTAATAAATGTTTTAGAGATTTAATTTCGATTCGGTTATGCACAAAAATCGATCGAATTTTTATCTCCAAATTTTTTTTCTTCTTCTATTTCGGAATCATTCACTTCTTCAGTGATTGCTTCTTCTGCCATTTGCTGCTCACCGTTGTTGTTTTGACGTTTCTTCTTGTCGTTTAAATCTTTGTCTCGTGCAGATTTTATACTAAATGCATTCTGATTCACAACTGGCTTAATCAAACTATCATCAACCATCTCTCAATTTCCTCATTTTAGTAGATAAATTAAATAACGCACTCGCGTGCAGCTGACTCACTCTTGGTTCTGTAATATTGAAAACCTCTGCTATCTGCTTCATTGTCAGTTCCTTGTGATAATAAAGTATAATAATCTGCCGTTGTCGTTCATTAAGCTGCTGGATAGCTTCCGTTAACTTCTCCACTAACTCATTTTGTTCTAACTGATCTAACGGCGAAGCCACATCATTGGCGATCAAAGATGCTCCCAGCGAAGTTGAATTCTCCGTAACACTATCTATCGATACGAAATTTTTTGTCCTTGCGTTTTCAAAAGTTTGATAAAGTTTATCAACTGAAATTTGCAATTTATCGGCAAGCTCTTCATCCGATGGTGCATTGCCGTTTTCGTCTGTCATTTCAAGGGTCATTTGTGATGCTTCTTTTACCTGCTTTTCAGCATTAGGCGATAACAGCGAAAAATTCCGCAACTCATCGAGAACAGAACCTCTTATTCTTATATAAGCATAAGTTTTAAATTCCGCCTGCAATGTAGGATTAAAATCCCTCGACGCTTTTATAAGCCCGACCGTTCCCGCTGAAACAAGGTCTTCGTACGACAACGGCGGCTTTATATACGTAACAACACGCTGAACGATCTTATGAACCATCGGCAGAAACTGGACAACTAGATCGCTGTCGATTGTGTCCCGCTTATGGCCATTATACGCTCGATGCGCGCGCTTTTTCAAATGGCCGTTAGCATCTTCAACCGGCTGCTGTGTGCAAATATTATCCGTTTCTACTGTCATTTACCTGTTCCTTTTGCTGTTTAATCTGGCTATTAATTAAAGCGTCAGTCAATATCGCGTTGACTGCCTTTAATGCAATTGATGTCCCTACGTACACCATTACTGCAGCAAGAAGCGCCCTTTTACAGCAGGTAAACTGTGAAAGACCGCTGAACCAACCTATAATCGCGACACAAAAAAATCCCAGTACCGAAACACTGGTGCAAATCTGTCTGGAGTTTAACAACATAATCAACTGCCCTTTCAAAAATCAAAAGATGTCAAATAAAATACGAAAGCCTAAAATTGCTTCGCTGCCTTTCCTGCGAAAGACGCTTTTGTATCAAAGTTGTAAAGTCCAAAACTCATATTATACGGCTCTCAAAATTATTCTTGCGTTGTCCGCGGCTTAAGCGAAGCTAAACTCAATGCCTTACAAACCTACCAACGCGCGAGTAAAAATACCAATTGGTATTTACGCGGTCGCTCCGGCAAGTTCCTGTTTGGGATTAATTGTTTTAGTTCCCTGTGGAAGCGCAATAGTTATTAATGGTTCAATTTCTGTTCCAATTACAATTTCATTATACGCAATCACCGGCAACTGCGGCAACTGACGTCCCAGCATCGAAGCCAAAGGCATACGCAATCTTGAATCGCAAAGCATAACAACTTTCTCAACGCCCTTATCCATCACGGTTTTCCACGCGTTTGCGATCGAGTTTGTAATTGCCATAATCGTCTCGCTCGGCAGCGCGATCGACAACTGTTCAGCCTCCTGACGTAGATTCGATGCCATTTGATGCTCAAGAGCCGGATCAAGACTTATCGCCATAATTTTGCCGTTTTTGTCTTTATATTGTTCTGTTATCGTTCGCGACAAATGTTTGCGGACAACTTCAGTTAGCAGTTCTGGATTTTTTGTTTTGCCGGCGTATTCGCCAAGCGATTCGAGAACAGTTTGCAATTCACGAATCGGTATTCCGTTTTTCAGAAGATTTTTCAATACACGCTGCAACGTACCAACCGGCACAACTTCGCCGATAACTTCGCCTACAAGCGAAGGCTGTGTTTTACGGAGTCTGTCAACAAGCTGCTGAACATCTTCACGAGTCAGCAATTCATCCGCGTGTTTACGCAGCGTTTCAGATAAATGCGTAATGAAAACTGATTCAGGATCGATAACGGTATAGCCCAGCATCTCCGCTTTTTCTTTTGTCGCTTCCGTTATCCATAACGCGGGCAAACCATAAACAGGTTCGGTTGTCGGTATACCTTCAACTTTAGTTTTGGTCGCGCCGGAATCCATCGCTAAAAACATATTTGGTTCCAGTCTGCCCGTCGCGACAGTATGATCAAAAAGCCGAATTTCGTAAGCATTTGAATCGATATTTATATTGTCCCGCAAACGAACCAACGGCATAACAAGCCCAAGCTGTTGTGCGAATTTCCTGCGAAGCGCACCGATGCGATCAAATATCGCGCTATCCTTGCGCGGATCAACCAAACTTATTAACCGAACACCCACCTGCACTGAAACCCTGTCAATGTCGAGCATTTCCTCTATCGGTTGATGTTTGGCATCATTATTTTTTTGTAATTGCGATGGCGATTCTGATTTCTTGTCTTTGCCCTTTTCTCTTTTTGCAACCACTCGGCTCATTATTCCTGCGCCTGATGCGAGCACCAAAAACGGAAGCATAGGCAAACCCGGAACTAAACCGATAGCTGCGATAACAAAAGATGCTATCGTCAAAGGCTGCGAAGATCTGAAAAGCTGTTTTGACAAATCCTGTCCGACACTTCGGCTCGATGAAATTTTCGTAACCAGAAAGCCCGAACTTATCGAAATGATCATAGAAGGTATCTGGTTAACCAAACCATCACCTATCGACAGGATGCAATATGTTTTTACCGCAGTGCCGACTTCCATTCCGTTGGAGTATCCGATCGCGATACCGCCTATAATATTGATAAGAGTAATAATAATCGTCGCGATAGCGTCGCCGCGTATGAATTTACTTGCACCGTCCATCGCACCGTAAAATTCGCTCTCTTTTATAATTTTCCCTCTGCGTTCGTTCGCCTGTGCTTCGGTAATCGCGCCCGCGTTCAAATCGGCATCGATAGCCATCTGTTTGCCAGGCATAGCGTCCAACGTAAATCTCGCGGACACTTCACTGATACGTTCCGCACCTTTCGTTACAACGATAAATTGAATGATGAACATTATCAGGAAGATTACCATACCGACAACGAAACTTCCGCCTGCTACAAATTCGCCGAAAGTTTCGATAATTTTGCCCGCGTTTCCTTGCAGCAAAATCAATCTTGTTGATGCGACGCTCAATGAAAGTCTGAACAGCGTTACAAAAAGAAGCAAAGACGGGAATGTCGATAAATCGAGAGCCTCTTTCGAGGACATTGTAATAACTAAAATTGCGATGGATAATGACAAACTGCACGCAAGCATCATATCGAGCATCGGCGTAGGCATACGTACAAGCAACGTAGCCAAAATACCGACAAGGCCAAGAGTAAGAACTATATTGCTTTTAGAACCACCAGAAGTTTCAGCTAACGGCAACTGGGCACTCGCAGCGGATAACGAAGGTTTATTTTGCTTTGCCATTTAAAATTGCTCCAATGCCTTATTTTTTAGCCGGTCCCTGTGGTGCAGACGCTGCAGCGCCAAACACTTCTTTTATCCTGATTGCAAACTGGTCTTCTACAACGACAATATTGCCCGTCGCGAATTTTGTGTCCTTAAGATATAATTCTGCAGGCTCTTCTATCGGCTTTTGAAGCTGTAAAACAGAACCTGGCCCAAGCTGAAGAAATCTTTGGATCGGAATCTCAACTTTTCCGATTACCACCGTAACAGGAACTTCCATATCAAGCAAAATATCGATGCTTGAACCCGTGCCCGCTGTTTTCGTCTCGGTTGCCTGTGGAAATTCAACAGATTGCGCCTGCGTCTGATTTTCCTGTTCAACTTCTTCTGCTACGGCTGATTCTGCCATTTGTATGCCCTTAGATTAAATTATTTCTTACTGTATAATTCCGAAATCACTACCGCGTAATTATCATTCGTTCTTGCCGGCTTTGCCCGATATATAACTTTATCATTAAAGATCACATCAACCGGTTCATTAACTTTTTTATTCAGCAAAATTGTGTCATTAGCCTGCAATGACATTAAATCCTGAAGATTTAAATTTATATCCGCGAATTTCACCGTAAATGAAACAGGTATGTTTTGAATGTAATTCATTAAAGACTTCTGAACATTCTGCGGTGAAATATTTTCAGCCTTTACCTGTCCTGCGATAGCAGAAAGTTTGTCAGCCAAAATGATAAAATAAGCCTGACTTGCCTGCTCGCTTCCCGTTTTCTTGACATCAATTGTGATTTTGCAAACATCCTGAATGCTGTCGATATCGAAAGGAATTTTTTTTACGATTTCATTATTGACCGTCAATTCGCTGCTGTAAGATTCGGAGAAAGCTTTTACAGCAATCGATGCGATATCCAGCAAAAGGGATAATTCCAGTTGCGACATTTCCTTGTCGGTCGACACCTCGGACTTCGTATCGCCCAATAATTGTGTCGCCCAAAGTACCGCCGTTTGTGCGGGCATTGCTAAATAGCCGACCTTTTGGTCTTTTGCCGCAAAAGCGAGATAATACTGTTTGTTCGCGTCATCTGATTTCGTAAATTCACCCGCTGTATGCTGTGAGACAGACGCTGTAACATCAAAATTGCATTGATACAATGTTTTGAAATTCGTACCGACATTATTCGCCGTTTTCTGTGCGAAAGATTCGATCTTTTTCAATTGTTCACGGGTAAAATAATTTGACTGCCGCCAGTTGTAATCTGCGGCATTAATATTCTGACTTGTATCTTTGTCAGCCCTCTGCCCAACAGCGTTGAGCAGTTGTTGTATTTTGTCTCTGGTCAAATTATTTTCCATACTGGAAATCATTGAATATTAAATTCCCGAATCAGGATTTTTTTGATCTTTGGTTTTTGTTCAGGAAAGAGAACCTCATTAAACGCATCACAGATTTGAGTCAAAATTCTCTTCATATCCCTGTCGTTCTGCATCTGGCTCAAACTCAAACTTTTAAAATAAAGATTTAGCCAGTTAATCAATAATGGTTTTTTAGATGTAATAAGTTCGCCTGCTTCTTCGGTGCTGAAATCTCCGCCGAATTCAAGATTCAAACCTACACGAACATAACGTGTTGCCCCCGGCTCATCGGGATTTACAACAACTGATTCAAGCTCGCCGTAATACCACGTATCATTTGGCGAAGAAATAGTTGGTGCTGAACTTTTTTCTTCTTTGGCTCCATGTCCACCGCCATGACCGCCGCCGTGGCCGCTTTTTTTCTCTTCCTTCTTGGCTCCATGACCTCCGCCGTGGCCGCTTTTCTTTTCTGCTTTTGCTTCCTTTTTAGGTGCTGCGCCGGCTTCTGTTGTTTGCGGCTGCCCGTTTCCGCCTGCGAATATACGCCCCATAAAAAATCCACTGCCTGCCATCGCGAACACAACTACCGCCATTATTATATATGTCAGTATCCCTGTTTTGCCCGCCGCCTGTGTTTTTGATGCGTCTGCTTTCGGAGCTTCTTTCGTATCTGTTTGTGGAGCCTGATTTTTTTCTGCTTCTGCCATTACCGCTTACCTTTAATTTAATTATGATACCATTTGCAAATCACCATTTTTGGTGTAGTTGCGAATCTTACTTCTCAAAGTCCTGTCGCTGATTCCTAATATTTTCGCCGCTTTAGTCTGATTACCGCCGGTATTATCAAGCGTTTCCAGAATTACCTGTTTTTCAATTTGTTCTAATGGAAGCCCTGTAAATTCAGCCGCAGGCGCAGGCTCATTAGTTTCTGCCTGCAATTCATCAAACAGCCACGACACATCAGCCAAACACAATTTTGGCCCCGACCCCAAAATCAATGAAGTCATCACAACATTTCTCAACTGTCTAATATTGCCCGGCCAATTATATTTCGCGAAAACACTCATCATTGTCGTATCAAGTGCGTTTATTTTCCGTTGTGCCTGCGGAGCATACTGATTGACAAAATGCCATACCAATTCCGGCAAATCATCCGCACGCTCCCGCAATGGCGGAATAATTAATTTCACACCGCAAAGACGATAATAAAGATCGTGCCTGAATTTGCCCTTTGCGATCTCTGCCATCAAATCTTTATTTGAAGTGCTTATAACGCGTACATCAACTTTAACACTGTCGTTGCCGCCTACGCGTTCAAAATCCTGCTGCTCAAGAACGCGGAGTAATTTTGCCTGAAAATTCAAAGGCGTTTCTGTTATTTCATCAAGAAGAAGCGTCCCGCCGTGCGCCATTTCGAATCTGCCTTTACGCTGCGAATACGCACCCGTAAAAGCGCCCTTCTCATGACCAAAAAGTTCGCTCTCGAGCAGTGAATCCGTAAGTGCCGCACAATTTACCCGTACATAAGGCCCGCGGACTCTTCTGCTGAATCTATGGATCAAAAGCGAGATCAATTCTTTGCCAGTTCCGCTTTCACCTCCGATTAATACAGGTGCACAAGTCGGCGCCGCTTTTTTTGCAAGGTTGATAGTTTTAATCAAACCTGCGCTTTTACCGATTATTGCGGAATTACCGTTCAATGTTTCATCATGATCCGCGATCGCGACATTATGATTCGGCACTAAACTATCCAGCAGATTTTCAATCCTCACTCTGTTCAAAGGTTTTACAAGACAATCGCTGCATCCCGCGTCAACCGCATTCATCACGACATCTAATAATTGCTGATTATGCTGCTGCTGATTTTCAGTATCACAAATTGTAATTACTGGCAGTTGCGGAAAAGCCGCCTTAATTTCACGAATAAGACGAAAATCATCGTAAGGCCGACTAACACGAATAACGCTGAAAACAAGATCAAAGCTGCCTTTCTCAAAAAATTCAGCCAAGTTTTTGCCATAACCCACAACTCTGGCTCGTATATTCCTGCAAGCCAGGATTTCGAGTATGACTCTCGTCGAATCCTTATCATTGTCAACCACTAATACGTTCTTATTCATACAAACTCATTTAGCCTTTTTCAGCAATGTGTTTGGTTTCTGTTGTAAGTACCATTCAATAAGATGATCTTTCGCCTTCGCTGCATCCGCCCACAAAGAATTCGGATAACCGGCTATAAGCCTCCTGTATGCTTTCATCGCTTCTTGCGGATTTTCTTTCTGCAGGCAATTCCCTTCCTGGAACAAAATCCACGCTTTATCT
This sequence comes from Planctomycetes bacterium GWF2_42_9, assembly GCA_001825675.1. Lineage (GTDB taxonomy): Bacteria > Planctomycetota > Phycisphaerae > Sedimentisphaerales > UBA12454 > UBA12454. The sequence goes on along the minus strand of MHYA01000001.1, from coordinate 22,551 downwards.
TCATACATAACATCCTTATTGTTTTCGCAATCGTATGCACGATGATAAAAAACCGCCGCCTCTTTCAGCTTTCCGCAATTAAACAAAATATTCGCGATCTCAAGCGGATTGCTGACATCGTTCGGATTACCCACAAGTTCATCAATTTTACCAAGAGTCTGACTTGAAATATCTATATTCGATAAGGCCGGAGCAAATTTAGCATCAGAGGTAATTGCGGTCTCTGATGTTTTTCCCTCTTTTACTTCACTTTCAGCCGCTGCGTTTTGATCCTCAACAGACTGTTCTTCCGCTATCGGTTTTTCTTTGGGTTTAAATTGTACGGAGTTGATCTGACCAATTAAGTTCTGTAACTGCTGCTGCAAACCTGATGAATAATCCATTTTGGTCAAAAGATTGGCCTGTGCATTATCAACAAAATCAAGCAGTACCGCGTTTGTATCGTTAATGTCCGGCATATTTGAATCCAGCATATCCAACGGCTCAAAATCCATACCAGCCCTCGAAACCGAAACAAAAAGTATCAAACTTAAAGCCCAAATACTTATGCAGGTTACAAATTCAAATTTTATATTTTTTATTTCCACTGTCCCAAAAGTGCCAAAGCAGCACCCTCATAATTCTGATTTCGTTTATAAGCTGAAGCCAAAAGTTCCAACGCCTTTTGTTTTACTTCTTTCGTCGGGTCCAAATCCAATAACTGTCGGCAAACCGAAATAGCCTGTTCATTTCTTTCCATGTTCAAACAAACCTGTGCCAGTTGCAAAGCCGATTGATACATCATTTCCCCCGGCTTTGTTAAAATGATATTTTCGCTAAGGAGTTTGCTTGCGTTATCTAATTCATCTTTGGCAATATAAGCCATTGCCATCTCGAAATATATCCCCGCTTTCAGTTGCGGATCGTAAGTATATTCAAGTTTATCGCCAAACACCGCGATAGCTCTATCGTAAAGCCCCATAGATCGCAGAAGTTTGCTTTGCATTGTTAAAAGATGAACCGATTCATCGCTCGACATCGAAACATTGGAAATATTATCCAGCAAACTTAATGCCTGCACAAAATTATCCTTCTTAATATACAAATCAACGATCTTGGGCAAAACATCTATATATTCCTCTTTTGGCAAATAGAACGGAACACCCCGCATCGCATAACAAAATGCCGTGCAGGCCATATCAAGTTTCTCCTGCGCCAGATATGTTTTTGCAAGATATAGATATGCCATATACAAATCGTTCGATGGCATATTTGCTGCGAGTTCAGTAAATTTCGTCAGCCATTTTTCCGCATTCTCATAATCCCCTGATAAGAACGAGTTTTTGCCCGCTCCAAATGCCGCTAAGTGTTGTGCGTCCTTGGTCAAGGCAAGATTAAATAATTTCCTGTAAAGCTTTGCGGATTCGTCGATCATATTCGCCTTGCCTGCTGCTTCAGCATACGAAAGCAACGCGGTTGTCGCAATTTCAGAATCAGGGAACTGCTCAATAAGCTGTTTTAAATCGTCGTATGCGCCGCGATAATCTTTTAATGAATTTTTTATCTTACTCAAATTATACAAAGAGTAAGCCGCCAGATTTGAAAGCCCGAAACGGCTGCCAACCAATTTATATTCCGAACTTGCTTCGGTATACATATTTTTAGGAGCATATAATAATCCAAGTGCGAAGTGCACACTTGCCAAACGCGTATCCTCCGGGAATTTTAAAATAAACTCACGCCATTGAGAAATCGCCGAGTCGCTTAAAACCGTAAAATGATCTGAAAATAATGTATAAGACGATGGATTGTAAACATTCAGCAAGCCGTTATCGTCAATATGCCCCAGCAATCCCGCACTACCGGCAGCGACAACCGCAAATTGACGCGGCTGACAGGAAAGCATGTATAAATAAACGAGCTGTTTGCGAACGCTTGAATTATCGTTATCAAAATTCCATCGTGAATCTATTTTTGACTTTTTCGAGAATTCCGCGACAAGCTCCTCAATCGATGCCCCGCTGCAAACTATATTATAGCCTTCGATTTGATCGTTTTTCTCGAACCCTGCAACCTGCGGCCCAAGCAATGCCTGTACCAAACGGTTCGTACCGGATTGTATAAGTTCGCGAATCTGCGATTCATCCAGATTCACAAAAAGATCGTCCGCTGCACTATAAGCAGGCCATAAATCCGCTGGCTGCGTTTTATTTTCATTACAAAGAACAAGAACTTCTTTGGTCAGCGAATGCGCAGCAAGGAAATAACAATCCCTCTTCAAAGTCTTTGCCCATTCTTTGTCATAATCGATCGCGTCAATCAGCGCGATAGCCTGATACGCCTTCGCTCGTGCGTTTAAATATTGCTCTCTGTGCAGCTCAAGCAGACCGCAATGAAAACTTGCGACAACTCTAAGCACCGGCGAGTTACTATATAATAACCTTTTAAATTCTGCTGTGGCTTTATTATAGTCCCCTGTTCTTTCTGTACACAAAGCTATTTGCAATTTCAGAAAATCTTTCATCAATTCTTCATCATCTGAATTGGAAAGATTTGAAAGAAGTTTATTATATAACTCCGATGCTTTGGAGTAGTTCCCGTCAAGATATTGTTGCTGTGCCATTCGTAATGATACCGCTTCTTTGACAGCAGTTGATTCCACTTCAACTTCCGCATCTTTCTTCGTTTCTGCGGCAACTTCTGTTTTCTCAACGACCGCCTTCTCTACCGGTTGAACTGGGGCAGATACAACTTGCTGTTGTGGCTGACTTGAGAAATTGAACGGATAATAAAATTCTAAAATTAAGATTGCGGTTACAACAACAATGGCTGCAATAAGACAAATCTGAAAAACGGAAAGCCGGTGATCGGGAAAGTGCATCATATTTACAGGCTGCATTGGAATTTGAGACTGCATACCAAATTGCTGCTGCATTGGAACTTGCTGCTGCAACACCGGCCCAACAAAAGCCGTCTGCCCAACTCCATTCATTGGCTGTTGAGGCATAACATTAACTATCGGCTGGGTAGCAACTGGAGCGTTTGCAATCTCAATCGCCTTATAAAATTTGTCATCACCTGCAAAAATATCCTTAACCGTTAGCTCTTCATTGACTGAACCGGCAAAAAGTTCATTGTCCGTGGGGATTTGGGCAATCTTTTCCGCTTGTGGGACCTGACGAGCAGGACCGGATTGGTCGCTCTTCATAGAAAGACGGATTTCTTTGAGCCTTTCTTGCCAAGCTCGGCTCAATTCACCTAATTCAGTTTTCTGATTTATATCTGTCATACGTATAACTTTTTAAAGTTTGTGGTGCGTTCTGTTTTAATGCGCATTTCAGAACACAAATCATCTTTCTTGCAATAAATGTGCCAAAGTAGATTTTATGACTTTAGAATGATTAAAAAGTGGATTTTTAAATTAAAATTGAACTTCTGAAATGATTTTGAGATTTGAAAATTAGACGCTTGTTAGGATTTTATACACTCTGAAGGAATTGGCTGCTGCAACTGCTCACTCTCTTCTTCGTCCTTGATTTCGATACTATGCTGCTTGACTTTCGCATACAATGTCGCCCTGCTGATACCAAGAAGATCGGCCGCTTTCGTTTTTTGCCAATTTGTTTCCTGCAAAGCACGTGCGATCAACTGCTTTTCGGCTTTTTCTAATGAAAAATCCTTTATCGTTTCCGCCAGCGGCTCATCACTGCATTCTTCAAATCTGGACGAATCAAAAACTATGCTGTCAAGCCCGATCTTGTCAGTGTTTTCGAGCAAAATCGCCCTATCGATGATATTTTTAAGTTGCCGAACATTGCCTGCCCAATCGTGCCTTTGCAACGCTTCAATAGCCATTTTCGTTATCGATGTAATTTTTCCCGTTTTTTGCGGGCAAATTTGGGATGTCTTAAGAAAATACTCCGCTAAAACAGGAATATCATCTCTTCGTTGAGGTGAACTTAGCGTGGCTAGGGCAACTGGGCAAATATCCAAGCGATAATATAGATCAGCTCTGAATCTTTTTGCCTGCACTTCAAGCATGAGATTACGGTTGCTTGATGCCATTATTGTTGCTTTGCATTCGATTTCTTCTGTTCCGCCAACCTTGCGAAATTTCTTTTCCTGGATAACACGCAGAAGTTTTGCCTGCAAATCCAATGGCATTTCACTGATTTCATCGAGAAAAACCGTTCCGCAAGCCGCTAATTCGATCAACCCCGTCTTTTCTCTGTCAGCGCTTGTAAACGAGCCTTTTACGTGGCCGAAAAGTTCGCTTTCAAGCAGATTAGCGGTCATTGCTGCGCAATTAAGTGCAACAAATGGCTGATTTGAACAGCGAAGATTATGCACCGCTCTTGCCGCAACTTCTTTTCCTGTGCCTGTCTCACCAATGATCAAAACCGGATTGCATTGGCTTGCCGCTACGATTTTAATCATCTTCAAAGAATGCAGCGCCGCTTTGCTTTTGCCCACCATCATAACAGATGCCGCAAATTCATCCGCGAAAAATGAGTTCACATTGTCAACTGCAATCCCTTTAATTTTATTTACTATTTCGTTCAGCTTATGATATTCCTTTTCGCCTTGTATGCAATAATTTGCGCCCGCGTCAAGAAAGGCTTGTGAAGAATTTATATCATTACCAATCGATACAATGCAGAGATTAGATTTTTTATCGAGAGCGTTTACAAATTTTTTTATATTTATGTGATTGAAATGATTATCGAAAATTATTAGTTCGGGATTTGTTCTTTGTACGATATCCAATGCTTCAGTGATGTCGTCGGCTGCAAATACTTCGCGACCGAACTGCCGAGCCAACTGAAGAACTTGCGAGTCTTTCCCTATTGTAACAATAACGTTTAACATCATTGATGTGCATCCAGGTTTCTATTTATTTTTAAATCCTAATTTCACTTCAACTAATTGATAATATGTCATTAATCGGTAAACACTTAGAACTTACTTTAATATTTTTATCGGACGGCCCAATAATATCGCTTTTTATTTTTTTTAAGAGTCGATTTTATGTATGCTTAATTGTTATAGGACGCAAAATATTTTTTTTAAAAAAATAATTATAGGACGTGATTTTATTATAGGACGCAAATAAATCTTTGTCATTCTGAACGTTGAAGCGAAGCGGAAACCCCCTAGGGGGAGTCCTGCTTGCAGGACGAAGAGAAGAATCTCGTATCTTATCCAATTTTATATTTTCGCAAATTTACTTTAAAAAAAATAAAATCTCTGCGCATAAATCTTTGACGAAATTAGGCAATAATTTCCGCAAACGTAAGAAATTAACATTAAAATCAAATTCGCCTCCGCCAACACTCCTGCAAACTCTCCT
>MHYA01000001.1:16909-17216 GCA_001825675.1 Planctomycetes bacterium GWF2_42_9 | reverse complement strand
CTTACAATCGCTGCCGTAAATATCACACCAAAAATGGCACAATAATTGCATATCGTCCTTATTGATTGTTGTCAGATAGTCTGCAAACAGCAGATTTTTAAAATACTTGAAAGGAAAATTATGGCAGTAACATCAGCAAGTAATATGCAGATGGATTATATGAACCTTTTGATGACGCAGTTGCAGAATCAAAATCCTCTTGAGCCGATGGACAATAGTGATATGGCTACTCAACTGGCGATGTTTTCACAACTTTCTCTCGTTGAAGGGATCAGTTCCAAATTCGGCGACTCTCTCGCTCTTGCTG
>MHYA01000001.1:16078-16859 GCA_001825675.1 Planctomycetes bacterium GWF2_42_9 | reverse complement strand
CAGGAAAACGACGGCACTTACACAAAAGCACAGGGTATTGTAAGATCGGTTTATAATGACACTACAAACAACCAAAATAAATTAGTTGTAACGGATTCCAACAATCACGATTACACCCTTACAACAGATGGCATCGTCCTCGTAGAAGATACAATTACCACAACTGATAATTCAACTACGACAAACACAAATACAGACACAGATTAATAAAGAATTTTAAGAATATTTTTCTTTAGGAGAAATAAAAAATGGCTTCTGCACTATCATCGGCAGTAACGGGATTACAAGCACATCAGGAAATGTTGGATGTGGCCGGCAACAACCTTGCAAATGTTAATACAACATCCTACAAATCAAATCGTATCACCTTCTCATCACTTTTGAGTGAGACGATCAAAACAGCGTCATCGCCGACAAGCAACGTCGGTGGTACGAACCCGCAGCAGCTCGGAAGCGGCGTCGGTGTTGCAAGTATTTCCGCCAATATGACCCAGGGCAGTATTTCCAGCACTGGTAACCCGCTTGATATGGCAATCGAAGGCGAAGGCTATTTCGTCTTAAGCGATGGCTCAAAAAGTGTATACACACGTGCAGGTGCTTTCTCCGTTGATTCAGCAAGCAACCTTGTCGACGCTTCAACAGGTTACATCGTCCAGCGTATCGGTTCGGTTGGTGAATCGGATGGCTTCCAAACCCCCGGCAAAAGCAACATTAAAATTCCGTACGATGTTGCTATTCCCGCACAGGCAACCTCAAGCGTAACAATATCCGGCAACTTAAG
>MHYA01000001.1:0-16072 GCA_001825675.1 Planctomycetes bacterium GWF2_42_9 | reverse complement strand
CTCCTCAACAAATTCACAGAAAAATATTCTAACCTCAAACTTATCATACACTACACAAAATGGAACTAACGCTTCAGAAACTACAAAGTTATCCGAACTTGATCAGTTTACAGGCGCTTTAACCGCGGGCGTTCTCACTTTTTCGGGATATAAGCACGACGGAACTGCGATTGGAACAAGCCCTACAACCGATTTGACTATGTCGGTAAACGCAAGTACCACACTTGGCGATGTTTTAACATTCCTGAACACAAATGAAGGCACCGCACCAGTTAGCGAAGTCCAAACTGTTACACTAAGTGCTGCTCCTAATGCTGGCGATTACACATTGACATATAATGGATTTACAACTGCCGACATTGCACATAATGCCACTGCTGCCCAGATTCAGGACGCACTTGTAGCCGCAGGCTGCTGTACCGCAGGCCAAATTACCGTTTCAGGCGCGATGGCCAGCGGAGTAACTTTCACATTTGCAAATTCCTTGGGAGATGCAGGTTTGGTCAGTATGGACTCAACCGCTTTGACATCAGGCGGATCTGCGGTAACAAATTCATTCGCGGAAACTACTAAAGGCTTTAAAACACAAGGTGTCCTCGGCGATTGGGCTGATGCAACCATTTCCGAAGGGAAACTTGTGATCACAGATGCCGAAACTGGCTATAGCCAAACCGATCTGGCAATGATATACAGCGGTGATGGCACTCTGGAAACTCCTTCATACTTCGAAGTTGAAAAAGTTGGCGGCGAGGAAGTAAAATCAATCAACATTACTGTTTATGATTCACTTGGCGGCGAACACGTGCTTTCTGGTGCTTTCGTAAGAACAGATGTTGAAAACACCTGGGATTTCGTGATGACTTCTATTACAGGCGACATCAGCGAAATCGATATCTCCGGTTTGAACAATCGCAGAATCCAGGGAATTCAATTTGACGAGAACGACGGTTCGTTTCTTGGATTAAATTCAACAACAGCCGACACAGCAAATCTTACCGTAACTTTCGCACACGATACAAGCCATCCGCAGGTATTTTCATTAAACCTCGGTACAATAGGCGGTCTAGATGGTATCACACAATTTTCAGGTAGTTCCACCGCTGTCGCCAGCGGACAGGATGGTTACGAGGCTGGAAGCCTTTCAAGCGTGGCCGTAAATAATACAGGAACACTGATCGGTACATTCTCCAACGGTATTAAAAAGGAAATCGCAACATTACAGATCGCGCTTTTCAAAAATACTGCCGGTCTTGAAAGTCTTGGCAATAACTATTATCAGACAACTGCTAACTCCGGCGAAGCTGTTGCTACTACTGCTATGAGCGGCGGTGCAGGAACTATCCACGGCAGCTCACTTGAAGATTCAAACGTGGACGTCGCGACAGAATTCGTAAATCTTATTCAGGCACAAAATGGTTATCAGGCAAACGCCAGAACCATTAAAGTCGCAAATGATATTCTTGGCGAACTTACTTCCCTTATTCGTTAATTGATATTGGTTTTAAATGTATAATATAAGTGAAACAATTTTTAATCTTTTGGCATCGACGCCGCTTCAACGGTTCGAGGGGCTAAAAAATCTTAATCATCACAATGAAGATAAGGATTTGCTTCGTTATGCCTTGATTGCGGTTGTTTTTCTGCTTATGGTTCTTTTCACAGTAAGTTTCAGAAGAATCAAAAAAGAAAGAAAGACCAGCAGCGAATTGTTTCTTGAATATGCCGACCAGCGAGGCTTGACTATCGAAGAAAAACTGGTTCTGCAGAATATTATACGCAAATCCAAACTGCGCCACGCAGCTTCGATTTTTTCAATGGCTCAAGCCTTTGAAAATGGAAGTGAAAAAATTAGGAAAGACCTTTTCAATCAGCAAAATCTCTATGAAATCCAGCGTCTGGACCCGATATTAGGTTCTTTAAGGCAAAAACTCGGATTCCAGCGCGATGTTTCGTTTTCAAAAGGACTTGCAGGTACGAGTGAAAAAGCTACCAGCAGACATATTCCGACCGGTAAAGACCTTGTTGTCGAACGCAAACACAGTAATCAAACCGAATCCATCAAAGCTGTCGTTACACAAAATACAGAAAACGAATTGGTTATTCAATTAAACACCCCAACAACGATTATCTTCGGAGAAACCTGGAAAGTTCGTTATTTCTACGGTGCTTTCGTTTGGGAATTTGATTCTTATGTAACAAGATACGATGGCAATATGATTGGTTTAAGTCATAGCGATGAAGTCCATTATGTCAACCGCAGAAGATTTATGAGAACTCCCGTTAAGAAAAATGCGTTCATCGCGCTTTTCCCATTTGAAAAGCACTTACAAAAAAGCTCTCAAAGCAGACACGATTTAAGTGGAGATATGGAAATCTATCCAGAAACATCTCTCCAGCCTTTTGAATTTATACCGGCTTTGGTTACAGAAATGGGCGGCCCCGGTTTGAAAATTGAAACTTCAGCACAAATCCAGAATGGCGACAGAATATTAATTATGTTTGAACTCGAAAGAAAGAAAGAACAAACTTCCGTCAAAAATCAGGATACAGAAGAAATCACCTATACATACACATCAGATTTAACTGTTATTGAAAATATAGGTATGGTGCAGGAAGCAGGCGTTGTTAGAAGAACAGAAGACAATAATAATGTCTATGTCTTTGGCGTTGAGCTTATCGGTTTGCGAGACAACGAAATTGATTATCTCATTCGCGCTACAAACGAAGCTTCTTTAAATAAAAACAGTAATGAAAATGCCGACCAAAACGTAACGGCTGGTATAAACGCGTAAGGAATCTGAAATGTCTGACATAAGCGCACAAGTTAGTTCTGCGATAGATGGTTTGACCAGCGAATATCAAATCATCGCAAACAACCTGGCAAATGTAAGCACCACAGGTTACAAGCGAACAACAAATACTTTTTCAAAAATGCTTAATAAATTAATCTCAACTGACCCTACTGGCACAAATCAGGATGATAATCCGATTTTGACTTCAAAAATAGATTTCTCACAGGGTAATCTTATCGAATCTGGCAGAACGCTCGATGTCGCGATAAGCGGAAAAGGGTTTTTCGTCCTGCAAACCGATCAAGGCTCAACTTACACGCGTAGTGGTAATTTCGATATAAATAAAAATGGCCAGTTGGTCGACCAATCTGGAAGAGTAGTCGCCGGTAAATATGGCCCCATTACAATTCCCCCCGGAGCCGCAACTTCACAAATCACTATTTCAACCGACGGCATCGTCCGAGTTGACGGTGCGAATGTCGGCGAATTGAAGATCGTTGATTTCGGTAAAAATGAAAGCGAACTGGTGCCGGCAGGATTTGGTTGCTATGACGCCCCTGCTGACCTCAAATCAGAAGACGCTAAAAATGTCACCATAAAACAGGGTTACCTTGAAGGCTCTAATGTCCAAATGATGGAAGAGCTTGTTGATATGATTAATGTAACAAGGCTTTATCAGGCCAATATGAAATTGCTTACCACAGGCTCTGATAACACAAAAAACCTCATAAACCTTGCTATGGGTTAATTTAATTTATGGAAATATAAGGAGTTTATATGTTAAGAGCTTTTTCAACCGCCGCAACCGGTATGACTGCCCAACAGATGATGGTCGATGTAACCGCAAACAATCTGGCCAACATCAATACTAATGGTTTCAAACGCAGTCAACTGGAATTTCAGGATTTGTTGTATATCAAGTCGCGTGCGGCCGGTGCTGAAGTTTCTTCAGGCCTGCTGGCGCCAAGCGGAATTGAAGTCGGAAGCGGTGTTAAAGTCGCGGCAACCTCAAAAGTTTTCACAAATGGCGAACTTAACAACACCGGCAGATCGCTCGATGTCGCTATCGCAGGCGAAGGCTTTTTCCAGGTCAATATGCCAAACGGCACAGTTAAATACACCAGAGATGGAGCATTTGAAACAAACGCTAACGGCCAATTAGTAACAGCATCGGGTTACGAGATCGAACCAGCTATTACAATCCCATCAGACGCTGTTTCAATTGCAATATCTCCCGATGGTACGGTTAACGTTAAAAATGACACAACTACTTCTACAGTTGGAACAATCCAGCTCGCAAGATTCATAAACCCAAGCGGCCTTTCAAGCGACGGCGATAACCTGCTTTCTGAAACAGAAGCTAGCGGTTCGCCGACTGTCGGCACAGCAGGCCAGGATGGTTTCGGTACAATGCAGGCGGGCTTCCTTGAAAAATCAAACGTCCAAATGGTAACGGAGCTTGTAAACCTCATCACCGCTCAACGTGCTTACGAAGTAAATTCGCGAACTATCAAAGCAGGCGACGATATGCTGCAAAACTCTATTCAAATTGCCGGATAAAGAGATTACAATGAAAAAAATATTATTTATTATTCTTGCGTACTTAATGGTTCCAGCTTATTGCTTTTCTGGCAATACGCTCATAATTTATTTGCCGCGCGAAATAAATATTACCACCGATTCGCCAAGTTTGGGTGATGTTGCCGTAATACAAGGCGATGAAATCTTGGTCGCCAAAGCAAACTCGCTTAAGTTGGGAGTAATTTCTCCTGCCGCCAAGCATTTCAAAATTGAAAAATCAATTATACTTAGCAGCCTTGCTTGCGCCGGTATATCCTCTTCACAAGTTACTTTTACAGGCGCTGATGAAATTACGATTTCCCGCAAGCACACAGTAATAACAGGTCAGCAGTTTTTGGATAAAGCGATTGCTTATCTTGTCGAAAATCCACCGCATTCATCAGTTTGTAAATATTCCGCTTTAAGAACGCCGCAGGACTTAGCTATTCCCGACACTAATCAAAATGTAAAATTAATCCCAAATATTACTGACAAAACAAACACACAAGTAAAAATAGAAGTAACCGTTCTCGCAGGCGAAAATCAAATAGACAAACGCGATATTACTTTCGCACTGCAATATACCGGCAAAAAAATAGTCGCTAAGACAGATTTGCCGCAGGGAACAGTTTTGACTCCCGAAAATGTCGCTGTTGAAAATTGCATTTCAACACAACCACTGCCTGCAAACTGGTCTATACCTTATGGCTCCGCTTTGAAAAAATCGCTGGCAGCTAATTCAGAAATTACAATGAATTTGGTTGAAGATGTAAAACCGCAGGTGATTTTGAAACGCAACCAGAATGTACTTATTAAAATTGAAAAAATGGGGCTTGTGGTTACTGCGATTGGAAAAACTTTACAGGATGGCTGTGTGGGCGATTGCATTAAAGTACAGAATTTAAGCTCACAGAGAATAATTATAGTTAAAGTAAAACAGGATGGCAGCGTCGAACCCATATTTTAAAATGCTGATTTTTTAGGGCAAAGATTATGAGAACTATAACAATCCACACATTTATAATTGCTGCAATCATTATTTGCATCGCATCTAATTTGCGTGCAGATTCAATATGGGCCAAAAGAGATCAGAACAAAAAAGACATTTACGCTGACGATAAAGCCAGACATATCGGCGATGTGATCACGATCGTTATCAGCGAAGAAAGCAAAGTCGATAATAAGCAAAAAAGAAATTTGTCAAAAACAACCAGCCGAGCAATCGATTTCGACGGCCAGCTTGGAATTGTATCACAAACCCCGTCAGGCGAAGTTACACAGAATTACCTGCCCAGAATGCCAGGCGTAAAAATGGCAGCATCATCATCGAATACCCTTGACGGCAAAGCCGATTTCAAAGACGAACGCAGCTTTATAGATTCAATCACCGTTGTTGTTATCGATATTATGCCAAACAATAATCTTGTTGTTATGGGCACAAGAACAAGGGAAATCGCAGGCGACAAACAGGTAATCGAAGTCAGTGGAATTGTTAGACCGACTGATATTTCTTATGACAATACAATTAAAAGCGAGCAGATAGCCAATTTCGCTATCATAACTAAAAACACCGGTTACGCGTCCAATTTTAACCGACCCGGCTGGCTCGGAAACTTTATGGATATTGTCTGGCCATTCTAAAAATTCGATATTTTGTAGGGTGGGCTTTATCCGCCGAAAGCGTGCTTTAACCCACGCGGAAATATTTGTCATTCTGAACGCAGTGAAGAATCTCGTTTCTGGTTCAAAAAGACAAATGCTTATATTTGGTTTAGCTTCTTCGAATTATTAGAGGCTACCTTAATTTTTATTTGTAATTTTGATTTTTGATTTTTAATATAGATATGATAGGTATGTTATGAAGTTCAAAAATATTTTATTAATAACATTACTGGTTCTTGCCCAAACGGCGAATTGCCAGCGAATAAAAGACATCGCCGACATTCAGGGCGTCAGAAGCAACCCGCTTACCGGCATTGGTCTTGTCGTAGGCCTCGCCGGCACTGGCGATACAACTCTCCCCGCCCAGCAGACTCTTGCGAATATTCTCAAGGATACCGGCGAAGTTTTTAATCCGACTGATTTTTCAGGAGGCAATGTCGCTCTCGTAGCTGTTACCGCTGAACTCGGCCCATTTTCCCGCGTCGGTTCGCAAATCCCCTGCACCGTTTCTTCGCTCGGCAATGCCAAAAGCCTGCAAGGCGGAAGACTTCTGCCGACACTTTTGAAAGGTCTTGACGGCAGCGGCCTGCTCGATGGTCAGGTTTACGCTATCGCACAAGGCGGCGTCTCTATCGCAGGCTGGACTGCTTCAGGCCAAAAAGGCTCGATCTCTAAAAATCACCAGGCCGCAGGCGAAGCGGTTGCGATCGTTGAAAGAGAAGAAATTGCCGATTTCGTTGAATACATTGCCGAACAACGCTTTGTTACTTTAAATCTAAAAAACGTTGACTTTTCAACTGCCGAAGAAATTAGCAAAACCATAAATCAACTTCATCCAAATACTGCTATTGCTATTGATGGCGGAACTGTAAAAATAAGAATCCCGAATGAAATAAATCAAAGCGGAATTATTGGTTTCATCGACAACATAACCAGGCCGCAAGTCCAGGTTGACAGCCCTGCCGTCGTAGTTGTTAACGAACGAACAGGAACAATTATTGTCGGCGAAAATGTTTGCATATCTTCCGTAGCTATTTCACAGGGAAGTCTAACTGTAAAAATTCGAGAAAGAGACGAAGTATCGCAGCCCACAACGCCTTTTACAGACGGTGCGACAACTGCCGTTACACAACAAACGGATATCGCTGTTAAAGAAAGCGGCGGTTATCTGATTCCGGTCCCAAGGCTTATAACTATTGCCGAGCTTGCAAGCTCTCTCAATGCTATCGGGGCTTCGCCCACAGACCTTATCGCTATCTTCCACGCCCTGAAAAGAGCCGGTGCTCTTCAGGCCAGATTGGAAATAATGTAGGAATACTTATGGATGCTTCTAATATAATTGATTCCACGGTTTCTTCGATTGCTTCGCAGCAAATCAATAACCCGATCGATAAAACTGACGCCGCAAAACTTCAGTTCGCAAAAGATTTCGAAGGTATTTTCATTACTAAATTGCTGGATGAAATGAAAGATACCATCGGCCAGTGGGCCGACGAAAAAGATGGCGCCGCCCAGCAGGTCGACGGCATCTTCTGGATGCATCTCGGAAAAGACCTCGGCGAAAAAGGCGGAATGGGATTGTGGAAAGATATTTATAAATCCTTAAAAACTGATGAAAATACGAACACGTCCCAATCGCTAGATAAAAAATTATGAGACTTATAACATTTGAAATTGAAGAAAAAGTCCGCTTGCTGATTTCGATCCTCGACAGCGATATTCAAAATATTTTGAATAACCTCTCAAGGCTTAATGAACTCCGCGGCTTCGTTATTAAAAAAGATGAAGCATCGCTGCAAATGCTGCTTGGTACTATTCAAATGGAATCTTCCAGTTATAAGGAAAACGAATTTGCGCGTCATCAGGTTCGCCAGGAGCTGGCTCAAATTTGGGGCTGCACTTTCGAAGAAATGACACTGACAAAACTTGAATCAGAGCTTTCAGGAGAAATCAGAAACGAAGTCGTTCAAAAAAAATGGCAATTAAAGACTTTGACTTCAAAATTTAAATTGGAATACGCCAATACTTTAAAATTGCTCACAAACTGTGCAAGATTCAACAAAATGCTTTTAAAAAGCATTCTCGCTATCGGAAATAAAAATACCGTTACGTACGGACCGACAGGCCGAACTGAATTAGCGGATTCAACGTTTATGAACGCCCAGTTTTAACAATGGGATTTAAGGAATAAAAATGGGAAGTTTTAATATAGCTCTTAGCGGTCTTGGTGCTGTACAGACGGCATTCGACATTATCGGCAGCAACATTACAAATGCCGGTACAGAAGGCTACCATAAACAAATCGTGCAGCTTGCGCCATCATATACTTCCTCTACAAATGCCGGCGGCGTTAAAGTTATAAACATCAGCCGAATAGTCGATACGCTTCTCGAACAGCAAATTTATCAGCAGAATGCCGCACTTGCCCAATTAACACAGGAAAATAATACATTAAGTTCTATCGAAACCGCGATTGGCGAATTGTCTGCCGATGGCAGCGGTATAAACGCAGCTATCGATTCATTATTTACCTCGATGCAGGAGCTGAAATTAAGCCCGACCGACAGCATTTCAATGACCCAACTTGTAAGTAATGCTGAAGCATTGACGAGCCAGTTCAGAAATATCGGCGAATATCTTACAACTCTGGAAGAAACTATCGCAAAGCAGACCGAAATTGCCGTCGGAACAATTAATTCAATTACCGCTCAAATCGGCAAACTTAATAATCAAATTGAATCGGTCGAACTCGTTGGCGGAAATGCAAACACCCTTCGCGATCAGCGGGATCAGTACATTTCTGATCTTTCACAAGTCATCGGTGTTCAGACTATCGTAAGAGGTAATGGTGTTACTGATATTGTGGCAGGCGACATACCTTTGGTTGTCGGTTCTAGTGTAAGCACTTTAGCAACCGGCGTTGACAGCAACGGAAAAATCGGCATTATGATTAAGGGCGGTATCTCTATCAACACATCTGTCAACGGCGGATCACTCGGCGGCCTGATTACACTGGCAAATGATAAGGTCGTAGAAATCCACGACAATCTAGACAATTTAGCTTCTTCTATAATTAATCAGATTAATAAATATCACGTACAGGGTATTGGCTCAAGCGGTTCTTTCACCGAACTAACCGGCTGGGCAAATTCATCAGGTAATTTGAGTGAAATCCCGAATGTATCCGCGGGCTTTACGTACATCCGCGTTACAAACACAAGCACAGGAGAATCTACTCGTACCGCGATTCCCGTGCTTCAAGACACATCTTCTGATACCCTGGCAGAAATTGCTGATTACATTACAAACAATGTATCAAATATTTCGGCTTATGTAAATTCATCAAACCAGTTAACGATCGCGGCAAACAGCGGCTATGAATTTGATTTCATTCCAGAAATCGATTCTTCCCCCGCAACCACAACCATTGCAAGCACCGATCCGCCGCAAATTAAATTGTCAGGCTACTACAACGGAACTGAAAATAACACCTGGACTTTCACTGCAACCGCAGGCCAGGTCGGAACTGATAATGTAACAATAACCGTAAGAGATAATGATTCAAATGTTGTCGCGACACTCGATTTAAGCGACTATCCGGCTACAACTGACACATCGTCTGCAAATACTAAATGGCTGGAAATTGGCGATACCGGCATTTCTATCGCTATTTCCGCGAACACATTTAACGCCGGCGATTCATTCACCGTAAATGTCTACGGCAACACCGACACATCCGGCCTGCTTTCCGCTGTTGGCATTAATACTTTTTTCAGCGGCGACAGCGCAATTAATATGGCCGTTTGTTCAGATATATCAAATGATCATTCAAGGGTAGCCGCCTCACTCTCTTCTTCAGGAAACGAAGGCGGAAACATCGCTCGTCTGTATAATTTACAAAATGCCTCTATCGAAGAACTCGGCAATTTAAATTTTAGCGATTATTATCGTCAAATCGTTACAGATGTCGGGCAGGATGTCTCCTCCGGCAAAACGTACCAGGAAAATCTCGAAGCTATCGTATTGAACTTGACAAATCAGCAAACCAGCATCAGCGGCGTGGATATCAATGAAGAAGCAGCACACCTGATGATTTACGAACAAATGTTTCAATCTATGGCAAAATATATGGAAGTGCTGAACTCAAGCATAACCGAACTGATGAATATTTTGTAACCATCCTTAAAAAGGAAATATATATGGGCGGAACTCTAGATAAAATATACAACAATACTGTTTACAGTTTATATTTGAACTCAAAGTCAATTTCAACTTTGCAGGAACAATCTTCAACAGGTTCAAGAATAAACCGCGCCTCGGACGACCCAACTTCCTCGTATCAGGTTCTCGGTTTGCAATCACAATCAAGAGAACTCAAAAGCTATATCGATATCATTGGTACCGTTAGCAGCACATTAACAATGACATCGACAGCCCTCCAAAGAATTGGAAGCGTACTTACTGAAATAAAAACAAGTCTCACCGGCGTTCTAAGCGGTACTAATTCAGGCAATGGCGACAGTGGCAATATATTGATTGAAGTTGTCAATGATGCTCTGGAAGAATTAGTTTCAAAGGCTAATTCTCAAAATGCAGGTAAATATCTTTTTGGCGGCTCTGATACGAACAACAAACCTTATGCAGTACAATATGATTCGGAAAAAGGTATTACTAGCGTTAACTATACTGGAAGCCAAACTAAATTAACCGTTGAAGTCGCACCAGGCGTTTCCACAACTTCATATCAAATTGGTGAAGAATATTTTTCCTGCGATCAGCCTCAAACGCCCGTTTTCTTTGGCGATACAGGCGCTAAAGTCGGAAAAGGAAACGCAAGCGTCAGCGCAACAGTTTGGCTCGACGTAACACAGGATGCCGACGGCCACTACAATCTTTCCATCGGCGGCGATACCGTCGATCTTGGTTCTTATACCGGCGATTTGACTAATGTTCCCGTATCCGATGCGGATGGAAATGTCTTATATGTTGATGCATCCGCGATCAGCAAAACTGGCAAAAATATGATTACCGTCCCCGGCACTTACGATATTTTCAATATCCTCATCAGCGTCAGAGATTTGATGCAGGATAAATCATTGAGCGCGACTCAATTACAAACTTATCAAAATGAATTGATTAATATGATTGAAGATGTCTATAGCCAAATCGTTAGTCAGCAAACCGCTGTCGGTTCAAAATCCGCGTTCCTTGAAGACCTTAATAAGACTATTGAAGATATTAACTATAATACAGAAGATCAGACTACTCTGCTCCAACAAGCCGATATAACTCAAATTTCAATAGACCTCGCCCGTCGTCAAACACTCTACGAACTTACGCTTTCGGTCGCTGGAAAGCTGATGTCTATGTCGCTTTTGGACTATATGGATTAAACTGCCGTCTGAATTTTTTACAAATTGATTGTCTGACCGATTGTAATTGTGAGGAGTTTTTGACGCATTTTGCCCAAAAACGACGAAGCAATCTCAATTTTTAGAATTAATAAAAGTTACATATAATAGCAAAATTTTCCGGCACAACATTTGCTCTATAAAACTTATGAAATGAAAACGGAGTTAACAGTGGCCAAAAGAATAAAATTAAAAGATAGAATAGCTCAAAATGAATCTCTCTGTAAGAGTGATGATTACCAGAAAGCTCTCGATTTGGCCGAATCCGGCAAATTTAACGAAGCACTCGATGCTCTGAAAAATTTCCAGGATTCATCCCCAAAAAATGCAGAACTTTTGAACGATATCGGCGCAATACTCCATTGTATGCACCGCTCACACGAAGCGATTGAATATTTCCTGAAAGCAAATAATTTACAGCCTCGCTCCGCTGAAATCCTTTGGAATTTATCCGAAACATATCTTGCCGAAGACCAGCCCCAAAAAGCCGCTGAACTTTTCGATGAAATGCAGGATTTAGGCATTCTAAACGCCGAGGTTTTAACCAGAACTTCCGAAAAACTGGTAAACGCCGGCAATTTACAGCTCGCAGTTGATACACTCAAAAAATCTCTGGAGATTTCACCCGATCAGCCGAGAATCCATGAAATGATTGAGACGATCAGCAGCCAAATTAAAAATAAAAACTCCGATTAAGGCGGAACGATGGCGGCGGAAATTGCAGCCGGTCGCAGCCAAAATGAATTTTTAGAGGTTACCTTAAGCATCAAAAGGGATATGATTATAATGCATAAAAATGAAAAGAATGTTATAGAGTCTGAAAACACTTTAACTTTCGATGATATCCAAAAATCGGGTGATTATTATACATCTGAATGTGATTTCAATAAGGCACAAAAGTGTTATGAAAAAGCTGCATCGCTGAATCCCGATGACCCCTCTCCATACATCGGCTTGGGAATTATCGGTTTCCAAAAAGATTTATTGGATGATGCCGAAATCGCTTTCAGAGTTGCCTGCCGCCTTTCACCAAATTCCTGGCGGGCATACACAGGTCTGGCTATGATCGCCCAAAAAAAAGCGGAATACGAAAAAGCATTTGAATTTTTCCTCAAAAGTCTTGAGTTGAACACAGATAATCTCACCGCCCTGCTCGGCCTTTTCCAAACATCCTGCCAGATGGGTTCTTTTTCAAAAGTGATTCATTATCTTGACCTTTATCTAAACACCCATCCGAACGATTGTTCGGTTATGTTTACCTTGGCCGCGCTTTACGTAAAAGAAAATCGCTTTGAAGATTCAAAAAATATCCTCTTGAATATTTTATCTTTGGAACCGCTCAATCAGGACGCGATCAACCTTCTCGAAGAAGTTGAACGAAAAATTTCAAAAAAACAGCATGTCGGAGTATAATTCCAATGGATTCAAAGGAAGATCAAAATCCGTTTGACCAGCTCGAAGGCCTTTTAGAAAAGCAAATACAATTAGCGACCCAAAATAAATATGCGGATGTCGAATCTATCACTGAAACAACAAACAGTTTAGTTAAGCAATTATCAAATAAGAAACCAGATGATTTTAAGCAAAAACAGGAACGTATTCTCCAATTATATAAAAAATTGGATTTAATTCTTTCCGCAGAGAAAAAGTTGGTCAAAGATCAGCAGCAGCAGGCCGACAACGTCCGAAAAATAATTAATACGTACCATATACCAAGTCGTTAGCCTCCAGCTTTTTGCTCGGGGTGCGTTTGTAGGTGGGCTTTAGCCCACGCGGTTTAATAGCAATATAATCACTATTTTTAAAGATTATCTTAAGTAAATATAATACATACGATAATATAGGTAGACTAGCAGACAGGATGATGCAGCGTTAAGAATGCCAGATTAAAGAGTGCCTAAAGGAATTAGATATGTCAACAATAAGTTTGCCTGGTTTAACCACAGGTATCGACACAACCAGCATCATTTCACAGTTAGTTACTATCAAAAGCCAGGGTCTGGCAAGACATCAGTTAAAACAGGCCTCGTACACCAATCAGCTCACCGCCCTTGACGCGATAAAGGATGAGGTTGCATCTATGCAAACCGCAACCAAAGCCCTGGCGGATGCCAAAAATTTAAAAATTTATACCGGCACGTCCAGCGATTCTGATAAATTAACCGTAACCGTAAATTCTAACGCAAACCCCGGCTCACACACTATCGACGTAAAACAGTTAGCAACTACCGAAACATGGATTCAGGATAATTCCAATTTCACTTACGAAACGGACTACGTCGGCGAAGGCGTTTTCATTTATACCTACGGCCATCAATCAAGATCGATTACTACCGTCGCAAATGAAACTACCCTTCAGGATTTAGTTAACCTTATAAATAACGATTCCTCTAACCCCGGCGTTACCGCAAGCACGCTCTATTATAATGGTTCATTTCATTTGATGTTAAGCGGCCAGAACGCAGGCGAAAATTATCAAATTTCCATAGATAACAAACTTACTGAAACCTGGAAAGGCACTGATCTAACTTTCACCGACAACGGAGACAACGCAAGCTCTACCACAAAAATCACAAGTCTCGACCAGTTCAGTTACAACAATGAATATATATTTGAAGATGATGAAAAGATCATAATCTCCGGTACGAATCATCACGGCTCCGCTTTAAAAGATTTTGAGCTGAATATAACTTCTAATACTACACTGGGACAGGTCATTGATGCGATTAACGAGCAATTCGATGGCGTCGCAACTGCCAAACTTGTTAATGGCCAGATATGGATTAGCGATAATATGTCAGGCGAAAGCCAGCTCTCATTAAACTTAAGTTACAGCCCCGGTTCAAGTCCACATACGCTTAGCCTGCCGACTATGAAAGTTTCACAGGAAGGCGGCGGAAATCAAAACGTTCTCGATCTCGGAACTTTTACTAAAACACAATCCGCTCAAAGCGCTCTATTAAAAGTCGACGGCTTCCCATCTGGTTCAATTCAGGAAGTTCAGAAATTAACTTTCGGCTCCTCGGCAACAGGATATTTCACTCTGTCATATAATGGCAAAACCACAAACGCTATCGACGCCGCCGCAACCGCTTCACAGGTACAAAACCAAATTCTTTCCGCTTTTGGATTAAATGAAGGTGATATTACCGTCGAAGGAGACAGCACCACCGGCTTTACTTTCACATTTAATACTTCGTTCGGCGATACCGAAAAATTATCCGTCAACGCAACCGGCCTTGCATTCTCTGGAACAAACACCGCTTACATCACAGAAGAAACAAAAGGCAGTAATGGCTATATCGAAAGAAGCAGCAACAACATAACAAACGTCATCTCCGGCGTTACATTACAGCTTTCGGATGTTACAGAGGCAGGCAATCCTGTAAAAATCACCGTCAGCAGAAACGTTACATCTCTTACCGACAAAATCAATAAAGTCGTTAGCGCATATAATACGTTAATTGCGGATTTGATTGATAAAACCGAATATAACAGCGAAACAAAAACAATGGGCATATTAAGTTCAAATACCGCTGTTTCATACATCAAAAATCAATTTAAAATGATAATATCAAGTATTGCCAGCGGTTTCACCGGTTCTTCTGATGCACACGTAAGAGCATCGGACATAGGCCTTACTCTCGACGGCAAAGGCTATCTGCAATTTGATGCAGATGTATTCAATAACGCCACCGATGAGGATTTCGCCTGCGTTTTAGATTTACTTGGCGCAACTAAAACCAGCACAAACGAAACCGGCGTTATTCAATATTACAACGCAAGCAATACATACACCAAATCAGGCCTTTACAACGTACAGGTTGAAGTAAAAGATAACCAGATTATCAGTGCCAAAATAAAACTTTCATCTGAAAGCGAATACCGCGACGCTACATGGTCGGGCAGTCTCATCACAGGTCTTACTAAATTTACAGAAGGAAAGCCGAATAATCCTGAAAACAGTTTACAGCTTACCGTCGACTTAACACAGTCCGATGGCACTTATAATGCCAATATTGCTGTCAAAGAAGGTATTATGACAAATCTTTACAATCAAATTACAGATTTGCTTAGTACCGACGGTAGGATGGATCTCGCTACTGATGCACTGAACACGAAAATTGATACTGTTGAACTGACCATTGAAAAAGAAAACGACAAAATTGATACCTACGAGAAAAGGCTTAAAGAAAAATACGCTCGCCTTGAAAAAGTTCTGACTGACATTCAGCAGCAGTATTCATCTATTAGCCAGCTCGGCTAAACTAATAGGTAAATTAAAAACGCCCCATTGTCATTCTGAACGAAGTGAAGAATCTCGTCCGTTAGCCCCTCGATTTACGACAGTACTCGCAGGTGATTCGAGGGTTCAATTCTCTTGCCGCCACAACAACTCCTTGTCATTCTGAACGAAGTGAAGAATCTCGTCCGTTAGGCCATCGAATATACGCCACTGGAGGATATTCGAGGTGTTCGTTTCTCTTACACATATTACAAAAATGTCAGCTATAAAAAATCACGCCAATTTTCTCTTCTTCATTCTATAAATCATCGCAAGAACTTCCGCCACCGCCGCATACAAAGCCTGCGGGATCGCACTGCCCGGTTTCTTGACAGTCGCGTAAATCGCCCTTGCAAGTTCAG